>NZ_JBNPJV010000062.1:0-221196 GCF_050312585.1 Pseudomonas sp. R19M
GCTGGGGGGCGAAGCCGCCCCAAACCCAGGCACCTCGGTCCTCCTGAAATACCGCGGCGTCTTTGTTGGGGCGGCTTCGCCCCCCAGCGCGGGGCAAGCCCGCTCACTACGGTTTGAGGCCCAGGCGCTTGGCCATGCGGCCCAGGTTGGCGCGGTCCAGGCCCAGTTCGCGGGCGGCGCCGGCCCAGTTGTGCTGGTGGCGTTCCAGGCAGGCGCTGATGAGCTGGCGCTGGTAGTGCTCGGTGGCCTGGCGCAGGTCGCCAGCGACTACGGGGGCTGATTCGGGCTGCGTTTCGATCGCCGGCGGCGTGCTGATGTCGGGCAGATCCAGGTCCTGGGCACTCAGGCTCAGGATCTTCGGGCGTTCGCGACAGTTGCCCAGGGCCTTCAGGGCGCTGCGTCCGATCAAATGCTCCAGCTCGCGTACATTGCCCGGCCAGTTGTAGGCCAGCAGCGCCGCTTGCGCGTCGCTGCTCAGGCGCAGGCTGCCCAAGCCCATGCGCGAGCGGTTCTGCTCCAGGAAGAACCCCGCCAACAGCAGCACATCGCGGCCACGTTCGCGCAACGCCGGCACTTGTAGCGGGTACACGCTCAGACGGTGGTAAAAGTCGGCGCGGTAACGGCCATTGCGCACTTCTTCGGCCAGGTCGCGGTTGGTGGCGGCGATGAGGCGCACATCCACCTGGTGCTCTTTGTCCGAGCCCAGGCGCTGCAACTGGCCGCTTTGCAGTACGCGCAGCAGTTTGGCTTGTACGCTCAGCGACAATTCGCCCACTTCGTCCAGAAACAAGGTGCCGCCATTGGCCAGCTCGAACTTGCCCCGGCGCTCGTTCAACGCGCCGGTGAAGGCACCGCGCACATGGCCGAACAGTTCGCTCTCCACCAGCGTCTCCGGCAGCGCCGCGCAGTTGAGGCTTATCAGTGGTTTTTCGGCGCGGTGCGAAGCGGCGTGGAGGGCTTGCGCGACCAATTCCTTGCCCACCCCGGTTTCGCCGGTGATCAGCACGGTCAGGTCGCTGCTGCCCACCAGCTTGATTTCCTCCTCCAGGCGCTTGTGGGCCTTGCTCTGGCCGATCATTTCCTTGTGCTGCTGGCCGCTGGCCTGACGATAAATCTCGGCGCGCTGGTGCTCATCTTCGGCACGCAGGGCCAGGTGTTCGATACGTGCGGCGACGTTGACGGTGGCGGCCGCGAGGCTGGCGAAGGCTTGCAGGGCATCCAGTTCGACGCGCTCGAAGCGCTCGGTATCCAGGGCGTCGAGGGTCAGCAGGCCCCAGGGGTGATCGTCGACAAACAGCGGGCATCCCATGCAGTCGTGCACTTGCAGATGCCCATGCACGCCATCGACCAGGCCGTCGTAAGGGTCGGGCAGTTCGCTGTCGCTGTCGAAGCGGGTCGGGCCGGGGCTGCTCAACAGCACGGCAAAGCGCGGGTGTTCGCTGACCTTGAAACGCCGCCCGAGGGTATCGGGGCTCAAGCCGTCGACCGCCAAGGGCACCAGCCATTCGCCGTCCAGGCGCAGCAACGCGGCGGCATCGCACGGCAGCAGGGCGCGCATGGCTTGTAGCAAGCGGCGGTAGCGCTCGCCCTCAGGCAGCTCGCGGGACAAGTCGGCGACCAGAGGCAGCAGGGTCGTGAGCAACGATTGCGCAGTCATAATGACTCCTTGTAGTCCTTATGACTATAAGTTGTAGGAGGTCATACTGACTACAAAATATTTAACTCATTGAAAAATAACCGATAAAAAGTTGGCACGAATGCTGAGTAGGTAAGGGCAATCAGTAAGAAGACCCAGGAGTCAGCCATGCTTAGTGCCCAAGACCGTGCCATCGTCAAATCCACTGTGCCCCTGCTGGAAAGCGGCGGCGAAGCCCTGATCACGCATTTCTATCGCATGATGCTCAGCGAATACCCGCAGGTTCGCCCATTGTTCAACCAGGCCCACCAAGCCAGCGGCGACCAACCTCGGGCTTTGGCCAACGGCGTGTTGATGTACGCACGGCATATCGACCAGTTGGACCAACTGGGCGACCTGGTGGCGAAGATCATCAACAAGCATGTGGCCTTGCAGATCCTGCCGGAACACTACCCGATCGTCGGTGGCTGCTTGCTGCGCGCCATCGCCGAGGTGCTGGGCAGCGAGATCGCCACCCCTGAAGTGCTCAGTGCCTGGGGGGCGGCTTATGGCCAGTTGGCGGACATCCTGATCGGCGCCGAAGCCGCCATCTACGACGAGAAAGCCCAGGCCCCGGGCGGCTGGCGCGGTGCGCGGCCGTTTATCCTGGTCAAACGGGTGGAGGAGAGCGATGAGATCAGCTCCTTCTATTTCGCCCCGGCGGATAACGGCCCGATCCTGGCGGCCGCACCTGGGCAATACATCGGCATGAAGCTGTTGCTCGACGGCGAGGAAGTGCGCCGCAACTACTCCCTGTCGGCCCTGACCGATAAGGGCCTGTACCGCATCAGCGTCAAGCGTGAAGCCAATGGGCGGGTCTCCAATTACCTGCATGACCAGATGCACGTCGGCGCGACTATCGAGCTGTTCCCGCCGGCGGGTGAGTTCACCCTGGCGGCCAGCGACAAGCCGCTGGTGCTGATCAGCGGCGGGGTGGGTATCACGCCGACCTTACCGATGCTCGAAGCGGCCCTGGCGACAGCGCGGCCGGTGCATTTTATTCACTGTGCGCGTAACGGCGGGGTGCATGCGTTTCGCGACTGGGTGGATGGCCTGGCTGCCCAACATCCCCAGCTCAAGCGCTTTTACTGCTATGCCGAGGATGACGGCGTGAGCGCGGCGGCGGACAAAGTCGGCATGCTGACCCGCGAGCAACTGGCGGCGTGGTTGCCTGAGCAGCGTGATGTGGATGCCTACTTCCTGGGGCCTAAAGGTTTCATGGCGGCGATCAAGCGTCACCTCAAGGCATTGGGTGTGCCGGAGAAGCAAAGCCGCTATGAATTCTTCGGCCCGGCGGCGGCGCTGGAGTAATTTCGCGGGAACAACGCTGTTCAATGTGTGGGAGGGGGCAAGCCCCTCCCACATTTGGATCTCTATTTGCCCAGATTAATCTGCTGTTAACCCTTGTCTGTTTAAACCACTCCCTGTGTGTAAACTTGCGGCCATTGGCACAACGACAAAGGGAAACGGGGATGAGTGACGAATTGCGTTTAGGCAGGGAGCGACGCTTTCTGGTGTTGCTGGGCATCATCTGCCTGGCGCTGATCGGCGGGGCGCTGTACATGCAAGTGGTGCTGGGCGAGGCGCCGTGCCCGCTGTGCATCCTGCAACGCTATGCCTTGCTGTTGATCGCGGTGTTCGCGTTCATCGGTGCAGCCATGCGTACCAAGGGCGCGCTCACGTTCTTCGAAGGGTTGGTCGTACTCAGTGCGCTGGGTGGCGTCGCCGCCGCGGGGCATCATGTGTACACCCAGTTGTTCCCCGAGGTCAGCTGCGGTGTGGATGTATTGCAGCCGATTGTCGATGAACTGCCGCTGGCCAAGGTGTTCCCGCTGGGTTTCCAGGTCGATGGCTTTTGCAGCACGCCGTACCCGCCGATCCTCGGCCTGTCCCTGGCGCAATGGGCACTGGTGGCGTTCGTGCTTACGGTGATCCTGGTGCCTCTGGGCATTTACCGTAACCGTCAACGCAACCACTGAGTCGCTGACGAAAACGCCCCGGTCCTTCTTGAAGGAAGGCCGGGGCGTTTTGCTTTGTAGGGATTTTGTGAAACTGCCGTGACAAGGAGCAATTTCAGGTGCGCGCAGTGTGCGACATGTTGTCACACGGAGGCTGTCGCAGGACGTTTCCGAGCCGTGCCACAGGCCATTAAATTTGCGCCAAACGCGCAAATTGTGCTGTCAATTCGTGGCGTGTAAGACCGCGCAAAGCGTGCAGCGTTCGAGTGTCGGAGCGGTCTGCGAATGCCTTGTTTTATGGGCACTTGCCCGCGTTTGGCATGCCCTTACAGGCTGTAAGGGATGTGGCCCTTTGCCCAATAACACGGCAATTTTTGTGGTTTTTGTTGAGAATCGAACGCGATAAGATCGCGAACCGTTGCAAGAATGGTGAAGGATTATTGCTGTAATCGATAAAAATTATTTCTTTATAAGACATGGTTTATACATCGCTAGCTAACTACAATCGCCCGCACTGAATGTCCGGTGCTGTTCAATATTTGAGCATTGGAGCGGTCGAGGAGCAGATGGAAGGCTCTGTGCGACCCCAGGTTCCGGCAGCCTTTCAACTATCCGCACCAAATGGAATTGGTCTGTAACAAGGCCTTTAACCACGAAATCGAATAAGAACTCACTGCAGGTCCGTGAAACGTACATATATGACGTGATGGGCAGGCTCTTATTCAATCGAAGAGAAATGCCAACCCTTGGCAGGGTGAAGTGTTGGCGATCAAAACCCAACTGCATTGCGCAAGCTGCTTTAGAGGTCGTGAGATGAGTAAAAACAGGTACCCCCGATTACTAGGCTTTTTGCCGCTGCTTGGCATGTTGTTAATGCTGGGAGGCTGCAAGTGGACCTTGCTCGACCCAAAAGGACAGGTCGGTCTGGATGAACGAAACCTGATCATCACCGCCACCCTGCTGATGCTGCTGGTCGTGGTTCCTGTGATCATCATGACCTTCGCCTTCGCCTGGAAATACCGCGCGTCGAACACCAGCGCCACCTACGCGCCGAAGTGGTCGCACTCCACCAAGATCGAAATCGCGGTGTGGCTGGTCCCGATCCTCATCATCATTGCCCTGGGTTATGTGACCTACAAGTCCACCCACGCACTGGACCCATACCGTCCGCTGGAATCCGACGCCAAGCCGATCAACATCGAAGTGGTCGCGCTGGACTGGAAGTGGCTGTTCATCTACCCGGACCTGGGTATCGCCACCGTCAACAAGATCGTATTCCCGGAGCACACCCCGGTTAACTTCAAGATCACCTCCGACGCCGTGATGAACTCGTTCTTCATCCCAGCCCTGGGCGGTCAGATCTACGCGATGGCAGGCATGCAGACCAAGCTGCACCTGATCGCCAACCAGAAAGCTGAAATGGAAGGCATCTCCGCCAACTACAGCGGCGCTGGCTTCACCGGCATGAAATTCAAAGCGATCTCGACGAGCCAGGAAGATTTCAACGCCTGGGTAGCCGAAGTCAAGGCCGCACCTAAACAGCTTGATCAAGCTGAATACGACGCCCTGGCCAAACCAAGCCAGAACAACCCAGTCGCTCTGTACTCCGCGTATGAGCCGAACCTGTTTCAGAAAATCGTCGACAAGTACGAAGGTATGAAGCCAGGCAAGCCGGTCAAGCACGAGAAGAAAGAAGTGGCCGTGGTTGAAGGTGCTGACACGGGCTCGCATTCAACTGCTGGGGCAGAGGAGTAAACGATGTTTGGTAAATTAAGTTGGGATGCGGTCCCGTTCCACGAGCCGATCGTGATGGTGACCATCGCCATGATCGCGCTGGGCGGTCTGGCACTGGTTGCAGGTATCACGTACTTCAAGAAGTGGTCCTACCTGTGGACCGAATGGCTGACTTCGGTCGACCACAAGAAAATCGGCGTCATGTACGTCATCGTTGCCATGGTCATGCTGCTGCGTGGTTTTGCCGACGCCATCATGATGCGTACCCAGTTGGCCATGGCCACCGAGGGTTCGCCTGGCTACCTGCCACCTGAACACTATGACCAGATCTTCACCGCTCACGGTGTGATCATGATCATCTTCATGGCGATGCCATTCTTCACCGGCTTGATGAACCTTGCCTTGCCGCTGCAGATCGGTGCGCGTGACGTTGCCTACCCGTTCCTGAACTCCCTGAGCTTCTGGCTGCTGGTTTCCGGCGTGGTGCTGATCAACGTTTCCCTGGGCGTCGGCGAATTCGCCAAGACCGGTTGGGTTGCGTATCCGCCATTGTCGGGCATTCAGTACAGTCCGGGCGTGGGTGTGGACTACTACATCTGGGCGCTACAGCTATCAGGGCTCGGGACGACGCTGACGGGGGTCAACTTCCTGGCCACCGTCCTGAAAATGCGCGCCCCTGGCATGAAACTGATGGACATGCCGATCTTCACCTGGACCTGCACCTGGGCAAACGTCCTGATCGTGGCTTCGTTCCCGATCCTGGCCGCTACCATGGCGCTGCTGTCGCTTGACCGTTACCTGGATTTCCACATTTTCACCAACGAACTTGGTGGCAATCCAATGATGTACGTGAACCTGTTCTGGGCATGGGGTCACCCTGAGGTGTACATCCTGATCCTGCCGGCGTTCGGTATCTTCTCCGAAGTGATCTCGACCTTTACCGGCAAGCGCCTGTTCGGTCACCACTCGATGGTCTACGCTTCCGGCGCGATCTCGATCCTGGGCTTCATGGTTTGGCTGCACCACTTCTTCACCATGGGTTCGGGTGCCAGCGTCAACGCCTTCTTCGGCCTGGCAACGATGCTGATTTCCATCCCGACGGGGGTGAAGCTGTTCAACTGGCTGTTCACCATCTATCACGGTCGTCTGCGCATGACCAGCCAGGTTCTGTGGACCCTGGGCTTCATGGTGACCTTCGCCATCGGCGGCATGACCGGCGTACTGCTGGCCATTCCGGGTGCTGACTTCGTACTGCACAACAGCCTGTTCGTGATCGCTCACTTCCACAACGTGATCATCGGTGGTGCGGTATTCGGCTACATCGCTGGTTTCGCCTTCTACTTCCCGAAAGCGTTCGGCTTCAAGCTGCACGAAGGCTGGGGCAAGGCTGCGTTCTGGTTCTGGATCTCGGGCTTCTTCGTTGCATTCATGCCGCTCTATGCTCTGGGCTTCATGGGCATGACCCGTCGTCTGAACGCCACTACCAACCCTGAGTGGGTGCCGTACCTGTACGTCGCCATGTTCGGTGCGGTAATGATCGCCGTGGGTATCGCCTGCCAGCTGATCCAGCTGTACGTCAGCGTGCGTGATCGCAAGCAGAACATGTGCGAATCCGGTGACCCATGGAACGGCCACACCCTGGAATGGTCGACCTCGTCGCCACCTCCGTTCTACAACTTCGCCGTGATCCCTACTGCGAACACCATTGATGCGTTCACCGAAGCCAAGGAAAACGGTACTGCGTACCAGAAGCCTAAGCACTACGAACCGATCCACATGCCAAGCAACACCGCCACTGGCGTGGTGATGGGCGGCCTGTTGACCGTATTCGGTTTCGCGATGATCTGGCACATCTGGTGGCTGGCAATCGTGAGCCTGGTCGGCACTATCGGTTACTTCATCATTCACGCTGCCCGTGATGATCAAGGCTACATGGTGCCGGTCGAGACGATCGAGCGCATCGAAGCCGAGCAGCACGCTCGCCTGGTAGCCGAGAAGAAGATTCCGGCCAACCGTGTAGAAACCTCGTTGGAACAGGCTTAAACCATGTCGAACTTAGTGACCAATGCTGGACACGCCCATGTCGATGACCATGGGCACGATGACCATCACCACGACTCGGGGCCGATGACCGTTTTCGGTTTCTGGCTCTACCTGATGACCGACTGCATCTTGTTTGCGTCGATCTTCGCGGTGTACGCGGTACTGGTAAACAACACTGCCGGTGGCCCGTCGGGCCACGACATCTTCGAACTGCCTTACGTGCTCGGCGAAACCGCCTTGCTGTTGTTCAGTTCGATCACCTACGGCTTCGCCATGTTGGCCTTCTACAAGGGCAACAAGAAAGGCGTACTGAGCTGGTTGGCACTGACCTTCCTGTTCGGCCTGGGCTTCATCGGCATGGAGATCAACGAGTTCCACCTGCTGATCTCCGAAGGCTACGGCCCGCACCGTTCCGGCTTCCTGTCCGCGTTCTTCACGCTGGTAGGTACCCACGGTCTGCACGTGTCGGCAGGTCTGCTGTGGATGGCGGTGATGATGTATCAGGTCAATAAGCACGGCCTGACCAACACCAACAAGACTCGCCTGAGCTGCCTGAGCCTGTTCTGGCACTTCCTGGACGTGGTCTGGATCTGCGTATTCACCGTTGTCTACCTGATGGGGACTCTGTAATGGCTAATGCACACTCCCATGACAGCCACGATGCAAGCCACGGCAGCGTCAAGTCTTACGCTATCGGCTTCATCCTGTCGGTCATCCTGACCCTGATCCCGTTCGGCCTGGTGATGTACCCAACCTTGCCGAAGTCGATCACCTTGATGATCGTCCTGGCGTTCGCGGTGATTCAGGTTCTGGTTCACCTGGTGTACTTCCTGCACCTGGACCGCTCTGCGGCCCAGCGTGAGAACGTGATTGCATTCGTGTTCGCAGGCCTGGTGATCGTTCTGTTGGTTGGTCTGTCGCTGTGGATCATGTTCAGCATCCACACCTACATGATGGCGAAGTGAGGTAAGACCCGATGTCGCTTAAGCACTTTATCCAAATCACCAAACCGGGGATCATTTTCGGTAACGTGCTTTCTGTGGCGGGCGGTTTCTTCCTGGCCTCCAAGGGACATGTCGATCTGGCCATCTTCCTGGCTGCAATGATCGGCACGTCCCTGGTGGTAGCTTCCGGTTGTGTCTTCAACAACTGCATCGACCGTGACATCGATATCAAGATGGAACGCACCAAGAACCGCGTGCTGGTGCAGGGGCTTATTTCCCTGAAACTGGCACTGGTCTATGCGACCGTCCTGGGTGTTGCCGGTGTGGCCCTGTTGTACAAGGTGGCCAACCCGTTGGCGGCGCTGTTTGCCGTGATCGGCTTTGTCATCTACGTCGGCCTCTACAGCCTGTACCTCAAGCGCAAGTCGGTTCACGGCACGCTGGTGGGCAGTCTGTCGGGGGCGATGCCGCCGGTGATTGGTTATGTGGCTGTGACCAATAGCTTCGACATGGCCGCGCTGACGCTACTGGTGATGTTCAGCCTGTGGCAGATGCCGCATTCCTACGCCATCGCGATTTTCCGCTTCAATGACTACCTGGCTGCCTCGATTCCGGTTCTGCCGGTCAAGCGTGGCATCCAGGTGGCCAAGAAACACATCCTGCTCTACATCCTGGCCTTCCTCCTGGCGACCTTGATGTTGACCTTCAGTGGCTACGCCGGCATGAGCTACCTCGCCGTTGCGGCCGCCATGGGCATGTACTGGTTGTACATGGCCTGGACCGGTTACAAGGCGGTGGATGACACCGTCTGGGCGCGCAAGCTGTTCGTGTTCTCGATCTTCACCATCACCGCGCTGAGCGTGATGATGTCCCTGGATTTCCAAGTACCGAAAGAGCTGTTGCTGACCTACGCACACTGAGTCTTGGAGCAATGAAAAACCCCGCCTTCGAAAGAAGCGCGGGGTTTTTTATATTTTGGCTTGCCTGCGAAAAACCTGAGGGCGTCGTGCCAAACCGGACTCGCTGCGTTATCGTTATCGTTTTTCGCGAGCAAGCTCGCTCTTACACCCACATTCTACAAATGCAGGAAGCGCAGAGATGAGTAAAAAAGCCGTTGTGGTCTTCAGTGGCGGGCAGGATTCGACGACCTGTCTGATCCAGGCCTTGACGCGGTATGACGAAGTGCACTGCATTACCTTCGATTATGGCCAGCGCCATGTGGCGGAAATTGAAGTCGCCCAGCAGCTTGCGAAGCAGTTGGGCGCCACCGTTCACAAAGTGATGGATGTGTCTTTGCTCGGCGAACTGGCCATCAGCAGCCTGACCCGCGACAACATCCCAGTGCCGACCGTGAACAGCTCGGGCGAAAGCCTGCCGAGCACGTTTGTGCCGGGGCGCAATATTCTGTTCCTGACCCTGGCGTCGATCTACGCCTACCAGGTGAAGGCTGAAACCGTGATTACCGGCGTCTGCGAAACCGACTTCTCGGGTTACCCCGATTGCCGCGATGAGTTCGTCAAGGCGCTGAACAAGGCGCTGGAACTGGGCATGGAATACAAGCTGCACCTGGACACCCCGTTGATGTGGCTGAACAAGGCCGAGACCTGGGCACTGGCCGACTATCACAACCAGTTGGAGCTAGTGCGCCATCAGACCCTGACCTGCTACAACGGCATCATCGGTACGGGGTGCGGTAACTGCGACGCGTGCAACCTGCGTGCACGGGGCTTGAATGACTACCTGCAGAACAAGGCTGAAGTCATGCAGAGCCTGAAGCAGAAGTTGCAGCTGAATTAAGTAATTCCCGCGAGCAACCGCTCACCTGTGGCGAGGGAGCTTGCTCCCGCTGGACTGCGTAGCAGGCCCAGTCTTTTCAAACCAAAAGCTGGGGCCGCTACGCGACCCAGCGGGAGCAAGCTCCCTCGCCACAGGTTACAGTGTTGCCGTAGTGCCGGTGATCCAGCGCTTGAACAATGCGCGCGCACCGTAGGCAGGCAGGATATTGAAGAAGGCAAAGCCGACTTTGATCGCGATCTGCACGTAGATCATGCTCAGGATATCGCTGGTTTGCATCGCGCCGTAGAAGGCGATGAAGCAAAACAGGAAGCTGTCGATGATGACCGCGAAGAATGTGCTGAGGAAGATGCGCAGGTACAGGTACTGGGAGTTGGTCAGCTCTTTGATCTTGCACAGCAAGTACGAGTTTATATTCTCGGACACCAGGAACGACACCGAGGAGGCGACCAGTACCGAGGACACTTGGATGATCACGTCGTTGTACGGCCCATCCAGCTTCCAGCCCGGCAGCCCCGGCAGGAAGGTCGAGCCATAGAGCAGGATGATGATCATCGCGTTACTGGCAAACGCAAACAGAATGGCCCTTCTGGCCAGGCGCAGGCCGAACTGCTCGTTGAGCAGGTCCACGATCAGGAAGGTCAGCGGATACAGGAAGGTGCCCGGCGTGACGATGATGCCCAGCGACTCCAGGTAAATGGGTTTGGTCGCGGCGATGCTGGTAAAAATATAGAAGGTGAACAACAGCAGGTTGAGGATGATGTAGATCATCCAGGAGTTCTCGTTACGATCGTTCAAGTCATAGGCGGTCAGCGTGCCTCCCTGCGAATAGAACTTCTTGTACAGGTTCTTGACTTCCATTTTGTTCAGGTTGTCCATTATTTCGCTGTTGATGACTTCGCTCAGTTTCATTTTGATGACCTTGCCGGTGGCAATCACCATGATGATCGCCAGGCTCTTGTCATTCTCAAACCCCAGCAGCTTGTAGTTGCTGTTTTCAACGCTCGCTTCATACGTTGTCATTGAAGCGCTCCTCGATGATGTCGCCGATCACGCACAGGCGTTCCGAAGCGCTACAGGCGTCAAGGGTGATGAACAGCTTGCGGATGGCCCTGTCGTACACCAACTTTTCCTTGCCGGGGCTCGACGTGCCTTTTTGCACGATCAATAAATCACCCGCTTCGTTGATGCCGGGAATGCCGCGCTCCAGGCGCACGCCGATCAGGTTGCAGCAGGTGCCGAAGTAGTAGGTCAACGGATACCGCGTGGCCAGTTCGCCAATACGCTTGTCCAGGTTCTGCATCACCTGGCTTTCCTTGAGCACCGGCACGGCTGCGGGATTCATGTTGCCCAGAGGGGAGACACTGCTCTCGAGGATTTCCTTGGCTTCGAAATCGACGGTCTCGATCTCGTCGTAGGAGATACCGAAGAAGTCGGAGATCTTGCGAATGGTCGACTGCTGTACGTTGACGACCTTGCCTTCCAGGATGTTGTAGATGGTGGTCCTGGTCAGGCCGGCGGCACTGCTTAGCGAAAGCTGGGTTTCGCCACGGCTTTTGATCAAGTACTTGATGTTGCTCTTCAAGTGCTCGGTTTTTTCCCGTTTGTGTATCACGTGCTCACCACTTCCCTTTAGGTATAAACGTCCGTTTTCCACACCGCCAGTTGCACGGCGTCGCGAGTGTTGCACGCGTCGGCCACAACAATAAAGTCCCGCATGCTCTGCCTCGCTGCTTTGCCGTCATCTGTGCGCGCAGAAATGAACATTTAATTGGGAAAATGTTTAAATTTCTGTTTAATTGAATGCCTCGGTTCAGGACGAATCGGCTCGCAACACCCTGGAAGGGAACCGCACTGATGGCACTCAATACCGCACCACTGAAAGACCAGGCCGACCTGCTGCGTCGTGGCCTGGCGGATCTGCACGCTGAAGACCTTGAGCTGGCGAGCATCCTCGATGCGGAAGTCACGCGACAGCACCGCACCTTATCGCTGGTCTCTTCATCCTGCGCCGTTAAACCGCATACGCTGGTGGCCAGTGCCTCGGCCTTGGTCAATGTCACGGCGGAAGGCATGCCGGGCAGGCGTCATCGTACGGGCTGCGAGAACGTCGACCGAGTCGAAGCCCTGGCCATTCGCCGGGCGCGGGAACTGTTCGATGCCCACTACGCAAGCGTGCAGTCGCACTCGGCCTCCAGTGCGATCTCCCAAGTCCTCTCAGCGCTGCTTGAACCGGGCGATACCTTGCTGGGCATGGCCCACGACCATGACGGCGATCTCGCCCTCGGCAGCCCGGCTGTACTCACGGGCGCCTATTACAAAGCCATCCGTTACGGTACCACCGCCGACGGCCTCATCGATTACGCGCAGGTGCGCAGCCTGGCCCTCGCGCATCGTCCGCGCATTATCATCTGCGGGGCGCAGGCTTACTCGCGGGTGGTGGATTTCGAGCGGTTTCGCGAGATTGCCGATGAGGCCGGCGCCATCTTGCTCGCTGACATTTCCTACATTGCCGGGCTGGTCGTGACCGGACGTCATCCCAACCCGATCAACGCAGCCCATGTCACCATTACCTGCACGCACAAGCAATTGGGCGGCCCTCGTGGTGGGCTGATCCTGTCCGGGCGCGATGCGAATACCAAGGTGCCCGGCTTGAAGTCGACCTTCAGCCGCGTCCTCGACCAGGCCGTCTTTCCTCGCATGCAGGGGGCACCGGCAGTCAATATGATCGCGGCTAAAGCGGCTGCCCTGGGGTACGCCAAGTCGCCGGCATTCGACGCCTGCATGGAGCGGGTTCGTACACTTGCCGATGAAATGGCCCGCGCTTTTCAGGCGCATGACTATGACGTCGTGGGTGGGCGAAGCGAAAACCACACGGTGCTGATCCGGTTGCGCGGCGCCATGAACGGCGCCATCGCGGAGTCGGCGCTGGAGGGCTGCGGCCTGCTGGTGAACAAGCATCGCGTACCGGGTGAGACGCGCTCGTCATGGGTCACCAGCGGCGTGTGTATCGGAACCGGTTCCATGGCGCAACGCATGATCGACCCGCCGGGCTGCCGGCAGGTTGTCGCGCTGATTTGCCAGGTGCTGGACAGCGTGACACCGCTGGGCGAGGAGGATTACCGGCAGGACCCTGCGGTACGCGAACAGCTGCGTTCGCAGGTGCAGGCGTTGTGTGCGAGCTACCCCATCATCGACTACCTGGAGCGCTGATCGCCCAGTGCCCGGTTAAATCAGCCGGTGTTCTCCTCGTCATACTCCTCTGTATGAGCTGTGCGAATCCATCCCCGCCTACGAGGAGTCGTTACCATGGTCAGCGTGAGTCGTCGTTCCCTTCTTGCCGTCGGCGCGGCCCTGCCGATACTCGGGCGTCTGGATTGGGCGCTCGCCAGCCCGGCGGCGGCAGCGTCTGACAAGGTATTGCTCAACTACAACGAAAGCCCCTACGGCCCCTCGGGCGCTGCTCGTGAGGCGATGCAGCGTGGGATCGCGACGTCCGGGCGTTATCCCTACCCGGACATGTACGCGTTGGCCGCTTTATTCGCCCAGCAGCAGGCCATCCCGGAAGACCACGTGGCCGTGCTTGCCGGCTCCATGGCCGCACTGCGCTACGCCTTGGTGGCGTTCACCAGCGAAGCCCGCAGCCTGGTGATGGCCACGCCGTCCTACGAACTGCCGCGCCAGGCTGCCGAGTCGCACAAGGCGCCGGTGCACGAAGTGAACCTCGATGCCAGGCACGCCCATGATGTGCCCGCCATGCTCGCCGCTGATCCCCAGGCGGGCCTGCTTTACCTGTGCAACCCCAACAACCCGACCGGCACCCTGACGCCCAGCGCGACGATCCGCCAAGCGCTGGCAAACAAACCCGAAGGCTGCGTGCTGGTGGTGGATGAGGCTTATATCGATTTCTCCGATGCCCCCAGTTGCGTGAGCTGGGTCAAGGACCATGACGATTTGCTGGTGCTGCGCACATTCTCAAAAATCTATGGCATGGCCGGCGCGCGGCTGGGCTTGGCAATCGGCCACCCGACGTTGCTGGAGCGGCTGGCAGTGTTCGGTGGCGATAACGTACCGGCCGCGTCCTCCTTGCTCGGCGCCCGGGCGAGCCTGGAAGATGTCACGCTGCTGCCGCAGCGCAAGGCGCTCAA
This sequence comes from Pseudomonas sp. R19M, assembly GCF_050312585.1. Taxonomy (NCBI): domain Bacteria; kingdom Pseudomonadati; phylum Pseudomonadota; class Gammaproteobacteria; order Pseudomonadales; family Pseudomonadaceae; genus Pseudomonas; species Pseudomonas sp. R19M. Next base: position 14,297 of record NZ_JBNPJV010000062.1, read on the forward strand.
TGCCCGGGTGCGCGAAAAAACGCTGGCCTGGCTCAAGTCCCGCGGCTTCACCTGCACGCTCTCGCAGAGCAACTGCTTCATGATCGACGTGAAACAGCCCGCCGAGCACGTCATCGAGCGGCTTGCGGCACAGAGCGTGATGGTGGGGCGGGTCTGGAAAAACTGGCCGCAGTGGGTGCGGGTGACAGTCGGCACCCAGCAGGAGATGGAACGCTTTCGTGAAGTGTTCGCGGGGCAGGTGATGAACGCTTAGTCGGCCAAAGGCGCAACGCTGCGACTGTGGCGAGGGAGCTTGCTCCCGTTGGACTGCGAAGCAGGCCCAGTCTTTTCAAACCCAAAGCTGGGGCCGCTGCGCGGCCCAGCGGGAGCAAGCTCCCTCACCACAGGCATGAACGCCCTTATTGCGCGGCGATGGCGTAGCCGTCAAAGGCGCTCTGCTGTTGCAGGGCTGTCACGATGCTTTTGCGCGTGACCGGCTGCTCCACGCCGCTGTTATCGATGAAGGTTTCGCTTTCCAGTTCGGCTTCGCTGCCTTCACCCACAAACGCAAAACCAAGGAACTCAAGCGCCTCACGGTCCACGTTCAGTTTGGAGCGTGGCGTGCGCAGCGGCAGGGTGACGCTGATGCCGTCTTTGCTGATCACAAACACTTCGGCTTCTTTCTTGGCGCGGGCCGCCTTGCCCTTGCCGGCGCTTGGGTTGCTGATGGCCTGGTGGCTCTGGTTCAGCACCTTGAGGGCCAGGCCGTAGACCAGTTCCTGAAACTCGGGGTCGTCCTTGAAGCTGGACAGGATGCGGCTGATCGAAAACTGGCTGCTGAGGTTTTCCAGCGCAGCGTTGTCGGCGGCTTCGGCGTCCTTGAGTTGCTTGAGCTGGCCCATCAGGTCGTAGGCTTTGTCATCGTCGAAGGCATCGTGGGCCTGGCGGATAGCGACGCGCAGTTCGCGGATCTGGTCGCTTTCCTTGGAGGTGTGGAACGCGTCCAACACCATCTCGCTGATGATCTTGGCGGCAGGCACATGCTGTGAAAGATTGATGGCGTTTTCGTATTCAGCTTTGGAGTGCAAGGCGACTACGGATTCTTCGGTGTGCGAATCGGACATTGAAATTTCACTACTTCAGTAAGCGGGACAAAAAAGCGTCGCGCATTTTCAAGGGGCAGGGGAGTCAGGTCAAGGCAGCACAATGCCCTTATCGCGACGCAAAGCGTTCAGCGCCCGCTGCAGCCGTACGGCCCGTCCGCAGAACAGACCAACGGTAAGCCCCGAGACGCCACCGACCACCGCCAGCATCTGTGGCGTGCTCAACAGTAGCGGGTGCACCGCCTGCTGGTAGCCGAAATAGTACTTCACTGCAAAAAACAGCTGTGAGACCAGCAAGGTTTTCCATGTGCCTGCCAGCACCAGGGTTTCACCCTTGGCATCCAGTCGGGCGCCATTGGCGTTGAACAACGACATCCCCAGCAGGCTCCCCACCACAGCGCCGCCCGCCCAGGCGCTGCTCGAGAGTATTGACGGCGCCAATGACGTCAGTGACCACACCACCAAAACCACCGGCAGAATCATCAGCGAGCGACGATTCTCACGGCCACCCATACAGGCTTTGATGCCGTAGTAACAAATCCACGCATAAACGGCGTACACCCACAGGGGCGTGCCTTGAAGGATGTCGAGCATGGTGTGCGTCCTTGCAGAAATGTGTGGGTTTTATTCTCAGAAGGCTCAGGTAGCGCTGAAGCGGTTCAGGTTTTCCGAAGCCTTCAGAGTGCTCCTTGTATCACTTTAAGCCAACTGCCGCAGACACGCCTCCAGGATATCCAGCCCTTCCTCCAGCACCGCAGGCTCGATGGTCAGTGGTGCCAACAGGCGGATGATGTGCCGCGACTTGCCGCTGGGCATCAGCAGCAAGCCTGCGTCCCGCGCCAGTTCCAGCAGTTGGGTCAGTTGTTTGGAGGCCGGCGTGCCGTCGGCATTGACCAGCTCGATGCCGCGCATGGCCCCCACGCCGGTCATGCGGCCCAGGTACGCGCACACGCCTTGTGTGCGCCAGGCGTGATAACGGCGGGTGATGGCTTCTTCCTGCTGTGAACCCCAGGTTTTCAGGTGGGCATCCGTCATTGCATCGAGGGTAGCCAATGCGCCTGCGCAGGCGATGGGGTTGCCGGAATAGGTGCCGCCCAGACCGCCCTTGGGCAGGTTGTCGAGCAAAGGTTTACGGCCGACTACGGCGCCCAAGGGCACGCCGCCGGCGATGCTTTTGCCGAGCAGGATCAGGTCCGGTTCGATGCCCAGTCGCGAGAACGCAAAGCGTTGGCCGGTGCGACCAAAGCCGGACTGGATTTCATCGGCAATCAGCAGGATGTGGTTCGTATCGCAGAAGCGCCGCAAGGCTTGGGCAAACTCGATATCCAGGGCCAGGAAGCCGCCTTCGCCCTGCACCGGTTCGATGATGAAACAGGCGACGTCACTGACATCGATTTCCACGCTGAACAAGCGGTCCATGGCCTTCAGCGCTTCGGCGCAAGTGACGCCGTTGTCGGCGCTGGGGTAGGGCAGGTGATACACGGGGCCTGGCAGTACGCCGACCTTTTGCTTGTAGGGCGCGACCTTGCCGTTGAGGTTGAGGGTGGCCAGGGTACGGCCATGGAAGGCGCCGTCAAAGGCGATGACCACCGTGCGCCCGGTGGCGCCGCGCACGATCTTCAAGGCATTTTCAGCGGCTTCCGCGCCGCTGTTGGTGAGCATGCCGCTCACTGGGTAACCCACCGGAATGAACGCGCTGAGGCGTTCCATCAATTGGAGGTAGGGCGCGTGGGGCACGGCGTTGAACGCGTAGTGCGTCAGCTTCGTGGCCTGTTCCCGAATGGCCTCGACCACGCCTGGGTGGCAATGGCCGAGGTTGAGCACACCAATGCCGCCGACAAAGTCGATATAGCGTTTGCCCGTGGTGTCCCACACCTCGGCGTTCTTGCCGTGGCTGAGGCTGATCGGGTGAACGATGGAAATCGACTGGCTGATGGTGGCGTGGCTCATGACTCTCGGACTCGGCAGTGGCGGGCGTTTTTTATCTAAGCCGCACGCCCGGCCCTGTCGCAAACGAAATAAAGTCGCCGGGTCATTATTAAAAGTCAGGATGTGCGCCGACGTAGTCGACTATCCAGTTCAGGAAGGCCTTCACTTTGGGGATATCGCCGGCATGTTCGGCATGGGCAATAAAATGCGCGCCAGCGCTGGGCATTGCGTAGTTCCACGGGATCATCAAGCTGCCGCTGGCCAACTCCTCGGCCACCAGATACTGCGGCACCAACGCCACGCCATAACCCGACTGCGCCGCACGGATACACATGTAGAACGTATCGAAACGCGGCCCGTGGTAGCTGTTCTGCGAGTGCAGGCCCTGCTCCAGAAACCACTCGTGCCAGGCTTCCGGGCGCGAGGTGCACTGCAGAAGGGTATGGCGCGAAGAGGCATCGCTGCCCTCGGCGACGAACCCCGGTGCGCAGACCGGCACCACCGCCTCGTGAAACAACTCGATGCAGGTCGCCCCCGGCCATGAGCCCTGGCCGAAGAAAAACGCGATATCCGCCTTGGCCTGCAGCACGTCAAAAGGCTCCAGCTCGTTGCGTACGTCCAAGTGGATATTGGGATGTTTGGCCGCGAAATCCTTGAGCTTGGGCACCAGCCAACGGTCACCGAACGTTGGCTGGGTCGCGATGCGCAGTACTTCGGTCTCGCCGCCGTAGGTGAGGATATAGCGGCTGGAGATATCCACCTGGGTCAAGATCTTGTGCACTTCGGCCAGGTACAGCGAACCTGCCGGTGACAGGTACAAGCGCTGGCGCACCCGTTCGAACAGGTTGTGGCACAGCATCTCCTCCAGTTGCGCCACCTGCTTGCTCACTGCGCTTTGGGTCAGGTGCAGTTCTTCAGCGGCACGGGTGAAACTCAGGTGGCGGGCGGCCGCTTCGAAGCATTGCAAGGCGGTCATCGAAGGGGTCAAGCGTTTTGAAATCATGCAGTTCATTCCAAATCGGAAGGAGCCTTTGCCGAAAGGTCGTTTGTGGCAGGCGGGAAACCCGCCGATACTGCCTGGCATCACTATAAACCGGCGCGGGCTGTGCAGCGCCGAATAAAAAGGAATGACAGGGAGCGCCTTGCATGAACCCATTCAAAACCACCTTGGCCGTGATCGGCACCACTGCAGCCTTGGCCTTGGCCGGTACTGCGCACGCGGGCGCAACACTGGACGCGATTCAGAAGAAGGGTTTTATCCAGTGTGGGGTCAGCGACGGCCTGCCGGGTTTCGGCGTACCGGACAGCCAGGGCAAGATGACCGGGATCGACGTCGATGTGTGCCATGCCGTCGCCGCAGCGGTATTTGGCGATGCCTCGAAAGTGAAGTTCAGCCAGCTGACCGCCAAGGAGCGTTTCACCGCGCTGCAATCGGGTGAAGTCGATGTGATTTCACGCAATACCACCTGGACCAGTTCGCGTGATTCGGGCATGGGCCTGGTGTTCACCGGCGTGACCTACTACGACGGGATCGGCTTTCTGGTGAACCACAAGTTGGGCGTGACCGACGCCAAGCAACTGGGCGGTGCGACCATTTGCCTCCAGGCCGGCACAACGACCGAACTCAACGTCTCCGATTACTTTCGTACCAACGGCATGAAGTACACGCCGATCACCTTCGATACCGCCGATGAAAGCGCCAAGGGCCTGGAATCCGGGCGTTGCGATGTGTTGACCACCGATCAGTCGGGCCTGTACGCCCAGCGCATCAAGATGGCCCACCCGGACGAATTCGTCGTGCTGCCGCAAGTGATCTCTAAGGAGCCGTTGGGGCCGCTGGTGCGCAAGGGCGACGATGAGTGGTTCAGCATCGTCAAGTGGACGCTGTTCGCCATGCTCAATGCCGAGGAAATGGGCATCACCTCGCAGAACGTCGAAGAGCAAGCCAAGACCACCCGCAATCCCGACGTCGCCCGTCTGCTCGGCGCCGACGGTGAATATGGCAAGGACCTGAAACTGCGCAAGGACTGGGTGGTGCAGATCGTCAAGCAGGTGGGCAACTATGGCGAAGTGTTCGAGCGCAACATCGGCCAGGGCAGCGTATTGAAGATCAAGCGCGGGCTGAATGCATTGTGGAGTGAAGGCGGCATCCAGTACGCGCCGCCGGTGCGCTGATCGTTATTCCGACACCCTGTCCTTTCCCGCCGCCTTGGACCGATACAACGCTTGATCGGCCCTTGCCACCAGGGCGGCGGGAGACTCACCCGGCCGACGTTCCACCACCCCCATGCTCAACGTGAGGGCGAACGCACCTACCGCCGGAGCCTCGTGCATGGCGCGGCGGGCCTCTTCGGCCAGCGCCCTGGCAACCGCCAGCGAGCTTTTGGGCAAGACCCACATGAACTCGTCGCCGCCCCAGCGCGCCAGCAGGTCGCCCTCGCGTACGCAGGCCGACAGGCTCTCCACCACACGCACCAGGGTCTGGTCACCGACGGCGTGGCCGTGCTGATCATTGATCGGCTTGAAGTCATCGATATCCATGGCCACCAGCGCCAGCGGCGAACGAAAGCGTTCGGCGCGCTCGCATTCTTCCAGCAGCACTTTCTCCAGGCAGTAGCGGTTAGCCACGTGGGTCAGGGCGTCGCGTTCAGCCAGGGAACGGTTTTCTTCCAGTTGCAATTGCAGTTGCTGGTTGACCCGCGAGAGCTCGCGGGTGCGCTCGGCCACCAGGGCTTCCAGGGACTGGTTACGTCGCTCAAGCTGTTCGATCGAGGATTTGCGTATCTGGATATCGCGATGGGCACCGACCATGCGCGCCACCGAGCCGTCGTCATTGCGCGCGATGATGTAGCCACGGTCTTCGATCCACAGGTAAGTGCCATCGGCCTTGCGGCAGCGGTATTCGGTTCGGTAAAAGGGCGCACGATGATGAATGTAGTCATCGAACAGTGTCATGACTTGCGGGTAATCATCCGGGTGGATCACGTTCTCCCAGGTGAATACGCTGTTCTCCATGGAGTGGCGGGGGTAGCCGAGCATGTCGTACCAGCCGGGGTTGCGGTAGACGAAGCCGGTATTGGCATTCCAATCCCAGATCCCATCGCTGACCAACTCCATGACCGCGTGAAGCAGTTCGCTGTTGAGGTCGGAAAAATCGTTCCTCAGCGGCGGGTTGTCGGAGGTATCGTCCATATGCGCGCTCCCTGCTTGGATTGGCTCTGAGGGCCAATCATGGTTGACGCCGATACTCCGTGGCTGGCGCTACTTTACCTCGTGGGCCGTGGGCTTTGAATAGGGCGAGAATACTGCTTTAGAGTTGTGGCTATGAGCCATCACTCATGCCGATGTAGGAGCGAGCTTGCTCGCGAAAAACGTCAACGATAACGCGGGTTGCCTGAATGAGCGCGGCGCCTGTGAGTTTTTCGCGAGCAAGCTCGCTCCTGCCAAAAATCTCAAGCAGCGTTTAAAGAACGCTTCCGCCTCCAAGGCTATCCAGATTGCCTGGGCGAGCCGCTTTGTTTCGGCGCCCGCTGAAATCGATGGCGGGGCCAGGCTCGGGCGCAGGCTTGGGTTTTACGGTTGGGGGCCGGTCAGGCGTGACACTGCGATCCGGATGCAGGGAGGCATAGCTGGGCGGAATGCTGAAAAACAAATCGATCATGGCGATCTCCGTTGGTGGGAACGTGTCGAGCGGGTCGACGCTTACCCAACCTACAGAGCACTGGGCGACTGGACCATAAACGTCTCGCGTCAAAAGATGACCGAGCGTGGCGATGGCGCTGCTCCGCTGCGAAGAGGGGGCGTGTACACTCACCCTTCGATTATGGATATTCGGGATACAGGACGTTGGCACCCTTTGATCAGCAAAGACTTTTAGCCATATTGGATTATTGGCACAAGGTCGAATTTTTTGTGCCCTATGGCCTGGATCAGCGCCTGGATGAGTTGGAGGACTGGCAATCTAAGGTGATCTTGCCGCAAGCCTGTCTCGACGCCGGCTCTACCCAGTGGAATCGCATGGATGTCCCTGTTGATCAGGAGATCATCAGCTACAGCCTCTTCCTGGGCGTGTTCGACAAGTCTGCAGTGCTCTCGCTGTGTGAGAAGTTAGTACCGGTTCCCGCACCGTTGAGTGCCGCCGCGCGCTTCGAGGAAGAGGCGCGTGCCGACCTTGAGGGGCAGACCTGTTTTGCCAGGATCAGCCTGGATAAGTCCGGTTGCCCCCTCGCCGGCTCCATCTCCATTTCTACCGCACCTTGGGCCTTGGGCCAGGCGTTGTCCCACGGGTTGGGAGCGCTGGGAGCCGCCGAGTTCGAGTCTGCCCGCGACGACTTGGTCAACCGGTTCAACAACTTCTTCGCCACCCGTGTGGATAATGCCAGCGGCCCGCTGACGGCGAGTGAAGTGCTTTCGCTGCACCAGACCCTGTGCCAGTGGGCGGGTTTTTACCCAGGGGCTGACCAGCCGCTGGCCGTACTTGAGGTCAAGACCAAGGCCAGGACCACCCAGGCGCCTGATGATGCAAGCGATCAGGAGCCCGCAACACTCCAGGAAGAAGAGGAGGAGGATGAGGATGACCCTGTCGACGACCTCGACATCCTCAACAGCTTTTACATCGGCGATCTCGAGCGGGCGATGCACAGTGTGCGGACAGGCAACGTGCCCGCCGCCCTGCGGCAGTACCTGACCCCGCTTGCCGACGATCAACGCCTGGACCTGTATTCCAACGCCGGGCGCGAGCTGTTGTACCAACGGCTGCGGCCGCGCCATTTGAGCATCGGCCACTGGTTGGGCAACGCCGAACACCCGATGAGCCTGATGCAACAGTTCGCGCTCAATCAAGCCGGCGCAGACTTGCAGTACAGCGGCTTGTTTGCGGTCAACGGGCCGCCGGGTACCGGCAAGACGACACTGTTGCGAGATCTGTTTGCCGACAACATCGTGCGCCGTGCGCGGGTGCTGTCGGGCCTGTCGAGCGTCAATGATGCGTTCAGTACGCAGCCGCTGACTGTTCGTTTCATGGATGAACAGCGCAAGGTGTGGCCCTTGATCGAGGCCCTGACCGGTTTCGAGATGGTCGTGGCATCGTCGAATAATGCCGCGGTGGAAAACATCTCGGTGGACTTGACCAAGCGCAGCGCCCTGGACGCTGCCTGGCAATCGGTCGGTTACCTGCAACCGGTGGCCCATAACCTGGCCGTGAAAGTCAAAAAATCCGGCCCGGTTTTCCCCAAGGGCCGGGACGTTCCCTGGGGCCTTGTCAGCTGTGCATTGGGCAACGCCGGTAATCGGCGACGCTTTCGCGAAGGGCTGTTTTTCAACGAATTCGAGTCCGATAAAACCGAGCGGCCGCAGACCCTCTGGAAGTGGTTCGATCAGGCGCAGCCGACCCGTTTTGCTGAGGCTCGCGCCGCTTTCAGCCTGGCCGACAAGGCCGTCAGCGCCGCACTGGCTGAGCGCGAGCGCCTGGCGCAATTGCTCGAAGAGCTGGGCGATGGTACCCAGGCCAGCTACGTGGCGCAGGCGCAGCAAGCTCATACGCAATTGCGAGCGGGCGTGGAGGCTGCTGACGCGGCTGTACGCGAGAATCTGCGCCTGCAGCACGTGGAGGGGCAGGAGTGCCTGTTGCTCGTCGAACAGCAACGACTGATCGATCGCACCTCGCCTGGTTGGTGGGCGCGGTTGTGGCGCACCCAGTCTGCCAAGACCTACATGGGCCAATGCGCTGAAAATGCCAAGTTGCAGCTCGAATCGCATGCTCGTCTCAGAGCGCTCAAAAGCGAAGCGGTGAGCCTTTCCAGCCAGCTCGCGAAGCTTGACGCTCAACGGCAAGCCGGTGAGCGCAGCCTGGCGCAAAGGTCTCGCGACTGGGAAACCAAAACCGCAGAGCGTGCGGTACTTGAGCAACGCCTGGGTGTTCCTGTGCTGCCTGCCGCCCTGGCTGACTTGGAGTTGCCGCAGTTTCAGATCAACGGTCTGTGGCATGACGCTCAGTTCGCTCGACTGCGCTCGGCGTTGTTCGCGGCTGCCCTGCAATTGCAGCAAGCCTGGTTGCATGAGGCCGGGCAGCCCAAAAACCGCATGCGCTCCAATCTATGGGCCATCTCCAACCTGCTGAACAACAAGCAGCCGGAAGACGCCGGCCACGTACTGCCTATCTGGCAAAACCTGTTCATGATTGTGCCGGTGGTGTCCACCACGTTTGCCTCCTTTGCCAATCAGTTTCGAGGCTTGCAAAGCGACGCGCTGGGGTGGGTGTTTATCGACGAAGCCGGGCAGGCGGTGCCCCAGGCGGCGGTCGGTGCGCTATGGCGAGCCCGACGTTGTGTGGTGGTAGGCGACCCGCTGCAAATTGAACCGGTGTTTACCCTGCCACGGCAACTGATCACGGCCTTGGGGCAACTGTCACCGTTTACCCAGGACGACAGCTATGCGCCCCATCAGGTGTCGGTGCAACGCCTGGCGGATCAAGCCAGCCGTTTTGGCACCTATGCGCCGATGATGGGGCAGCGTCTCTGGATTGGCAGCCCGTTGCGCGTGCACCGGCGTTGCTATGACCCGATGTTTTCCCTGGCCAATCGCATGGCTTATGACGACAAAATGGTCTTGGGCCATGCTCAGCGAAACGCTCCGGACGCGCCGCTGATCGACCTGCCCAGCGGCTGGGTCGACATCCGCGGCAACGTGACCCGCAAACAAGTGGTGTACGAGCAGGTTGAATTCATGGCGAAGGTGATCGTGTGCCTGTTCCAGCGTGACCAGGCGTTGCCCGGATTGTATGTGGTGTCGCCCTTCAAGGCCGTGCGCCAGGCGTTGCGCCAGCACCTGATGCAAGTCAAATGGGCGGGGGCCGAGCCCCGGCGCACGGACCTTAAAGAGTGGCTCAAGCGTAACGTCGGCACGGTGCATACGTTTCAGGGCAAAGAGCAGGACACGGTGTTCATGATCCTGGGCGCGGACAGGGACCACGCGGGAGGCGCGCAATGGGCCGCCTCCAAACCCAACCTGCTGAATGTGGCGCTGACCCGCGCCAGGCATCGGGTCTACCTGGTGGGTGACATTGAGCTGTGGGGAGAGTTGGAACACTTCTCCCTGGCCGCGCGTGGCGAACATGCGCTGGCCCGGCTCACGCGTAATGCGTTCGGCATCCTTAACAAGAGCGGGCGGGCACAAGCGTCGCCCGACCGCTTGGGTCAGGCCTGAGCGTTGTCGTGGAGGCGTGGCACCGTAAAGCGGAACTCACTGCCACGCCCCACCTCACTTTCAGCAACGATCTTGCCGCCGTGAGCCTGCACGATCCCTTGGCTGATATACAGCCCCAGGCCAGTGCCGGTGGGGTTGTTTTCGGTCTTGGTCCAGTAACGGTCGAAGACGTGAGGCAATTGCTCGGGTTCGATGCCCTCGCCGGAGTCGCGTACCGAAAACACGATCTCTTCGCCATGGCTCATGGCGCTGATACCGATATTGCCCTGGCGCGGGGTGAACTTGATGGCGTTGCCGATCAGGTTCGACAGGACCTGGAACAGCCGCTCCGGGTCAGCGTTGATCCGAAGTCCCGGCTCGGCGTTGAACGACAGGTCGATACCTTTCTCCATCGCCAGTGGGGACAGCAGGGCATAGGCTTCCTCGAACATCTGGCTGACATCCAGCGCCACCGGCTTGACCACGTAACGCCCCGCCTCGATTTTCGAGGTGTCGAGCAGGTCATCCAGCAACGTATTCATACGTCCGGCGGCTTGTTGCATGGTGTCGATGGCCGACGAAATCCGCCGTGACGTGTGCGGGCCATCGGAGCTGAAGGCGTTTTGCATGATGCCGCAGAGCATCGAGATGACGGTCATCGGGTTACGCAGGTCGTGGGAGACCACCGCCACCAGCTCATCACGCGCGCGTACGGCCTGTTGTTCACGCAAAACCTGGCGGGCCAGGTCGTTTTCCAGGGCCGAGCGGCGCAGGTCATTGGCGGCAAAGTGGTCGCCATGGCTCCATTTGGTGGAGATACCGGCCATTTCCACCTTCCAGATTTCAAAGGACGTACGCGGGCGAAGGCGCAAGCCGGCGTCAGAGCTTTCCAGGTCGAGGGGCTTGTTCGGATCGCCGCTCCAGTTGACGTTCTCGATGACCTCCGGGCGGAACCACAACACGCCGTTATCCACAGGCTTCGGCAGGCTCATGGCCAATACCCCACTGGCGACCTGTTGAAACGCTGCGGCTGGAGGGTAGACCGACACCAGGTTATGGCTGGAGAAAACCGCTTCGCCGCTGTCTTGCAGCCATTTATGCAGCGCTCGGATCTGCGCCGGTTCCGGGCAATTGCCGAAACGGTGCAGTTGCCTGTCTTCGATGATCGCCACACCACCGGACAGCGTCAGGTCCATCAGCACTTGGCCTTGCTGGGCCAGGCCGTCGAACACGTTGCCGTCGCAGGCTTTCATGGCTTTGTCGAGGGTGGCCAAGGCGTCGATTTTTTCTTCGCGCTGCCGGTTCAGTTCCAACGCTTCCATCGCGCTGATCTGCAGTGACAACACCTGGCCGATGGTCTGGCAGGCGCTACGCAGTTCGTTGGGCACCAGCAACGGCTCGCGATTGCCGCAACTGATCAGCCCCCAAAGCTTGTCGCCCTTCATCAGCGAAATGCTCATGGACGACAGCACGCCCATGTTTTGCATGTACTGGCAATGAATCGGCGACACGCTGCGCAGGGTGGCGAAACTCAAATCCAGCGGCTGGCCGGTGTCCGGGCGCAACTTGGGCACCAAGGGCACTGGCTCGTAGGCCGCATTCGGGATAATACGCAGCCAGTTGGTGCGGTACAGTTCGCGGGCCTGTTCCGGAATGTCGGACGCCGGGAAGAACAGCCCGTTGAACAGCTCCATCGACGGTGCCGAGGCTTCGGCGATCACCTGGCCATGGCCTTCTTCTTCGAAACGATAGATCAGTACGCGGTCGTAACCGGTCATGGCCTGGATTTCGGCCACGCTGATTTCGTACAGCGCCTGCAGGGTTTTCGCCGATTGCAGGCGTTTGAGCATCTTGCCCAGGTCACTGGTGCGGCCATTCAGCGCGCGCGGCTTGAAGTGCTCCAGCCGCGGTTCGAATTCCAGCACCAGTACATTCTGGTGGCGATGCAGCAACCCTTCGAAGGGCTCGCCATTGAAGGTGACGTGCAGCGTCGGCGCGTCGAAAAACGTATTGTGCTCGGCTATCGATTGCACGGCCTGGGCGTGGTCCATCCCGATCAATGTGTGCAACGGCTGGCCCAGCAGTGACTCCGGCGCGTGACCAAACAGGCTGCTGACGTTGGCACTGACCTGGATGATATCCAGGCCCGGCTCCGACAGGGTCAGCAGTACGCCGTGGGGCTGGATGGCGCCGGGGAAGCGGATCGGTTCGTCTGCGCAGTTGGCCAGCAGTTCTTCAAAATCATCGGGTTTCATAGCAGTACCTCCTGGCGTTCGAGCCATTGCTCAAAGCCGCTGAATGTCGAGCGGGCAGCAATGACCGCGCGCGCTTTGGCGTCAGCGTCCAGTGGCAGGCAACCCAGGTAATCGAGAAAGTCTTTCCAGCGTCGACCGGTTTCGGCGCCGTAGACGTTAAGAAATGCGCCACCGTTGTCGGCATTCACCGCCAGGCGCTGGGCCATTTCCCGGCGCAATACCTGGCCTCCGAGCGTCGCGCCTTCCAGCACGTAGAGGGCGCCCAGGCACGCGGCGGGTGTGTCGAAGGTCGGCAGTTGGCGGCAGTAGGGCAAGGCCGCTATGGCTTCGTCATCCAGGCCGAGGGCTTTCAGGTCGTTCACCAGTGTCGGGGTTTTCACACGCTGTGCCGGGTCAAAGCCTGCGGGGATCAGGCCGCTTGCGTACAGGCTGACTTCCATAGGTGCATAAAATCCGTAATACGCCTGGAGCAAGCGCTGATACCACTGCGCGTCCAAGTGTTCGGAAAAAAACGGCAAGCGCTTTTCCAACGCGACATGCAACAAGCCGGTGCCTGTGCGCAACGCTTCCAGCAACGAGGGCGCACTGACGTCATGGGCCTGTGAATGCATTCAATAAGCTCGAACTGTGGGCCTGTCGGCCATGAATGACGCGTGGAAATGGGCGACGATTCTACACAACTCATGGCCGGGTTCTGCGCGAAAGGCGAAAACACTGACCGGCGGATCAGAAAAATCGCTCCTAGCTTCACTAACGACCTTGGCACGTACCGTGAAGTTCACTGAAAATGATAGCGTGGTGCTATTAATGCATCGAAAAACCTTGCCGCGTCAGCTCCGTTTGCACGCAATCAAGCAAATGCTCGACGCTCCACGGTTTAGGCAGGAACCTCACCGACTTGCCCAACTCAGCCGCCAACCGAGTATTGCCGGAGGTCAGCACCACCGGCACATAGGGCCAGCGATGGGCCACGACTTTGCTCAAGTCGTACCCGTTGAGTAAACCCGGCATCTGGATATCGCTGACAATCAGGTCGACCGGGGCATCGCCGCGTTCCAGATAAATCATGCCTTCATCAGCCGACGGAAACGACGTCACCTGTGCACCGAAATCTTCCAGTACATCCACCATCAACGCCCGAATGATTTCGTCGTCTTCCAACACTAAAATTGCTGGCTGAGCCATGATTTTTACTTCACCCGCTGATAACAACTAGATGGAGTGGGACCGGCTCGAATAGGTTCGATCCAGGCTATCCAAAACGATGAGTGGTCATCGGCGCGCACGCCTCAAGGCATGGCCCACTGACAAACAGGCATAATCGCCCGCTACACCTGATGTGGAGTCGCCCATGAAGTACGCCTTATTGACCTGTGCCCTGATGCTCACCACCGGCCCGGCCTTCGCTGCCGGGGATGCCGAGGCGGGCGGCAAGCTCTTCACCAAGACCTGCGGCGGCTGCCACAGCATCGGCGAGGGCGCGCGGGGTGGTTTCGGCCCGCAGCTCAACGGCATCATCGACAGGCCCGCCGGCACCACTACGGACTATCAGTACTCCGATGCGATGAAAAACTCCGGCGTGGTCTGGACCCGCGACAAACTCGCCGCCTATATCGAGGCGCCGAAGAAAGTGGTCAGTGGTACGCGCATGATTTTCTGGGGTATCAGTGACCCGCAAAAAATCCAGGACATCCTGGCGTACCTGGAAACCTTCCAGCCCAAGTGATTACTCGCGCACATTCCTGAACAGCATCAGCCGCGCACTTTCATGCAGCCCCCGTGTCAGCGCCTGTAAACGCTGGAACGCTTCGGGATGTTGCTGGGCGACGTCTTCGCGAGGCGTCGGCGAGGCCAAGTCATGCAAGGTGGGTGAACTACCGTCGTGCTGCATTTGCAGGAGGAAGCGCTGGGTGACCCCGCCAATAATCGGGAATGTACCTTCCTGCAGTACCAACGGCACCATGCGTTCGCCTTCCGGCGCCGGTTGCTGGATATCTCGGCCCATTGCGCCATTGGTAAACGGCACGCCCGCCAGGCCGGCCACGCTGGGCAGCAGGTCGGCCAGGCCCACCGCTTCTTCGATCACGCGAGGCGCAAGGCCGGGCGCGTGGATCAGCAACGGCACGTTGTTGCTTTCCAGGCCCAATTGCTCGAAAGCCGGGGCCATATGCGGGATCTGGCTGATGCGCGTGTTGTGGTCGCCGAAGAACACAAAAATACTGTTGTCGTACCAGCCGCCGGCCTTGGCGATTTCCATCAGGCGGCCGATGTTGTAGTCCAGCAGCCGCACCGCCTGGTATTGCTCGACGCTGCGTGAACCGGCCGCCTGGGCTTGCTCCAGCGTGACATCGTTTACCTGGAAACCATCGTTTTGCTCAGGAATGGTGAAGGGACGGTGGTTGCCGGAGGTTTGCAGGTAGGCGAAGAACGCCTGGTTCTTGGGAACAGCGCTTAGCAGCCGATCGCTTTCCTTGAACAAATCCAGGTCGGAAATACCCCACACGTCCACGCGTGGCGAGCGCCAGTGGCTTTCCTCAAACAGTTGCACGCCGTCGATGCTCTGGCGGATCAGGGCGTTGATATTCGCCCAACCGGCGTTGCCGCCGATCATGTAGAACTTCTGGTAACCCTCGAACGCGTTGATCAACGTGTGTTGGCGAGTGATCAACGGGTTGCGGGTGGCGGTCTCCCGGCGGGTTACGTCGGGCACGCCTGTGATGCTCGCCCAAACGGTTTTCGCCGTGCCGGTGACGGGCACATAGAAGTGTTTGAACAACCAGCTTTGCGTCGCCAGTTTGTCCAGGTTCGGCGTGGGGTTCAGCGGGTTACCGTAGGCACCCACGGCGCTGGTGCCGAGGGATTCGAGCATCACAAAGATCACGTTGGGCGCCCGCTCGCCGGCCAGGCGATAGGGCTGTACGGCCTGTTCGCGGGTAAAGTTCAAGCGCTCGGCATTGGGTTGGTCTACGCCCAGGTAGTGGGCGACTTGCGGGTACAGCTCGCGCACCTTGGCCTCGTCGAATTGCGCCTGGCCGACCTTGAGCGTGTCGTACAAAAACAGCACCGGGTTCAGGCCCACCGCAGCCACCTGGCTGTTGCCGGAAAAGAAGGCGTCGCTCCAGCGCAGGGGCACCGGGTTTTCCAGGTTGAGGTTAGCCACGCGGCCGAGCAGGGCCAGCAGTACCGCGATGACGCCGGTCACTGAGACAGGGGCCAGCGCCAGTTTGCCGATGGGCTGGGCTTTGCGGTCCAGGGTCAGTCGTTCCAGGCAGACCAGCGCCCACACCCACAGCCCCACGGCGCTCAGCCAACAGGCCGTTATCCACAGCACCGGGTAGGTTTCCCACACCATCTGTTGAGAAATCTGCGCGTCTTGCAGGTAACGAAGCACGGTCGCGTTGATGCGTGTCCCCAAGTAGGCGTAGTGGCCGAAATCGATGATGTACACCAGGCCGACCACCGCCAATACCAGCACCAGATAGCCGCGTGCCAGCCAGCGCAGGGCCGGCAGCGTGGTGAGGTTCCAGCGTGGCAGCCAGGCCAGCACGGCCAGTGGCAACAGGATCAACACCGCCAGGCGCAGGTCGAACCGCAGGCCGATGCCCAGGGTTTCCAGCAGCCCTGGCGTGTTGACATCCAGGCCCGAAAAGCCCACCACAAACACCAGTCGCAGTGCCGCCAGCAACACAAACACCAACCCGATCGCACCCACGCCGTAGCGCAGGCGGCGTGATTGCAACGCACCCATGTTTCGTCCTCATTTTTTGAATCGATGCAGCGTGTATCAGCCAAAGCGGCTCTGGCCGTGCCGACGCCATCGCGAGCAAGCCCGCTCCCACAGTTTGAGTTGCGATAGACCCGCGACCAGGCAGTAACCCGCCAACAGCGGATCGACCAGATAATCCCAGTAGTTCTCCGAAGCCTTGAGCCGCAAGGCGAATGCCAGGGTGCCCAGCGCCAGCATCCAGACGCAAAGGGCATTGCGTAGCCACACCAGTAACAACGCGGCAGCTGCCACCATCACGATCATCGGGCGCGGGTTGAAACCCCAACGGTAAGGGTCGACATACGTCAGCCCCAGCGTGGCCGGATACAGCAGCAGGCTCAGCCCACCGAACAGCATCAGCAGTTGCAGTTGATGCCTGGGCTCAAGCGCTTGCAGCAGCCCCAAACGGCAGAGCGCGACCCACGCCAGCAACACCAGGGTGCTGATGGCCAAGTCATCGGTGAAGCTGCGCACGTAGGCAGCCAGCGGCAGTTCATGCACGGGAATGAAGCTGAGCCCTGCCCACATCGGCAACAACCATGGCCTCCATCGCCGGGTGAATCCCAGCGTGCTGGAGAGCACAAAGCCCAGCAGCACAAAACTCAAATGGGCTTGCCACAACGACATCATCACAGACGCTCCGCGAGCCAGGCTTCGTTGAAGCTGACGTGTTTGATAAAGGTGTTATTCCAGGAGTACACCAAGTGGTACATGCCGTCCGGGCTGCGGCTGAAGTAGGGGTATTCATATTCGAATTCACAGCCACGCGGCTTGCACACGCGGTAGTCCAGGTTGCTCAGGAAACGTTGTGCCAGCGGCAGGCGCCGGGCCCCGCTGGAGGCGCGAAAGCCTTCGCCGATGATTTCTTTGTACACCTCGGGGGCGAACGGTTGGCCCTGCGGGTCAGGCGACTGGTCCAACTCGATCACGCTGCGCCACTGGCTGAGGCGGGCGTCGGTGCCGTAGAGGCTGAGTTTGAAGCGACCGTCTTGCAGGTCGTTGAGGGCCACCAGCAGGCCCTCGTCCTGGGTGGCGACGGCTGCCAGCGACGAATTGGGGTTGGCGGGGGTCAGTGGGTAGGGTTCGCTCCAGGTTTGCCCGGCATCTTCGGTGCGGCTGGCCAGGACCCGGTGATGGGTGTCACCGGCATAACGCAGCATCGCCACGGCGCGTTGGCCATCCTGCGGCACGATGGTCGGTTGCAGGGAGTGCTTGCCGCGACTGATGCGGAATTTATCGATCACTGCACCGTCGGCGCTCAAGTACAAGTACTCGGCAAACTTGCCCATGAACTCGTGGTAAACCGGCAGGCCGATGGAGCCGTCGGCGTGAAACACCGGTGCGGCACGCACCAGCGTGCTGATGTTGAAGAAGGGCGAGGTTACCAGTTGGCGAGGCGCCGACCAGTTCGCGCCCAGATCCTGCGAGACCATCACGTTGATCGCGCTGGTGGCCCAACCACCGACCGACACCGACACATAAAACATCCACAGGCGTTGATCCGGACCCAGCGCGATCACCGGGTTGCCCAACTTGCGAATGTAGCGCTGGGTGCCATCGCGGGTGCTTTCACGCGTGGCCAATACCTGCTCGGCGCCCCATTCGCCGCTACGCGCATCAAACCGCGCAGTGCGCACCTGCACATCGGCGGCGCCTTCGCGAGAGCCGGCAAACCACACCGCCATCAGATCACCGCCGGGCAGGGCCGTCACGGAAGAGGAGTGCACAAAGTCGGTGAGCTGCGAGGACACAAAACGGCTGGTGTAGTGCGGCGTCGTGGCGGCTGGCGTATCGCTCGGGCCGGCTTGGGCAAATGGCGCCAGGGTATGCGGCGGATGGCTTTGCCAAGCGGCGAAAAATACCGCGAGCAGGCTGCAGATGATTAAGGCGGAGCGCATAGAGAACCTGTCGGAAAAGATTACTGCGCACGTTCATCCGGCAAGCGCTTCCTGCGGCCGGTGAGCATGGATAACGGCAGGTTGTCCTTCACCTGGATACTTTCAAATACGGCGGCCAGCACATGCACGCACACCAGCGCCAGCAGCACATTGGCGGCGCTCGCGTGGACTTGCAGCGGCCAGTCGGCGCCCCATAGCGCGTCCACTTCCTGCATCAGGAAACCGCTGACACCCAGTGTCAGCAGGGCCGTCAGCATCAACACCATCACCAGCGCACCCAGCGGCGAATGGCCCAAGCGATGTTGCGGGTTGCGGTCAAGCAGGGAGCGCACGTGGGCCTTCAGCCGTTTTGGCGTGGGCCAGAAGTCTGCCCAGCGTGCGCTGCGCGGCCCGACGAACCCCCACACGGTGCGCACCAGCAGCCAGGCCATGGCGTAGTAGCCCAGCCAGACATGCCAGGTATCGCCCGCCTCATTCAAGGCGTAGTTGGCGATGAAGACCCCGGCGATCGACAGATGAAACAGCCTGACCAGCGGGTCCCACAGACGCAGGGAGTCGCCCGGCATATCAGCCCTTGATCTCAGTCTTCACGGCTTTGCCGGTGACCGGGTCGTGGTAGATCTCGACCTTGCGCTTGTCCTTGTCGAAGCCGTAGATCTCGTAGCAATTGCCGTCGGTGACTTTGAATTTGCTGATCGTGTAGCCGTCGGCCTTGAGCTTGTCCTGGAAGGCTTTTTCGTCTTGCCACTGTGAACGCTCGGCGGTGGTGCACTGCGGGCCGGCGACGGCCAGCGGGCTGGCAAGAATCAGGGACAGCAGGAGAATTTTGCGCATGGAAAAGCTCTCAGCAAATGTGGGAGGTCTCACAGTGCAAAACCAACCTTAGCGCAACCTTAGTTGGCAATGCGCCGTAACATCTTTGCCGAAATAGCCAGGGCCAGAACCCGGCATGATGCGGCCGTTTCCTACAGAGATTTCGCTATGCGCCTACTTCTCGTCGAAGATGATCGTGCCCTCGGCCAGGGCATTCGCGTGGCGTTGGGCGCCGAAGGCTACACCCTCGATTGGCTGCACGATGGCCTCGCGGCCCTGCATGCCCTGCGCACGGAGAGCTTCGACCTGTTGCTGCTCGACCTCGGCTTGCCGCGCCTCGATGGTCTCGACCTGTTGCAGCAATTGCGTGCCGCGCAGCACGATATCCCGGTGCTGATCCTCACCGCCCGCGACGGCACCGCCGAGCGCATCGCCGGGCTGGATGCCGGCGCGGATGACTACCTGATCAAACCCTTCGATGTCGAAGAACTCAAAGCCCGCGTGCGCGCTCTGTTGCGCCGCAGCCAGGGGCGTGCGCAACCGATGCTCGAGCACGCGGGCATCAGCCTCGACCCGGCGACCCAGCAGGTGCGCTACCAGGACGCCGACATCATCGTCACCCCGATGGAATACCAACTGCTGCACCAACTGATGGTGCGCCCCGGCAAGGTGGTGACTCGCGAACGCCTGTCCCGTGCGCTGTATGGCTGGCAGGATCGGGTCGAGAGCAATACCTTGGAAGTGTTGATCCACAACCTGCGCAAAAAGTTATCCACCGAGCTGATCCGCACCGTGCGCGGTGTTGGCTATGTACTGGCGCTCAAACCATGACCTCGCTGCGCGCGCGCATCCTCGTCCCTGTGTTGCTACTGATCCTGGCGGGTGACGCCCTGATCAGCTGGTTGGTGCTGCGTGACAGCCACCACGAAATCGAAGAAGTCTACGACGCTCAACTCGCCCAGAGTGCGCGCCTGCTGCAAGGCGTGTTGCGCCAGCGTGACCCCGGCGAAGCGGATTGGGACCGGCTGTACCAGGCGTTTGACCAGGCCATGAGCCGAGTAGGCGAGGATGGCGTGGCCCACCCCTATGAAACCCGTCTGACGTTCCAGGTCTGGAACAGCGCGGGTGAATTGCTCGTGCGCTCCGCCGAAGCCCCCGTGCTGGCGGCGCCGCCCGCGACCCTCGGTTCCCACGACCTGATGGACAGCGGCAACGACTGGTGCGCCTTCCTCCTGGCCGACCCGCAGCAGGGCCTGTTGATCTGGGTGGGCGAGCGCGATGACGTCCGCCAGGACCTGATCCAGCGCATTGTGCGCCACACCCTCTGGCCCACGCTGATCGGCGTACCGCTGCTGGCGCTGTTGATCTGGCTGGTGATTGGCTGGGGCTTCAAACCATTGCGCCGCATGGCCCTGTCCATCCGTGGGCGAACCGCCGAGACCTTGCAACCCTTGCACCTCAAGCCCTTGCCTGGCGACCTGGAACCCATGCAAACCGCGCTCAACCGCCTGTTGGTCCAAGTGGATGAACTGCTGGACCGTGAACGCCGTTTCATCGCCGACGCCGCCCACGAACTGCGCACGCCGCTGGCGATCCTGCGCATTCACGCCCAGAACGCGCAGAGCGCCGTCACTGAAGAACAACGGCGCGAGGCATTGGAGTTTCTGGTCAACGGCGTCGACCGCGCCACCCGCATCGGTAGCCAGCTGCTGACCATGGCACGCATCGAACCGCAACTGAACAACCCCGTATGTGAACGGGTGCAACTGACCGAACTGGTACGCGAAGAACTCGCCGAGTTGACCCCGCTGGCCCTGGAAAAAGGCGTGGACCTGGTGCTCGAAGGCAATGAGGCTTGCTGGGTCGCCACCGAGCCGGTGGCGCTGGCCATTGCGTTCCAGAACCTGGTCACCAACGCCCTCAACTTCTCCCCGGCGGGCAGCGAAGTGAAAGTCGTGATCGGCAGCCATTGCCTGAGCGTGAAAGACCAGGGCCCGGGGATTGACGAGGCGCAGATGGAGCGCCTTTTCGAGCGGTTTTACAGCCGAGGCAATGCCAATGGCGCGGGGTTGGGGTTGGCGATTGTGCAGATGATCGTCGGCAAGATCGGCTGCCGGCTGGCGCTGCATAACCGCGAGCGGGGCGGGTTGTGCGCGCGGTTGGTATTTGAGAACACCTGAAGCGGCCGCACCTCCGATCCCCTGTGGGAGCTGCCGAGCCCCAGCGAGGCTGCGATGGGATCACCTCGGTATGCCTGGCAGGCCCCGATGCTCGTATCGCTGTCCTTCATGGAGTGTGCAACTGGCGTTTGATATTAAGAGTCCGGTGAGCGCTAGAAGGCGGGCTTTTGCGGTGTGGGTTTCATTGCATCAAGACACCTTCTTGGGTTGCTTTGGCGGCGGTGGCCAGGCGCCTTGGTAGCGGAAGGAGATTTGGTAGTCGAGTCGGTCGGGTTCAATCATGTGCTGGAAATGCGGCTGAATAATCATTATCCAGCTAGGCAGAACGTTGAATACGTCGGCATATATCGCGGTTTTTTCGGCTAGATCCAACGCTTCAAAGACACTGTCTGGATCTGCAATTTCCGCTGAGTACTCATCCACCTTCAAGTCATTGCTGTGCTTTTCGTACCAACGCAATCTGATTTTCATCGTCATTTGGAAAGCTCTCTGCCGCTAATTACGCCAGTTTGAACGGAGCGAACAAATGCGGATGCTGCGCTTGGAAGGATCTGAAGGTTTGATACTTCCAGCGCTCTGCGCCAGGGTCTTCATCGGTCGTGCTGACTTCGCCGAAGTACCAATGCTCTGACTCGAAAACCTCTGCGTTTTCGTTCTCGTGGGTAAAGTGAAAGCCAACTTCGTGGAGCCCTGGCGGAACGACCAATCCCCATTCGCGGGCAAGGCTTCGGTCCGTGATGCGGGTTTGACGGAAGTACTCGTAATCGAAAGGTTGGGTGTGGCCGAGATAGCGGGCTTTATCGGTGTAGACACAGACTCGGCTTGAGAACATGTCCGGGACCATGATGCAGGCGACGATCCAGCACTCAGGGTCATCGTCTGACCGTGCTTCGATCAAGTGGCCTGCAACCTTGATCAACTGTTGAGCGCAATGCGTCAGAATCTCCGGCGTGGTTTGATGACCTTCAACAAGGTTTTCGATAACGGGAATTTTCAGGTCCACGTAGTCGGGGGGCGACGGTAAGGGGTCGTAAAAGCAGCCTTCGTAGCCGTCTGCCCAGCGCGTCAGGGCTCTGAGGTGCCGGGGGATGTTGCGAAGTTTTTTGTTTGTCAGTGACAGCCTGCGCATGAAGCTGAATTCTCCAGATGTGTGTTATTCGTTCGCATCTTCGTAATCAAAAGCGATGAAGTAATCGCTTTCTGACAGGGCAATTTCATGAGCGAAGTGAGCCTGTATCACTGATTGCCACTCGCTGCGTAGTTCAAACATTCCGTTATTAACGTCTTCGACTGCCGACAGCCCCTGCTTGGAAATCACGGAGTAGTCATCTCCCAAATCCGCCGAATTCTGCGTTCCGCGCAGCAACTCTGTGGTTCTGTCGAACCATTCCAATCTCACTTTCAGTCCCATGTAGCCCTCATAGGTATTTTTTGATGTTTCGTTTTTTCTTCGGCCCTTTTAGCTGCTCGCCGGTTACGTGGCTGAACGCATCTACATCCTTAATCAGCTCCAACGGGATGTAACCCGTGGGGTTGAAGTAATGGGTGACGCCGCAGGCAGTTGGCAAGGCTTGATGAAAACGCAGCCAGGAAGCTTGGCTAGCGTGGGAGCCGGGGCAGGGGGCGGCGCGAAAAAATCAACAGCCGGCGAGTACGGCACACGCGATGGCTGCGGGATCAAAATCCGATGTTTGAGTAGCTGTTCTTCGGTGGGTGGGTAAAAGCGCTCTGACATGACCGGCTCACTTCCTTGTGCGAGGGAGTGAGCCTAAGAGGGGGAGCTCAGAGGCTGATGTCGGCTTAATCCGGTGGTTGATGTGGGAAAAGTGGACTGATGCTTGAGCGGGTACTGCAACAAACACCCGCGCCTGTATGACGTTTTGCTCGCAGATCTGTATCTAACAGCCTGCTTTTGGACGCCCTACCATGGTGGCCAACACCGCACCGTAGGCCAAGAATTTTACGCCGGCCGAATAACAATCCAGGAGCCCAACAATGCCTGAAATGTCCAACTGGCTGGCCTATGCGCTGATCTCACTCGGTATGGTGCTCACGCCCGGTCCGAATATGATTTACCTCATTTCCCGCTCGATCTGCCAGGGCCGCACCGCCGGGTTGATTTCCCTGGGCGGCGTGGCGTTGGGTTTTCTGGTTTATATGGTGTGCGCGGCGTTGGGGATCACGGCGTTGGTCATGGCGGTGCCGTTTGCTTATGACGCGCTGCGTTTCGGCGGTGCGTTGTATCTGGCTTATATGGCCTGGCAAGCGGTCAGGCCCGGTGGGCGCTCGCCGTTCCAGGTGCGCGACTTGCCCCAGGACAGCCCGCGCAAGCTGTTCACCATGGGCCTGGTGACCAACCTGTTGAATCCCAAGGTGGCGGTGATGTATCTGTCGCTGCTGCCGCAGTTCATCGACCCGAACGGCCACGGCAGTGTGCTGATGCAATCACTGGTGCTGGGCTTTACGCAAATCATGATCAGCGTGAGCGTCAACGCCGTGATTGCCACCATGGCGGGTTCCATCGCGGTGTTTTTCGTCACCCGGCCGGGATGGCAGGTGGTGCAGCGCTGGATGATGGGCTCAGTGTTGATGGGGCTGGCAGTGCGGATGGCGGTGGAAGGGCGGCGGTAGGTCGCAGGTCAGCGCGCCATGACGTTGACGATCACATGCAGGATGAACGCCGGACCATAGCAGGGCTTCCCCTGTTCATCTTCGATCCGCCAGATGGACGTGACCGTGCAGGTCTCCTTGGGCGCGGCGAACTCCACGGTGAGGTGCACCGGCTGCCCGGGGAGTGTCTCGGCGATGGGGATTTCGTTGTTCAGGCTGCGCAGGTGTGTGTCCATCACCACTTCCAATGGCGTACCCGTGGCGGTGCGCCGAGCGATGACGTATTCGCCGTCCACTCGTACCAATCGCCGGTCGCGCCAGGGGCGGGTGCCGAGGTTCTGGATTTCCCAGGTTTTCTGAAAGATCTCGCCGGGCAGCACCACGGCTTGGTCGGGTGTGCTGACGTCTGCATTGAAGACGGCTATATCGCTGGGGTCGTGCAGGCCGATGGCGCGGTTGGTGCTCGCCATTGAATAAGTATCGACGGGCGCGCCTGCCAGGTCGGCGAAGTAACGGAACAGCAGCAGCGGTGACACCCTGAGCGCTTTGGCGAGTTTGATCAGGGTGCGTACCGAAGGATCCTGAGAGGCGCCGCCGGCCAAGCCATACAGATAGGTTCGGGAAATGCCCGCTTCCTTGGCCAATATCGTCATTGATTTACCCAACTCTCGGCTGCGCCGTACAACGAGAGATCGAAGGGTATCGCGCGTTCGTATGCTCATATTCGATTGCTAGTCCCTAGCCCTTGGAAAGGCCGTCACGTTGTTCGCCAAAAAAGACAACCTGATCGCCATGGCAGGTAGTGCGCAATGCACACTTACGGCCTGCTGGCGTTGGGAAGGACATGGATGGGTCCCTTTTTGGTTCGTTATATCCAGTGTCGTGGTTTCTCGCATGCTTGCGAACCTAGTGTTTGTTGCATTCCTTTACATCTACCTTTGGATATAGCGATGACTCAAATAAAAACGTGCTGCGCTTCCATTGCTCGATCAGGCTTCGGCACCTTGCAAATACCTGAAGCCATGCTGCAGGACTACAAACAAATCGTTGATGGATATTCAGCAATATCCCAAGCCACCAAAGCATCATTTTCCTTCGGTCAGGATACGGATGGCTTTTTTCCATTCGGTGCTGAGTATTCAAGTGTCGAGGACCATCCTGACCTCTGTGAGCGATTCTGTTATTGGCCTGCACATGCGTCGAAACGCTTAGGTTTTGAATTCACCCGGAGCGGATTTTTTGCGGCTGTGGATGTTTTTGAACGCCAGATCAGTGAGCTGGCTCAAGAGTTGATGGACGGCATCTGCAGTGAGTTTGGAGTGCCACCACTCGCCCCATTTCGTGCGGCGTCTTATGTGCAGTTATGTGTTTACACCGCTCAGTCTGCAAACATTGAACGTCGATTTGCCCAGGACCCCCATGAAGATGGTCATATGCTGTCGTTTATCAAGCCCAGCCGTGAAGGGCTGGTCTTGGTGAAAGGGGGCTCGCTTGAACCCGTGCGTCTTTTGGAAAATGAGATTGCTGTGCTGGCGGGGTCTTTATTGACTGAGCTTTCTGATCACGCAATTCCTGCGGCCTATCACGCGGTCCTGGCACCTGAGAGGCCGGTGGCCAGAAGCTCTTTGATTTACTTTGCCAACCCGACCCCGGAGCAGGTGTTAACCAGTTTTTTCCGCAGGCAGCCAATCGACTTGAGTCGTGCCTTAAACGCTCGGCACATGGGTTTCGGTAATCAGCCTATTCAGCTCCTTTAAACTCCTCAAGGGCACGGACACTTCATGGTTCCCTATTTCAATGCTCTCTACCTTGAAGGCCTACTCTTGGGGATCGGTTTGTTCGCTGCCCCCGGCCCCAAAGACACCTTGGTCATCCGCCAAGGTGTCAGCCGTGGTCCTGTCTGGGGCGTGGTCGCAATTTGCGTATTGGCCGATATTCTGCTGATCGCTCTGGGCATCACTGGGTTAGGTTCGCTTTTGCAAAGTCGGCCAGCACTGGTAGTGCTGTTGCTGCTCTGCGGCGCCGCTTACCTACTTTGGTTCGGCGGCCAGCGCCTGTTGGCGTGCCTGCGTGATCAATCCATGCCAAACACCCAGGGCGACTACTCGCAAGGCGGTCTATTGGGCACAGCAGTCGTTCTGGGTTTCGCCAACCCCTACGCGTGGCTCGATACAGTCGTGTTGATCGGCTCCATCGGCGCAGCCAAGCCCACGAACCAACAAGCATTCTTTGCAATGGGCGCCATGACCGCTTCGTTGTTGTGGTTTGTACTCTTGGCGTTGGGATGTCAGCGGTTAACCAAACTATTTCGGGCGCCGGTGGTATGGCGCTGGCTGGATGCAGGGGTGGCGGTGTTGATGGTGTATCTCGCCGCAATGCTGGTAAGCGATTCACTGGATATCTTTCAAGTAATGCTTGAGGGTCGTTAGCGGCTCGCGCAGTTCATCCAGCCGATCTACGTTTTGCACATCCGCCGCTAACCGCTGCAATTCGCGGCCCATAACCGTGTCGGCACCGCCCAATGCCTCAAGTGCCTGATCGATACACTCCGCTATTTTGGATTGAATAGCCGCCAGGTTCCCCTGCCGCACCAGCAACCCAAACACCTCCCGCTCATACCCGCCCATCGCTGGGTCATCCCGCAGAAGCGGGCTGCCGCCGTCCGTCTCGTGCACCAGCTTCAGTGCAAACAGCGCAACCGCTTCCAGCGTCAACTCCATGGTCTTGGTTCCTAGGGCTTTGGGGGAGGGCGATGATCACTGTTCCGCACCGGAAAAAAAAGACCCCAATGCCGCGAACCGCCTGGCTCGCGCACCCGTAAACCATTGAAGACCTGCATCTGTTCGCTTCGGGCAGACGCAAGATCAACGGTTTGAGACGGCCTGCGACCTCAAGACAAATGCCGACCCTCAGATCCACAGATCATTCACCGCGGTACGGTCACCCCCCTCATGCCCGGTATTCAAGATCCCCCGTGGCTCGATCATCATCAGCTTGGCTTCCCCTTCGGCAGCCGTCCGATGCTCGACGCCACGCGGCACCACATACAACTCGCCCGGCGCCACATACACCGGGCCGTCTGGCAGGTCGATACGCAGCGTACCTTCCAGCACCAGGAAAGCCTCGTCGGTTTCGGGGTGGGAGTGCCAGATGAATTCGCCTTCGATGCGTACGACTTTGAATTGGTAGTCGTTCATCTCGGCGACGACGCGGGGGCTCCATTGTTGGTCGATGAGGGAGGCTTTTTGGGTGAGGTTTATGGGGTGTGTGGGATGGTGTGGGTGGGCCATGACGGGTGCTCGGGTGGGTGAGGACTGTCAGGTTAGCGAGGGAGGGGGCAGGAGGGCTTGAACGATCCTGCAAGTTGGGGAGGGCGGGGGGAGATCACGCTAAAGAGCACTCAAATCAATATTTGCGCGCCGCCGTACCGCGCACGTACCGCGCCGGCGGGTTACCTAGTGTCTTGCGGAACATCGCGATGAACGAGCTCACCGATTCATAACCCAGCGTTTCGGCGGTTTGTTGCACCGATTGTCCTTCTGCCAGGCTCTGCAGTGCGACGATGATCTGCCATTGCTTGCGCCATTGACCGAAGGTCAGACCAGTTTCACCCTTGATCAAGCGTGCCAGCGAGCGTTCGCTCATTGCCACATGTCGTGCCCACTCGGCCACGGTGGCGCGGTTTGAAGGATCTTGCGCCAGGCCACGAGCGATCGCACGTAATTGGTGGGAAGCAGGTAGGGGTAAGTAGAGCTGTTCCGAAGGGGCCTGCTCCAGTTGTTCGAGCAGCACACCGGCCAGACGGGCGGTGGCGCAGTGGCCTTGGTAGTTCTGCACCAGGCCACTCAGGTGGCGAATCAGTTCCAGGATCAGCGACGATAGCGCGAGCGTGCAACAGTGTTCCGGCATAGAGGCGGCGCCCGGCTCCACAAATAGAAAGCATACCTGCCCATTCGCGGTCACCCGGTTGCTGTGGGCGACACCGCCGGGAATCCATACGCCGAACCCGGAGGGCACCATCCACACACCGTCCTCCACGGTGCACACGATACCGCCATGGTACGCCACCACCAGTTGGCCTTTGCGGTGTTTATGCTCGACGGATTCGCTGTCGTTACGTTGGGTTTCCAGCATCAACGCCACGGCAGGTTGTGAGAGCGCGTCAAGTTCAAAATGGTCAACGTGATAGCGATGGATGTCGGCCATGAGAGGTGTCCGAGGTTTGGCTGGATTTGATTATATTTTGGCAGTGTAATCAATATCGGCACAAATGCTCGTTGCTTATGCTTTCAACAAGGCCAGAGCGAGACGGCCCCTAAACGCGACGACCCTCCGACTGCCGGTGCACGCATGCTTAGCGAAGTTTCCATCGCCAATCTCTATGTCCCTCCCTTCTTGATCTACCTGGGCGTATCGACCCTTGCTTACCGACTTCTCGAGCGGGTTTTCCGGCGCTGGCTGGATTGGGCCTGGCATCCGACGCTGGCGCGTTTTTTCGTCTCACTCATCGTCGTTTCGGCCTTGATCGTGAACTGCTGAGGGAGGCCATGTATGTCTATCGTCAAGATTTTAAAGACCGTGTTAACCCTGTCGCTCGGCGTACTGGCGCTGCTGTTTTGCATGCAGCTTTGGCGAGCTTACGTCCTGGCACCCTGGACCCGGGATGGACGGGTCAGCGCCCAAGTGATCCGCATCGCGCCGGAGGTGTCCGGCCAGGTCGAGCAGTTGCTGGTGGGCGACAACCAATGGGTCAGCGCAGGTGACCTGTTGTACCGCATAGACTCGCGTGCCTACCGTTTGGCGGAGCAGCAACGCACGGCTGAGCTGGCGGAGGCCCGCAGCGTCTTCGAACAACGCAGCGACCAGTTCAAGCGGCGGACACGTCTGGCTGATGCGATTGCCCGTGAAGAGATCGACAACGCGGCGCGGGCTATGGCGGTAGCCAAGGCGCGCTTGGATGTAGCACACAGCCAGTTAGCCCAGGCCCGGCTCGACCTTGAGCGCACTGTCATCCGCTCCCCGGTGAATGGCTACGTGACCCAGCTTCGCCTGCAACCCGGTGATTATGCGGTGGCCGGCAACACCAACGTTTTTGTGGTCGACAGCCGTAGTTTCTGGGTCACCGGCTATTTTGAAGAGACCAAACTGCCGGGCATCCACCTGGGGGCGCCGGTTTCGATCAAGTTGATGGGGTTCGCCCCGCTGCTCGACGGGCACGTGGCGAGCATGGGCCGAGGCATCGCCGATGGC
This sequence comes from Pseudomonas sp. R19M, assembly GCF_050312585.1. Taxonomy (NCBI): domain Bacteria; kingdom Pseudomonadati; phylum Pseudomonadota; class Gammaproteobacteria; order Pseudomonadales; family Pseudomonadaceae; genus Pseudomonas; species Pseudomonas sp. R19M. The sequence goes on from NZ_JBNPJV010000062.1 coordinate 43,262, forward strand.
AATGAGCTGCGCAGCGACAGCGGCCTGCCGCAGGTGAGTCCAACCTTCAGTTGGATACGGCTGGCGCAACGCGTGCCGGTGCGTATTGAGTTGGACAAAGTGCCCGACGGCGTCGAACTGGCCGCAGGCATGACGGCCAGTGTCGAGGTGATGGAGACCGAACCTCGCTGGCGGCTCACTCGCTGGTTGCAGGCGTTCATGTGATGACCCGTCACCTGATACGACTGATGGGCGCGATCCCCCGCCCTTATACGTCCGCTAGCTTCGGCTACGTGCTGCGCAGCATCACGGCGGCGGGGCTGGCCCTATGGCTCGGCTTCTATTTGCACCTGGATTCGCCGTTCTCTGGCGCATCGACTGTCTTGCTGTTGGTGCACCCCACTCAGGGTGCGGTAGTAGGCAAGGGCTTGAACCGGGCCATTGGTACGCTGGTGGGCATGATCGCCGCCCTAGTGCTGACAGGTTTATTCGCCCAGCAGATGTTGCTGTACATCCTCGGCATCGGCCTATGGTTGGGCCTGTGCGTCGGTGCCATGACCCTGCTGAGACACTACCGGGCCACGGCCGCGGTGGTGGCTGGTTACACCGTCTGCCTGGCGTTGGGGCCCGCGCTCGTCGCGCCTGAGCAAGGGTTTGACCACGTCATCACCCGCGGCACGGCGGTGGTGCTGGGCGTGTTCAGCCTGAGCCTGATCGCCACGTTGTTCAGTCGCAAGACCTCGGAGCAGACAGTCCGCCGTGCCTTGTCCGACGTGTGCGCCCGCACTGCCCGGCTGCTCGCGGCGCAGTTCTCGGGCGAACCATCGCCGCAATTGGCTGGGGAGCAACGTCAGCTTGCCATTGACATCGGCAAGGTCGATGACCTGCTCGGAATAGCCTGGGGAGAGTCGTCGCTCATTCGCAGCAGGATGCTGGCGATTCAGGTCGGCCTCGCGCAACTTCAAGCCGCGATTCTGAATGCGCCTCTGAGCAAACCCGAACTGGAAATCCAGCCGGCCCTCGCCGATGCAGGTAGGGCGTTGCAGCATTTAGGCGAAGGCATCGCAAACACATCCTATGGGTTCGCGACGGCGGCGGATCAGGCAGGTCGCATACGTATAGGCCGCGATGGTGACTTGGGCAGTAACCTAAACCCCAACTCGATGTTGCACAGGGAACGCTCGCAGGAACAGCTGGCGGACTTCGCATGCGCCTTGGAAAGTTTTTCAAGCCTCGACCGCAAGGCTTATGTAGCTGTGCGCAACGTAGGCTTTCATCGCAACTATCCGGACGCGGCACGCAACGGCCTGCGTGCGCTGTTTGCCACGCTGGCCGTCGGCGGGCTCTGGTACCTGACCGCCTGGGACCAGGGCCCGACGCTTCTGGCTGTGCTGGGGCCGTGTTGCACCTTGCTGGCCGTCGCCGCAGCCCCCATCGAGGGCATCTCCGGTTTCATCCGGGGCACGCTCTATGCCGTGCTGGCGGCCGCGGTGTGCAAGTTTCTGTTGTTGCCGCATATCAACGGCTTTCCGCTTCTGTTCATGACGCTTGCCATGTTCTGGTCGTTCGGCATTCATGCCACGACTCAACCTCGCCAAACGCTTCAAGGTATCGCCTACCTGATTGCGTTCAATACGCTGGTCAGCACCGGTGGGACCGCCAACTACGACTTCGCCGAATTTGCCAATCAGGCGCTCGCCTGGTTCGCCGCGATGCTCATTTCCTTATTAGCCTTTCAAATCCTGCCCAAGGATGCCAACAAACAGATCCTGGCGCTCAAAGGCGCGTTGCATAAAGAAACGCGTCTGTTGCTTCGCTATGGGCAGCGTATCGATCAGGGTAAATGGCAGGCGAAGCAGCAGCACCGCATGGTGTCCCTGAAGAATCTGCTCGGCCCGGACAATCAGCACGACTACCAGGTGGGTTACCTGTCGCTTCAACTGAGCCGTGAACTGGGGCGGCTACAGCGCAAGGCAAGCCGCGTGGACCCCGCATCCCCCATCGCCAAGTGCGCACAAGCAGGAATACGACGGATCTCTCGCTACGCCCATGCCCCGTCGATCGGTGCGGCCCAGGCACGACGAGCGTCGAAGTCGATGACGAGACTCGGCGCCCATCACTTGGCGGCGTGCTACCAGGACCTGGCCTGGTTGTTAGAGCGATACGCGAACACTACCAATCCCAGCGGAGCGCCCCGCAATCGCAGCTGGCTTCAGGGGCGCAAGCATGGGGTTCGTGGTGCCCGCATTTGCGTTTCAACCCACGTAGGTGACATGAGATGAGAAAACTGACTTTATGCATGGGGCTTGTATTGATGGTGTCAGCTCCGCTGATCGCGCAGGCCGAAGGCGGTGCCGAGGCGTTGGCGCGCTGGCATCAGCAGAATAAGGATGGGGGTGAGCGTGGTCATCGAGGGGGGCATTTGCCGAAGGATGCGAAATTTCAGGGAGGTGGTGACAGCGGTGGTGGGTGACTGGGCGAGTGGGGAGGGATTAGGGGGGCGAAGGCAATTTTGTTGGCCGCGCACTTTTCTGCAGACGAAAAAAAAGACCTTGAATTTCAAGGTCTTTTTTTAAGATGGTGCCCCGAGGGAGACTCGAACTCCCACTCCTTTCGAAAACGGATTTTGAATCCGCCGCGTCTACCAATTCCGCCATCAGGGCTCAATGGCGGCGAAGTATAGAGATGAGATTACCGTTGGTCAATCACGTTTCATGGTCTATTTTCACTATTTCCGCTAGACTTCCCGGCCCTGCTAGACGAACCCCATCATGCGCGTTGCTGACTTTACTTTTGAACTCCCGGATTCGCTGATTGCTCGCCACCCTTTGGCCGAGCGTCGCGCCAGTCGACTGCTGACCCTGGACGGGGTCAGTGGTGCCCTCGCACACCGTCAATTCACTGATTTGCTTGAGCATTTGCGCCCAGGCGATCTGATGGTGTTCAACAATACCCGGGTGATTCCGGCGCGGCTGTTTGGCCAGAAAGCTTCCGGCGGCAAGCTGGAAATTCTGGTGGAGCGGGTGCTGGACAGCCATCGCGTGCTGGCCCATGTGCGCTCCAGCAAGTCGCCGAAACCGGGCTCGGCCATCTTGATTGATGGCGGTGGCGAAGCCGAGATGGTGGCGCGTCATGATGCGCTGTTCGAACTCAAGTTCGCCGAGGAAGTGTTGCCGTTGCTGGAACGCGTGGGCCACATGCCGCTGCCTCCTTATATAGACCGCCCCGACGAAGACGCGGACCGCGAGCGCTATCAGACGGTTTACTCCCAGCGCCCGGGTGCGGTTGCCGCGCCCACGGCCGGGCTGCATTTCGACCAGCCGCTGCTGGAGGCGATTGCCGCCAAGGGCGTCGAGACCGCCTATGTGACCCTGCACGTGGGGGCCGGCACGTTTCAGCCGGTGCGTGTGGATAACATCGAAGACCATCATATGCACAGCGAGTGGCTGGAAGTCGGCCAGGATGTGGTGGATGCGGTCAACGCCTGCAAGGCCCGTGGCGGGCGCGTCGTGGCGGTGGGCACCACCAGTGTGCGGTCGCTGGAGAGCGCGGCACGTGATGGCGTGCTCAAGCCGTTCAGCGGCGACACCGATATCTTTATCTACCCAGGCCGGCCGTTCCATGTGGTCGATTGCCTGGTCACCAACTTTCATTTGCCGGAATCCACGCTGTTGATGCTGGTGTCGGCATTTGCCGGTTACCCGGAAACCATGGCCGCTTATCAAGCCGCCATCGCCAACGAGTACCGTTTTTTCAGCTACGGTGATGCGATGTTCATCACCCGCAACCCGGCGCCGACTGCTCCTGGAGAAGCCGGCCCTGAGGAACAGCCATGAGTCGTATGTCGTTTGAATTGCTCGCCACCGACGGCAAGGCCCGTCGCGGGCGCCTGACCTTCCCGCGTGGCACGGTGGAGACCCCGGCTTTCATGCCGGTCGGCACCTACGGCACCGTCAAGGGCATGCTGCCGCGCGATATCGTCGCCACCGGCGCCGAGATTATCCTGGGCAACACTTTCCACCTGTGGCTGCGCCCGGGCACGGAAGTGATCAAGAAGCATGGCGACCTGCACGATTTCATGAAGTGGCAAGGCCCGATCCTCACCGACTCCGGTGGTTTCCAGGTGTTCAGTCTGGGTGCCATGCGCAAGATCAAGGAGGAGGGCGTGACCTTCGCCTCGCCGGTGGATGGCTCCAAGGTGTTCATGGGGCCGGAAGAGTCGATGCAGGTGCAGCGTGACCTGGGCTCCGACATCGTGATGATTTTCGACGAATGCACGCCGTACCCGGCCGACGAAGACGTGGCGCGGGTGTCCATGGAGCTGTCGTTGCGTTGGGCCCAGCGTTCGAAGAATGCCCATGGCGACAACACTGCGGCACTGTTCGGTATCGTGCAGGGCGGCATGCATGAAAACCTGCGCAAACGCTCGCTGGAAGGCCTGGACAAGATCGGTTTTGACGGCCTGGCCATCGGCGGTCTGTCGGTGGGCGAGCCCAAGCACGAGATGATCAAGGTGCTGGATTACCTGCCGGGCCTGATGCCGGCTGACAAACCTCGTTACCTTATGGGCGTTGGCAAACCGGAGGATCTCGTAGAGGGTGTGCGCCGCGGGGTGGACATGTTCGATTGCGTGATGCCAACCCGTAATGCCCGCAATGGGCATCTGTTCATCGACACCGGCGTGCTGAAGATCCGTAACGCGTTCCATCGCCATGATGATTCGCCGCTGGATCCCACCTGTGATTGCTACACCTGCCAGAACTTCTCCCGTGCTTATCTGCACCATCTGGACAAGTGCGGAGAAATGCTGGGTAGCATGTTGAATACCATCCACAATTTGCGTCATTACCAAGTCCTGATGGCTGGTTTGCGCGAGGCTATTCAACAGGGTACATTGGCCGCCTTCGTCGATGCCTTCTATGCCAAGCGCGGGCTGCCTGTGCCGCCCTTGGACTGAGTTTTCCGACCCTAAGATTCACTATTTGCAACTGGAGTGCTAAATGAGCTTTTTTATCTCTAACGCCATGGCTGACGCCGCTGCGCCTGCCGCTGCCGGCCCTATGGGCGGTGGTTTCGAGTGGATTTTCCTGGTCGGCTTCCTGGTCATCTTCTACCTGATGATCTGGCGTCCACAGGCCAAGCGTGCCAAAGAGCAGAAGAACCTGCTGGGCAGCCTGCAGAAAGGTGACGAAGTGGTGACCACTGGCGGTATCGCCGGCAAGATCACCAAGGTTTCCGATGCTTTCGTGGTACTGGAAGTCTCCGACACCGTAGAAATGAAGTTCCAGAAGGGCGCTATCGCCGCCACGCTGCCAAAAGGCACGCTCAAAGCGATCTAAGTAACAACCTTTACCAATCGACGGGGCGCGCAAGGCGCCCCGCGTTATAAGCGGGCGGCGTGATGCTGAACAAATACCCTCTGTGGAAATACGTACTGATCCTGGCGGTGCTGGCGATCGGTTTTATTTATTCCGCTCCCAATCTCTATCCTGATGACCCGGCGATCCAGATCACCGGTGCCAGCACTTCGCTGCAAGTCAATCAGGCTGACCTGGAACGCGCGAGCAAAGCGCTCACCGACGCTGGTATCCAGGTCAAGGCGGCAACACTGTCGGCTGATGCGAAGGGCGGCTTGCTGCGCCTGACCAAGGCCGAAGACCAATTGCCGGCCAAAGACGTGGTGCGCAAGGCCATGGGTGACGACTACGTTGTCGCGCTCAACCTGGCACAGACCACACCTACCTGGCTGCGCAAGATCGGCGCGCACCCGATGAAGCTGGGCCTGGACTTGTCCGGTGGTGTGCACTTCCTGCTGGAAGTCGACATGGACAAAGCCCTCGACGCTCGCCTGAAAGTCTACGAAGGCGACGTGAAGAGCCTGCTGCGCAAAGAGAAGTTGCGTTATCGCAGCCTGCCGCAGCTCAACGGTGCCATCCAGCTGGGCTTCTCTGACGAAGCTTCCCGCGAACAGGCCCGTGCGCTGATCCGCAAGAACTTCAACGATTTCGACATCGTACCGGCCGACCTGAACGGTCAACCTGTACTGCGTCTGGCGATGACCCCGGCCAAGCTGGCGGAAATCCGCGAATACTCCATCAAGCAGAACTTGACCACGGTGCGTAACCGCGTCAACGAGCTGGGTGTGGCCGAGCCGATCGTTCAGCGCCAGGGCGCCAACCGCATCGTGGTTGAGCTGCCGGGCGTACAGGACACCGCTGAAGCCAAGCGTATCCTGGGTAAAACCGCCAACCTGGAATTCCGTCTGGCCGCTGAGCCGGGAGCTTCCCGCGCCACTGCCGAGGAATTCGAGTTCCGTGAAGGCAACCGTCCTCCAGCCCTGATCGAGCGTAGCCTGATCATCACCGGTGACCAGGTGACTGACGCCAAGGCCGGTTTCGGCGAGCACGGTACCCCTGAAGTGAACATCCGCCTGGATGGCCACGGCGGCGAACTGATGAGCCGCGCCACGCGCAGCAACGTCGGTCGCAGCATGGCGGTGATCTTCATCGAGCAGCGCCCGGTGACCACCTACACCAAGCAAGTGGTCAACGGTGTCGAGAAAGACGTACCGGTGCAGAGCTTCAAGGAAGAGAAGAAGATCATCAGCCTGGCGACCATCCAGTCGCCACTGGGTGCTCAATTCCGCATCACCGGCCTGAACGGCCAGGGCGAGTCGTCCGAACTGGCACTGCTGCTGCGTGCCGGTGGCCTGGCTGCACCGATGTACTTCGCTGAAGAACGCACCATCGGCCCGAGCCTGGGTGCCGACAACATCACCAAGGGTATCGACGCCGCCTTGTGGGGCATGCTGTTCGTGTCGCTGTTCATCATCGCCATCTACCGCTTCTTCGGCATCATCGCCACCGTGGCCCTGGCGGGCAACATGGTGATGCTGCTGGCGCTGATGTCGTTGCTGGGCGCTACGCTGACCCTGCCGGGTATCGCCGGTATCGTGCTCACCATGGGTATGGCGGTAGACGCCAACGTGCTGATCTTCTCGCGGATTCGTGAAGAGATCGCGGCGGGCATGAGCGTACAGCGTGCAATCAACGAAGGCTTCGGCCGGGCATTTACCGCGATTCTCGACTCCAACCTGACCACCTTGCTGGTCGGCGGGATTCTCTTTGCCATGGGCACCGGCCCGGTCAAGGGTTTTGCGGTCACCATGTCCCTCGGTATCTTTACCTCGATGTTCACGGCCATCATGGTGACCCGCGCAATGGTCAACCTGATCTTTGGCGGGCGTGACTTCAAGAAGTTGTGGATTTAAGGGGCTGCCATGTTACGTACAATCAACTTCATGGGCGTTCGCAACGTTGCGTTCGGCTTCACCATGCTCCTTACCGTTCTGGCGTTGTTCAGCTGGTTCCATAAGGGCCTGAACTACGGTCTGGACTTCACCGGCGGTACGCTCATCGAGCTGACCTACGAGAAGCCGGCTGACGTCACCCTGGTGCGCAACGAGCTGGTCAAGGCCGGCTATCACGAAGCCATCGTGCAGAGCTTCGGTGCTACGACCGACCTGCTGGTGCGTATGCCGGGCGAAGACCCGCAACTGGGTCACCAGGTTGCCGATGCCTTGCAGAAAGTCGGTGGCGACAACCCGGCTTCGGTCAAGCGCGTCGAGTTCGTAGGCCCGCAGGTGGGTGAAGAGCTGCGCGACCAGGGCGGCCTCGGCATGCTGATGGCGCTGGTCGGCATCATGATCTACCTGGCCTTCCGCTTTCAGTGGAAGTTCGGTGTCGGCGCCATTGTGTCGCTGATCCACGACGTGATCGTGACCGTGGGTATCCTGGCGTACTTCCAGGTGACCTTCGACCTGACCGTACTGGCCGCCGTACTGGCGATCATCGGCTACTCGCTCAACGACACCATCGTGGTATTCGACCGGGTTCGTGAGAACTTCCGCGTACTGCGCAAGGCGTCGTTGATCGAGAACATCAACGTCTCCACCACCCAGACGCTGCTGCGGACCATGGCGACATCGATCTCCACCTTGCTGGCGATCGCTGCGCTGATGATCTTCGGTGGCGACAACCTGTGGGGCTTCTCCCTGGCGCTGTTCATCGGCGTCCTGGCGGGTACCTACTCGTCGATCTACATCGCCAACGTGGTGTTGATCTGGCTGAACCTCAACAGCGAAGACTTGATCCCTCCGGCCGCTACCGGCAAGGAGGTCGACGACCGCCCTTGATGGGTATTCGTTGATCTGCTGTTACAAAGAAGGCGTGAGTATTGAACTCGCGCCTTTTTTTTTGCTCCAAGGCTGGGTATAGCGCGGACGTTTCGGTCCGCTTGTGATGGTCAGGAGGTTCAACGTGAACAAGTCGTTGCTGGTTGGTGCGGTACTGGGTGCTGTCGGTGTGACTGCCGGGGGCGCTGTTGCCACCTACAGCCTGGTTAAAAGCGGCCCTGAGTATGCGCAAGTGTTGGCGGTGCAGCCGGTCAAAACCCAGATCAAAACGCCTCGCGAAGTGTGCAAGGACGTTGCAGTTACTCGGCAGCGGCCGGTACAGGATCAGCACCAGATCGTCGGTACCGTGGTCGGTGCCTTGGCCGGTGGCCTGTTGGGTAACCAGGTCGGTGGCGGTAATGGTAAGAAGCTGGCCACCGTGGCCGGTGCGGTCGGTGGCGGTTATGCCGGTAACAAGGTTCAGGAAGGCATGCAGAACCGTGATACCTACACGACTACGCAGACTCGCTGTAACACCGTCAACGACATCAGCGACAAGGTTGTCGGGTATGACGTGCGTTACAACCTGGATGGCAAGGAAGGCACCGTGCGTATGGATCGCGATCCAGGTGGCCAGATTCCGGTCGACAAAGAAGGTCGCCTGATCCTGGGTCAGAACCAGCAGTAATTCCAAGCCTGGTTCAGTTCCAGTGTGGGAGGGGGCTTGCTCCCGATAGCGGTAGGTCAGTTAATACATAAGTGACTGACCATCGCCATCGGGAGCAAGCCCCCTCTCGCATTGGGTATTTGCTGTTGCCGGTCATCAGGTGTGGGTCAAACGCAGTGCACAAAAAAAGCACCCCGAGGGGTGCTTTTTTTGTGCTCGCTCGCTTAGCGCTTCAGCGAAGCCGGCAGGTGCGGCTGGATCGCCGTCAGTACTGCCTTGAAGCATTTGGTGTTGCCGGCAACGACGTGGCCTTTTTCCAGGAAGTCGTGACCGCCGGTGAAGTCGCTCACCAGGCCGCCGGCCTCTTGGATCAGCAGGGCGCCTGCGGCCATGTCCCACTCGGACAGGCCCGACTCCCAGAATGCATCAAAACGACCGGCTGCGACGTAAGCCAGGTCCAGGCTGGCGGCGCCGGCGCGGCGGATGCCGGCGGTCTGGCCAACCAGGGCGCGGAACATGCCCAGGTAGTTTTCCAGGTTGTCCATCTGGTCATCGCGGAACGGGAAGCCGGTGCCCAGCAGAGCGCCTTCCAGGCTGGTGCGGCCGCTGACGCGCAGGCGACGACCGTTCAGTTGGGCGCCACGGCCACGGCTGGCGGTGAATTCTTCCTGGCGCACTGGGTCCAGCACAACGGCGTGTTCCAGGCGGCCACGGTATTTGCAGGCAATGCTCACGGCAAAGTGCGGGATGCCGCGCAGGAAGTTGGTGGTGCCGTCCAGTGGGTCGATGATCCACAGGTAGTCTTCACCTTCGCCGCTACCTTTGTGCAGGCCGGTTTCTTCGCCGAGGATGCCGTGGGTAGGGTAGGCCTTGCGCAGCGCGTCGATGATTTTCTGTTCGGCGGCGCGATCCACCTCGGATACATAATCCTTGGCGTCTTTTTCGTCGACCTTGATGGTATCCAGGCGCTCGATGGAGCGGAAGATCAATTCACTGGCGCTGCGGGCGGCGCGCAGCGCGATATTCAGCATGGGCTGCATGGATGTGTCACCTAAGGTTGTTAAAGAAAGCCGCGCATTCTAGCAGAAACTTTCTTCAGGTGAAGGACGACGTTCGCTTTCGTGGCATAACCTTAGGCTGTTCTGTAAGATTTGCTCCCCTTTCCTGTGTCCGAGAGCGCCTCCCTTGCTGCAAAACATTCGTGTCGTCTTGGTCAATACCAGTCATCCCGGCAACATCGGCGGGGTGGCGCGAGCCATGAAAAACATGGGGCTGACGCGCCTGGTGCTGGTCGAACCGCGTGTGTTCCCGCACCACGAGGCCGATGCTCGCGCTTCGGGCGCCAATGACATTCTTGAGAAGGCCCAGGTTGTTGCCACCTTGGAAGACGCCTTGGTCGGCTGCAACCTGGTGCTCGGCACCAGTGCGCGTGACCGTCGTATCCCTTGGCCACTGCTGGACCCGCGTGAATGCGGCACCAAAGTGGTGGAGGAGGCGGCTGGCGGCGCTGAAATCGCCTTGGTGTTCGGCCGTGAAGACTCCGGCCTGACCAATGAAGAGCTGCAGCGATGTCATTACCACGTGCACATTCCATCAGACCCCGGGTTCAGTTCGCTGAACCTTGGGGCGGCCGTGCAGGTGTTGACCTATGAAGTGCGCATGGCCTGGCTGGCGGCTGCCGGCCAGCCGAGCAAAGTGGAAAAGGAAGAGGTTGCCTCGACCAAAAGTGGTGAACTGGCCACCATGGACGAGCTGGAACGATTCTATGAGCACCTGGAGCAAACCCTGGTAGCCATCGAGTTCCTCGATCCTGAAAAACCACGGCACTTGATGGCGCGCCTGCGCCGCCTGTACGGGCGTAGCTCGGTGAGCCGGGCAGAAATGAATATATTGCGTGGCATCCTCACGGAAACCCAGAAAGCGGCCCGTGGTGAGCTTATCAAGCGGAAGGATTAAAAATGTTCGAGCGTTTGCGAGAAGATATCCAGAGTGTTTTCCACCGTGACCCGGCGGCGCGCAACGCCTTTGAAGTGCTGACCTGCTATCCGGGCATGCACGCGATCTGGCTTCACCGCCTGTCCGGCGCCTTGTGGGGCGCGGGCTGGAAGTGGCTGGCGCGGCTGGTCTCGAACTTCGGGCGCTGGTTGACCGGTATCGAGATTCACCCGGGGGCCAAGGTAGGGCGCCGCTTCTTCATCGACCATGGCATGGGTATCGTGATTGGCGAGACGGCCGAGATTGGTGACGACGTCACCCTCTATCAGGGCGTGACGCTCGGCGGTACCAGTTGGAATAAAGGCAAGCGCCACCCGACGCTGGGTGATGGCGTGGTGGTAGGGGCGGGGGCCAAGGTGCTCGGGCCGTTTACCGTCGGTGCCGGCGCCAAGGTTGGCTCCAACGCGGTGGTGACCAAGGCTGTCCCACCGGGGGCTACCGTTGTCGGCATCCCGGGCCGAATCATCGTCAAGCCGCAGGCCGACGACGAGCAGGAAGCCAAGCGCAAGGCCATGGCCGAGAAGATCGGCTTCGATGCCTACGGCGTCAGCGAAGACATGCCTGACCCGGTGGCGCGTGCCATTGGTCAGTTGCTCGACCACCTGCAGGCGGTCGATGGCAAGTTGGATGGCATGTGTGGCGCGCTGAAGGAGCTGGGTAGCAGCTACTGTGCGAAAGATCTTCCTGAGTTGCGCGAAGAAGACTTCGCCGAGATCAAGAGCGAAGCTGCTACCAAGGCCAGCTGAGGCTCGATGAGCCCCAAAAATCCAGTGTGGGAGGGGGCTTGCTCCCGATAGCGGAGTGTCAGTCACTACATTTATGACTGATGCATTGCTATCGGGAGCAAGCCCCCTCCCACATATTGATCTCCATTGGTCCCTGGGTTTCTACGCGGCCTTGTTCGCGCTGTTCGTCCCCAGCCCATCCTGCTATGATTCGCGCGCCCTTTTTACGGGTAATCCTGACTAAAGTACTAGGTCTTATAGTTGACTTAAATACTCGGGAATCGCATACTTGCTCCCATTCTGAAACACCTTGGTACTTGTCCATGAGACTGACTACAAAAGGCCGATACGCGGTGACCGCCATGCTCGACTTGGCCTTGCACGCGCAAACTGGGCCGGTGTCCCTGGCCGATATCTCCGAGCGCCAAGGCATTTCCCTGTCCTACCTCGAGCAACTGTTCGCCAAATTGCGTCGGAGTAACTTGGTTTCCAGCGTGCGTGGGCCGGGTGGCGGCTACCAACTGTCCCGCGATATGCAGGGCATCCAGGTAGCCCAGGTTATCGATGCGGTCAACGAATCCGTCGACGCAACCAAATGCCAGGGCCTGGGTGATTGCCATGCCGGCGACACCTGCCTGACGCACCACCTGTGGTGCGACTTGAGCCTGCAGATCCATGAGTTTTTGAGTGGTATCAGCTTGGCTGATCTTGTGACTCGCCGTGAGGTGCAAGAAGTAGCCCAGCGTCAGGACCAGCGCCGTTGCAACACCAAGGCGCCGCGTCTGGACAAGATTGAAGCGTCCGCCGTCGAGTGACAGCCGAAGAGCTAACGGTGCGCCAGCCAGCCTGATTTAGGAGAAAGTCCATGAAATTGCCGATTTACCTTGATTACTCAGCGACCACCCCGGTTGATCCGCGTGTCGCGCAAAAGATGAGCGAATGCCTGCTGGTTGACGGAAACTTCGGCAACCCAGCCTCCCGTTCCCACGTTTTCGGCTGGAAAGCCGAGGAAGCGGTCGAGAACGCTCGTCGTCAGGTCGCGGACCTGGTTGGCGCCGACCCTCGTGAAATCGTCTGGACTTCCGGTGCTACCGAGTCCGACAACCTGGCAATCAAGGGCGCCGCGCATTTCTACGCGACCAAAGGCAAGCACCTGATCACCACCAAGATTGAGCACAAGGCTGTCCTGGACACCATGCGCCAACTGGAGCGTGAAGGTTTCGAGGTTACCTACCTTGAGCCAACCACCGACGGTATCGTCACCCCGGCCATGATCGAAGCCGCGCTGCGTGAAGACACCATCCTGGTTTCCGTGATCCACGTGAACAACGAAATCGGCACCATCAACGACATCGCGGCCATCGGCGAGCTGACCCGCTCCAAAGGTATCCTGCTGCACGTCGACGCTGCCCAGTCCACCGGCAAGGTCGATATCGACCTGTCGAAACTGAAAGTCGACCTGATGTCGTTCTCTGCCCACAAGACCTACGGCCCTAAAGGCATCGGCGCGCTGTACGTGAGCCGCAAGCCTCGCGTGCGCATCGAAGCCACCATGCACGGTGGCGGTCACGAGCGCGGCATGCGTTCCGGTACCCTGGCGACCCATCAGATCGTCGGCATGGGCGAAGCGTTCCGTGTGGCCAAGGAAGACATGGCTGCCGAAAACGTGCGCATCAAGGCTTTGAGCGATCGCTTCTACAAGCAGGTCGAAAACCTTGAAGAGCTGTACATCAACGGCAGCATGACCGCTCGTGTACCGCACAACCTGAATTTGAGCTTCAACTACGTCGAAGGCGAGTCGCTGATCATGGCGCTCAAGGACTTGGCGGTTTCGTCCGGTTCGGCCTGCACCTCGGCCTCCCTTGAGCCGTCCTACGTGCTGCGCGCCCTGGGCCGCAACGACGAACTGGCACATAGCTCGATCCGCTTTACCTTCGGCCGCTTCACCACTGAAGAACAAGTCGACTACGCCGCGCAGAAAGTCTGCGAAGCCGTCAACAAGCTGCGCACCCTGTCGCCGCTGTGGGACATGTTCAAAGACGGTGTCGATATCTCCAAGATCGAGTGGGCGGCACACTAAATATAGAAGCCGCCACCCAAGCTCTGTAGGAACGTGGCGGAAAACGCAGGCGTTTCTACAGGGTTCCAGAGCGGCCCTGATGAGTGAGGATTCAGTACCATGGCTTACAGCGAAAAGGTCATCGACCACTACGAAAACCCGCGCAACGTCGGCAAGATGAACGCGGAAGACCCTGATGTCGGCACCGGCATGGTCGGCGCTCCGGCGTGCGGCGACGTGATGCGCCTGCAGATCAAGGTCAACGAGCAGGGCATCATCGAAGATGCCAAGTTCAAGACTTATGGCTGCGGTTCGGCCATCGCTTCCAGCTCCCTGGCGACCGAGTGGATGAAAGGCAAGACTCTGGATGAAGCAGAGACCATCAAGAACACTCAGCTGGCCGAAGAACTGGCCCTGCCGCCCGTGAAAATCCACTGCTCGGTACTCGCGGAAGACGCCATCAAGGCGGCCGTTCGCGACTACAAGCAGAAGAAAGGCTTGATCTAAGCATTTGGCGACGAGTAAGGAGTCAACGATGGCTATCAGCATGACAGAAGCGGCTGCACGGCACGTGCGACGCTCCCTGGATGGGCGCGGTAAAGGTGAGGGGATTCGTCTGGGTGTGCGCACCACGGGCTGTTCCGGCCTTGCCTATGTGCTGGAGTTTGTCGACGAGGTGGTTGCGGAAGACCAGGTGTTCGAAAGTCACGGCGAGAAAGTGATCATCGACCCTAAAAGCCTGACCTACCTGGACGGCACCGAACTCGACTTCGTCAAGGAAGGGTTGAACGAAGGCTTCAAGTTCAACAACCCCAACGTGCGCGGTGAGTGTGGCTGCGGCGAAAGCTTCAACATCTGAGGCTATTCGTGGGTACTCCTTGTCATTTCGCTTTATTCGAGCTGCAGCCGAGCTTTCGGCTGGACCTTGAGCAGCTTGCCACGCGCTACCGAGAATTGGCGCGCGGCGTACATCCGGACCGCTTCGCTGACGCTTCCGAGCGTGAGCAACGCCTGGCGCTGGAGCAGTCTGCCAGCCTCAATGAAGCCTATCAGACGCTCAAGAGCCCGCCCAAGCGCGCGCGTTACCTGCTCGCGATGAAGGGTGGCGAGTTGCCGCTGGAAGTGACGGTGCACGATCCGGACTTCCTGATGCAGCAGATGCAGTGGCGCGAAGAGCTTGAAGACTTGCAGGACGAAGCCGATCTGGCCGGTGTTGCGGTCTTCAAGCGTCGTCTGAAAGCGGCCCAGGATGAGCTCAACGAAAGCTTCGCAGCCTGTTGGGATGATGCAGCGCAACGTGAGCAGGCCGAACGCCTGATGCGGCGCATGCAGTTCCTCGACAAGCTCACCTACGAAGTGCGCCAGCTAGAAGAGCGCCTCGACGATTAACCCAGTGCTGCCCGTGTCGCACGCCTGATAGACAGATAAGACCTGATTACCATGGCTCTACTGCAGATCGCCGAACCCGGCCAAAGCCCTCAACCGCACCAGCGTCGCCTGGCGGTCGGGATTGACCTGGGCACCACCAATTCCCTGGTTGCTGCCTTGCGCAGCGGCCTGTCCGAGCCGCTGCCCGACGCTGACGGCCAGGTTATCCTGCCGTCCGCCGTGCGCTACCACGCCGATCGCACCGAAGTCGGTGAGTCGGCCAAGCGGGCGGCGTCTACCGATCCTTTGAATACCGTGCTGTCGGTCAAGCGCTTGATGGGTCGTGGTCTGTCCGACGTCAAGCAATTGGGCGACCAGCTGCCTTACCGCTTCGTCGGCGGCGAGTCGCACATGCCGTTCATCGACACCGTGCAGGGCCCGAAAAGTCCTGTGGAAGTGTCGGCCGATATCCTCAAGGTGCTGCGCCAGCGTGCGGAACACACCTTGGGCGGCGAACTGGTCGGTGCGGTGATCACGGTTCCCGCTTATTTCGATGACGCCCAGCGCCAGGCCACCAAGGATGCGGCCAAGCTCGCCGGCCTGAACGTGCTGCGCCTGCTCAACGAACCGACCGCTGCGGCTGTGGCCTATGGCCTGGACCAGCACGCCGAGGGCCTGGTTGCAATCTATGACCTGGGCGGCGGCACCTTTGATATCTCGATCCTGCGCCTGACCGGCGGTGTCTTCGAAGTGTTGGCCACCGGTGGCGACAGCGCCCTGGGCGGCGATGACTTCGATCACGCTATCGCTGGCTGGATCATCACCAATGCCGGTTTGTCCGCCGATCTGGACCCGGGCGCCCAGCGCAACCTGCTGCAAGCTGCCTGCGCGGCCAAGGAAGCGCTGACGGATGTGGCCTCTGTGCAAGTGTCCTACGGCGACTGGTCGGCCGAGCTGACTCGCGAAGCCTTCGATGCGTTGATCGAGCCGATGGTGGCCCGTAGCTTGAAAGCCTGCCGTCGTGCGGTGCGTGACTCCGGTGTCGAGCTGGAAGACGTCGGTGCGGTGGTGATGGTCGGCGGTTCCACCCGCGTGCCGCGTGTCCGCGAGGCGGTGGCCGAAGCTTTTGGTCGTCAGCCGTTGACTGAAATCGACCCGGACCAGGTCGTCGCTATCGGCGCAGCGATCCAGGCCGACACGTTGGCGGGTAACAAGCGTGACGGCGGCGAACTGCTGCTGCTTGACGTGATTCCGCTGTCCCTGGGGCTGGAAACCATGGGTGGCCTGATGGAGAAGGTGATTCCACGCAACACCACCATCCCGGTCGCCCGCGCTCAAGACTTCACCACTTACAAGGATGGCCAGACGGCCATGATGATTCATGTGCTGCAAGGCGAGCGCGAGCTGATCAGCGACTGCCGCTCCCTGGCGCGCTTTGAATTGCGCGGTATTCCGGCGATGGTGGCGGGTGCGGCGAAGATTCGCGTGACCTTCCAGGTCGACGCCGACGGCTTGCTGAATGTGGCTGCGCGTGAGCTGGGGTCGGGGGTTGAAGCCAGTATCCAGGTCAAGCCGTCCTACGGCCTGACTGACGGCGAAATCGCCAAGATGCTCAAGGATTCGTTCCAGTACGCCGGTGATGACAAGGTCGCCCGTGTCTTGCGTGAGCAGCAGGTGGATGCCCAACGTCTGCTCGAAGCGGTGCAGGGTGCCCTCGATGCGGATGGCGAACGCCTGCTGGATGCCGAAGAGCGCATGGTCATCGACCTGCAGATGCAGGAATTGGCCGAACTGATGAAAGGCACCGATGGGTACGCCATCGAGCAACAGACCAAGCGCCTGTCGCAAGTGACCGATGCTTTTGCCGCCCGCCGCATGGATCAGACGGTGAAAGCCGCACTGGCCGGGCGCAACCTGAATGAAATCGAGGAATAATTAATGCCGCAGGTCATTTTTCTGCCACACGCCGAGCATTGCCCGGACGGTATGGTCGTGGAGGCTGAGACCGGCAAGTCCATCCTCGAAGTTGCCCATGACAACCACATCGAGATCGAGAGTGCCTGTGGCGGTGTCTGCGCCTGCACCACCTGCCACTGCATCATCCGCGAGGGTTTCAACTCCCTTGAAGAAGCCGATGAGCTGGAAGAGGACTTTCTTGATCGTGCGTGGGGCCTTGAGGCGCAATCGCGCCTAAGCTGTCAGGCAAAGGTCGGGACTGAAGACATCACTGTCGAAATTCCGAAGTATTCGCTCAACCATGCGGCCGAAGCGCCGCATTGATTCAAGGAAATGTCATGAGCCTGAAATGGGTTGATGTACAAGAAATCGCCATTCTGCTGGCTGATGGTCATCCGGATCTGGACCCTTATTCGCTGAACTTTGTCGCGTTGCGTGACATGGTCATGGCTTTGCCGGGGTTTGAGGATGAGCGGGACCGTGGCGGCGAAAAGGTCCTGGAAGCTATCCAGACCGCCTGGAAAGAAGAACAGGACTGACGCCTTCCTCACGCAGTTAGGCAATACCCAATAACCCGCGTATAATTCGCGGGTTTAATTTTTCGTAAATTACCGTTTCTGGAGTTACACCATGGCTGTTCAACGTACTTTCTCCATCATCAAGCCTGACGCTGTTGCAAAAAACGTCATCGGCGAGATCACCACTCGTTTCGAAAAAGCCGGCCTGAAGGTTGTAGCTTCGAAACTCAAGCAACTGTCCAAGGCTGAAGCTGAAGGCTTCTACGCTGAGCACAGCGCTCGTGGTTTCTTCGGCGACCTGGTTGCCTTCATGATCTCCGGTCCTGTTGTTGTTCAGGTTCTGGAAGGTGAAAACGCTATCGCTCTGAACCGTGAGCTGATGGGCGCTACCAACCCTAAAGAAGCCGCTGCCGGCACCATCCGTGCTGACTTCGCCGAGTCCATCGACGCCAACGCCGTTCACGGTTCGGACTCCGAAGCCGCTGCTGCTCGCGAAATCGCTTACTTTTTCGCTGCTACTGAAGTAACCGCTCGCTAAGCATCGGCTTAAAGAGTGAGGGTGAATCCATGACTACATCGACTGTTAAAACCAACCTGCTGGGGCTGACTCAACAGGAAATGGAAAAATTCTTCGACTCAATCGGGGAGAAGCGTTTCCGTGCCGGTCAGGTAATGAAGTGGATTCACCACTTTGGCGTCGACGATTTCGATGCCATGACGAACGTCAGCAAGGCCCTGCGCGACAAGCTCAAGGCCATTGCCGAAGTCCGTGGTCCTGAAGTGGTCAGCGAGGACATCTCCAGCGACGGCACCCGTAAGTGGGTGGTGCGCGTGGCGTCCGGCAGCTGCGTCGAGACCGTATACATTCCCCAGGGCAAACGCGGCACCTTGTGCGTTTCGTCCCAGGCAGGCTGTGCCCTGGACTGCAGTTTCTGCTCCACCGGCAAGCAAGGCTTCAATAGCAACCTCACCGCCGCCGAAGTCATCGGCCAGGTGTGGATTGCCAACAAATCCTTTGGCAGCGTCCCGGCGACCGTCGACCGTGCCATCACCAACGTGGTGATGATGGGCATGGGTGAGCCGCTGCTGAACTTCGACAACGTTGTTTCGGCCATGCACCTGATGATGGACGACCTGGGCTACGGCATCTCCAAGCGCCGTGTGACCCTGTCGACCTCCGGCGTGGTACCGATGATCGATGAGCTGTCCAAGCACATCGACGTCTCCCTGGCGTTGTCGCTGCACGCACCCAATGACGCATTGCGTAACCAATTGGTGCCGATCAACAAGAAGTATCCGCTTAAGATGCTGCTCGAATCTTGCCAGCGCTACATGTCGTCCCTGGGCGAAAAGCGCGTGCTGACCATCGAGTACACCTTGCTCAAAGACATCAACGACAAGGTTGAACACGCGGTCGAGATGATCGAGTTGCTCAAGAACATCCCGTGCAAGATCAACCTGATTCCGTTTAACCCGTTTCCTCATTCTGGCTACGAACGGCCGAGCAACAACGCCATCCGTCGTTTCCAGGATCAACTGCACCAGGCCGGTTACAACGTCACCGTACGCACCACGCGTGGCGAAGACATCGACGCCGCCTGTGGCCAATTGGTAGGGCAGGTGATGGACCGCACCCGCCGCAGCGAGCGCTACATCGCGGTGCGTGAATTGAACGCCGCCGACGATTTGCCGCAAATTGCTGTGAATCGAATCTGAGAGAGGATCTCTATGCCCTTGCGCCTTGCGCTGCTCTTGCTTGTTGCCGGCCTTGCGGCCGGTTGTGTTTCATCGGGCCATGAGCGCCTGTTGCAGACCGGTAAAGGCCGTGATGAGGCGCGTGTTGCCTATGTGCAACTGGGCTTGGGTTACCTGCGCCAAGGCATGAGCGAGCAGGCCAAGGTGCCCTTGAAAAAGGCCCTTGAACTGGACGGTGGCGATGCCGACGCGAATGCCGCCCTCGCCTTGGTGTTCCAGGCCCAGGCCGAGCCTGAATTGGCCGAGCAGTATTTTCTCAAGGCCCTGGCCTCCCGACCTGCTGACCCACGGTTGCTGAACAATTACGGCAGCTTCCTGTTCGAGCAGAAACGCTATGACCAGGCCGCAAGTTATTTCCAGCAGGCATCCGCCGATACCCTTTACCCGGAGCGGTCGCGGGTATTCGAGAACCTGGGCGTCACTTCGGTGCGTCTCGGTCAGCGCGACAATGCCCGCCAGCAACTGGAAAAAGCCCTGCATTTGAATAGTCGCCAGCCACGGGCCTTGCTCGAAATGGCTGAGTTGTCTTACGAAGACAGGCATTATGTGCCGGCACGTGACTATTACGAGCGCTTTAGCCTGCTCAGCGGGCAAAATGCACGTAGTCTATTGCTCGGTGTGCGCTTGGCGACGGTTCATGACGAACCTGATACCGCCGCACGTTTTGGCCAGCAACTCGAACGACTCTATCCCGGTACGCCGGAATATCAGCAATACCTGTCGGAGTAATGATGAAAGCGGCGCCCCCGGAAGTTGTAGCAGCTAATCGCGTAAACCCAGGCGAGACCTTGCGTCAGGCCCGCGAAAGCAATGGCTGGTCGCTGGCAGAAGTGGCCCTCAAGCTCAATTTGACCAGCACGTCCCTGGCCAATCTGGAGGCCGGCGCGTTCGACAAGTTGCCGGGGCATACCTTCGCCCGCGGCTATATCCGCGCCTACGCCAAGTTGCTGGGCATCGACCAGGCCGTGCTGGTTCAGGAATTCGACCAGTTCACCGGTACCGACTCCCAGGGCAGCAATGTCCATGGCCTGGGGCGTATCGAAGAGCCCGTGCGTGTATCCCACACCATTTTGCGTATTGTCAGCCTGTTGCTGCTGGTCGCCGTGATCGGCGGTGGTTTCGTCTGGTGGCAGGACCAGACCTCCCAGCGCAACAAGGATTTGACCAGTAACGCCCTGGAGCACGTCGAAGTCGAAAGTGCCGACGGCACCACCCAGATTCATCCGTTGGATGAGCCGGAAGACCAGGCTGTTACCGAAGCCCAGGCTGCGCCACAAGCGCCGGCCGTCGCCGATCAGCCGGCCCAGCAAGAGCAAACCCCGCCTGCTGCGACGGCGGCCGTACCGACGCCAGCCGTACCTGCTGCGCCTGCCGCTCCAGCTGCCCAGGCTCATGTGCCGGTCGCACCGGTGCCGGCGCAAGCCGCGGCCGTGCCGGCTACCCCGTCTGCTCCGGCGGTTTCCGCGCCGACCACGCCTGCATTGATCGCCGGTGATGGCCACATTCAGATCACGTTCATCGCTGACTGCTGGACACAAGTCACCGATGGCAATGGCAAAGTGCTGTTTAGCGGTCTGAAGCGTAAGGGAGATACGCTCGACCAAGGCGGCAAGCCTCCTTTGACGCTGCGTCTGGGCTATGCCCGTGGCGCGCAAGTGGCCTACAACGGCCAGCCTGTGGACGTGGCGCCGTTCACCAGTGGCGAGACTGCTCGCCTCAAGTTGGGACAATAGTCATGCACGGCGAATCTCCAATCAAACGTCGCGTATCGCGCAAGATCTGGGTCGGCTCGGTGCCGGTGGGTGGTGATGCCCCCATCGCGGTACAAAGCATGACCAACAGCGACACCAACGATGTGGCTGCCACCGTTGCCCAGATCAACCGTCTGGAAGCCGCCGGCGTCGACATCGTGCGGGTTTCCGTGCCGGATATGGACGCTGCCGAAGCATTCGGCCGCATCAAGCAGTTGGTCAAGGTGCCCTTGGTCGCCGACATTCACTTCGACTACAGGATCGCCTTGCGTGTCGCCGAGCTGGGCGTGGATTGCCTGCGCATCAACCCGGGCAACATCGGTCGCGAAGACCGGGTGCGTGCGGTAGTGGATGCGGCCCGTGACCGTGGCATCCCGATCCGTATCGGCGTCAACGCCGGTTCGCTGGAAAAAGACCTGCAAAAGAAATACGGCGAGCCTACCCCGGCGGCGCTGGTTGAATCGGCGTTGCGCCACGTTGAACACCTTGAGCGCCTGAATTTCCAGGACTTCAAGGTCAGCGTAAAGGCCTCCGACGTGTTCATGGCGGTCGAAGCCTACCGTTTGCTGGCCAAGGAAATCGTGCAGCCGCTGCACCTGGGTATCACTGAAGCGGGCGGTTTGCGTTCAGGCACAGTGAAATCTGCGGTAGGTCTCGGTATGCTGCTCGCCGAAGGGATTGGCGATACTATCCGCATCTCCCTGGCGGCAGACCCGGTAGAGGAAGTGAAGGTCGGTTACGACATTCTCAAATCCCTGCATTTGCGTTCCCGTGGCATCAACTTCATTGCCTGCCCGAGCTGCTCGCGGCAGAACTTCGACGTGGTGAAAACCATGAACGATCTTGAAGGACGCCTCGAAGACCTGCTGGTGCCGCTGGATGTTGCGGTGATCGGTTGTGTGGTCAACGGCCCCGGTGAAGCCAAAGAGGCGCACATCGGTTTGACCGGTGGCACACCGAACCTGATCTACATCGACGGAAAGCCGGCGCAGAAGTTGACGAATGACAATCTGGTGGATGAGCTTGAAAGGCTGATCCGCGAGAAAGCGGCCGAGAAGGTCGCGGCTGACGCAGCGCTGATCGCGCGCGGCTAAGAACGAATTTAAGGATTAGATGTGAGCAAGTCTCTGCAAGCCATCCGTGGCATGAACGACATCCTGCCGGAGCAGACGCCACTGTGGCGTTACTTCGAGAGCACGGTCGCGCGTCTGTTGGATAACTACGGTTACAAGCAGATCCGCATGCCGATCGTCGAGTTCACCGAGCTGTTCAAGCGCTCCATCGGTGAAGTAACCGACATCGTTGAAAAAGAGATGTACACCTTTGAAGACCGCAATGGCGACTCCCTGACCCTGCGTCCGGAAGGTACCGCCGCGTGCGTGCGCGCCGTGCTCGAACATGGCATCACCGGTGGTGGCCAGACCCAGAAGCTCTGGTACATCGGCCCGATGTTCCGCCACGAGCGTCCACAGAAAGGGCGTTATCGCCAGTTCCACCAGATCGGTTGCGAAGTCTTCAACCTGGACGGCCCGGACATCGACGCCGAGCTGATCGTGCTGACCTGGCGCCTGTGGGGGCAGTTGGGCATCCGCGATGCGGTCAAGCTCGAACTCAACAGCCTGGGCACCAGCGAATCCCGGGGCCGCTATCGCGAAGCCCTGGTCGAGTACCTGTCCGCCCACCTGGACAAGTTGGATGAAGACAGCCAGCGCCGTCTGAAAACCAACCCGTTGCGCGTACTGGATACCAAGAACGCCGACACCCAGGCCGTACTGGTCGACGCGCCGAAAATGGCCGACTACCTGGACGACGAGTCCCGTGCGCACTTCGAGGGCCTCAAGGCTCGCCTGGATGCCGCCGGTATTCCCTACGTGATCAACCCGAAACTGGTTCGCGGCCTCGATTACTACAGCAAGACCGTGTTCGAGTGGGTCACCGACAAGCTTGGCGCCCAAGGTACCGTTTGTGCCGGTGGTCGCTACGACGGCCTGGTTGAGCAGATGGGCGGCAAGCCGACTACGGGCGTGGGTTTCGCCATGGGTATCGAGCGACTGATCCTGCTGCTGGAAACCCTGGAGCAGATCCCTGAAGAGATTTCCCGTCAGGTGGACGTGTACCTGTGCGCCTTTGGCGAGGCCGCCGAACTGGCGGCCCTGGCCTTGAGCGAAAAAGTACGCGACCAACTGCCGAACCTGCGCCTGCAGATCAATGCGGGTGCCGGCAGCTTCAAGAGCCAGTTCAAGAAGGCTGACAAGAGCGGTGCACTGTATGCGCTGATCCTCGGCGATGACGAGCTGGCCCAGCAAGTGATAGGTTTCAAACCTCTGCGTGGCCAGGGCGAACAACAAAACATTGCCTTTGATGCGCTCGCCGCGCACTTGGCCACCTGCGTCGTGCAGGGTTGAGCTGTCGAACAGCCGAATTTAGCGATTAAGGAGTATTGGGGTGTCGAGTACTGATGATGAGCAACTGGCCGAGTTCAAGGACTGGTGGCAGCGTAACGGCAAGCCCCTGGTTACTGGCGGTCTGCTGGCGTTAGTGGTGGTGTTCGGCTGGCAAGCCTGGCACAAGTATCAGGCTAACCAGTCCCAAGGCGCCTCGATCCTCTATCAGCAATTGCTGGAAACCACGCTGACCCCGAATGGCAAGCCTGACCCGGCGCAGGTTGCCGACCTGGCCGGCAAGCTGAAAAGCGAATTTGGCGGTAGCACCTACGCCCAGTACGGTAGCCTGTTCGTCGCGAAAGTCGCGGTCGACACCGGCAAGCTGGATGATGCAGCCGTTGAGCTGAAGGCTATCGCCGACAAGCCGACCAACCCGACCCTGGGTGAGATCGCACGTCAGCGCCTGGCACAGGTATTGGCGGCACAGAACAAGGCTGACGAAGCACTCAAACTGCTCGACGGCGATGCTGACAAGGCATTTGTGGCCACTCGTGAAGAGCTCAAGGGCGACCTGTTGGTCCAATTGGGTCGTACCGACGAAGCCCATGCTGCGTACCAAAAAGCCAAGGCGGCGCTGTCTGATGAAGCGGCGGTCGGTGGCTTACAAATCAAGCTGGACGACTTGGCCAAAGGGGATGCGTGACGTGATCCGTTGGAAACATGCAGCATTGCTGGCTCTGGCCGTTCTGGCCGCGGGTTGCAGCAGCAACAGCAAAAAAGAACTGCCTCCGGCCGAGCTGACCAGCTTCAAGGAAGAAGTGGTCCTGCAAAAGCAGTGGAGCCGCTCCGTCGGTGACGGCCAGGGTGATCTCTACAACCTGTTGCAGCCGGCAATCGACGGCGACAACATTGTGGCCACTGACTCCACTGGCGTCGTTATGTCCATGGACCGCATGAACGGCGACGTCAAATGGAAGAAAGACCTCGACCTGCCGATTTCCGGTGGTGTGGGCGTCGGCTACGGCATGGTGTTGATCGGTACGCTCAAAGGCGAAGTGGTCGCCCTGGACTCGAGCAACGGTGAAGAGAAATGGCGCGCTCGCGTGACCAGTGAAGTCCTCGCCGCGCCTGCCACCAACGGCGATATCGTCGTGGTGCAGACCCAGGATGACCGTCTGATCGGCCTGGATGCCGCGACCGGCAACCAGCGCTGGTTGTATGACAGCACCCCGGCGGTGTTGACCTTGCGCGGTACCAGTGGTCCGATTGTGACCAATAACCTGGCCGTTGCGGGGCTGTCCACCGGTAAAGTGGTCGCCCTGGATACCCAGAACGGCGTGCCGGCCTGGGAAACCCGTGTTGCCATCCCGCAAGGTCGCTCCGAGCTGGATCGCGTGGTCGACATCGACGGCGGCTTGCTGCTGTCGGGCGAGACGATCTACGTGGCCACTTATCAGGGGCGCGTTGCTGCGCTGGACCTGCAAAGCGGCCGGATCAACTGGCAGCGTGATGCTTCCAGCTACGCCGGTGTCGCCCAAGGTTTTGGCAGCGTCTATGTAAGCCTGGCGTCCGGCACCGTTGAAAGTGTCGACGAGCGTTCCACTACTGCACTTTGGAGCAATGACTCGCTGGCTCGCCGTCAACTGTCGGCGCCGGAAGTGTTCTCCAGCTACGTGGCGGTAGGTGACTTCGAAGGTTACCTGCATCTGCTGAGCCAGGTGGATGGTCGTTTTGTCGGTCGCGAGCGTATCGACAGCGACGGCCTGCGTGTTCGTCCGCTGGTCGTGGGTAACATGCTTTATGTGTTCGGCAACAGCGGCAAGCTGGAAGCCCTGACCATCAAGTAAGAACTATGCTTGGGGCTAGCCCCTCAAGCAGCTTCACCTGTAGGAGCTAGCAAGCTCGCCCCTACAGTCGAGCACCAGCCGCTGCCTTGCAGCGGCTTTTGTATTTTCTGAAATAACGAAGTGGAGAGCCGCATGGTTCCCGTAATCGCCCTGGTGGGCCGACCTAACGTCGGCAAGTCCACCTTGTTCAACCGCCTGACCAGGACTCGCGACGCCATCGTCGGCGACTTGTCCGGTCTGACCCGTGATCGCCAATACGGTGAGGCAAAGTGGCAAGGGCGCTCCTACATTATTGTCGACACCGGTGGTATTTCCGGTGACGAGCATGGCATGGACGAAAAAATGGCCGAGCAGTCGCTGCTGGCCATCGAAGAAGCCGATGTCGTGTTGTTCCTGGTGGATGCCCGTGCGGGCTATACCGCTGCCGACCAGATGATTGGCGAGCACCTGCGCAAGCGCAACAAGCGTTCCTATGTGGTTGCCAACAAGATCGACAACATCGATCCTGAGTTGGCCCGTGCCGAATTCAGCCCGATGGGCCTGGGTGATGCGATCCCGATCGCCGGTGCCCACGGTCGCGGCATCAGCCAGATGCTGGAAATTGCCCTGAGCAGTTTCCCCAAGGATGATGTCGAGGAAGAAGAGGGTGAGGAAGAGATCGTCGCCGAAGGTGAGGAAGCCAAGCGCATTCCAGGCCCGAGCGAGAAAGACGGTATCAAGATCGCCATCATCGGCCGCCCGAACGTCGGCAAGTCGACGCTGGTCAACCGCATGCTCGGTGAAGACCGGGTTATCGTGTACGACCAACCCGGCACCACCCGCGACAGCATCTACATCCCGTTCGAACGTAACGAGGAAAAGTACACGCTGATCGACACCGCCGGTGTGCGCAAGCGCGGCAAGATCCACGAGGAAGTTGAAAAGTTCTCCGTGGTGAAAACCCTGCAGGCCATCAAGGACGCCAACGTGGTGATCTTTGTGATGGACGCCCGTGAAGGCGTGGTAGACCACGACCTCAACCTGCTGGGCTTTGCCCTGGAGGCCGGTCGCGCACTGGTCATCGCGATCAACAAGTGGGACGGCATGACGCCGAGCGAGCGCGATTTCGTCAAAACCGAGCTGCAGCGTCGCCTGTTCTTCGTCGAGTTCGCCGATATCCACTTTATCTCGGCACTGCACGGCACTGGCGTGGGCAACCTCTATGCGTCCGTACAGAACTCGTTCAGGTCTGCGGTCACCCGCTGGCCCACAAGCCGCCTGACCCAGATCCTGGAAGACGCCGTTGGCGAGCACGCGCCGCCGATGGTCAACAACCGCCGGATCAAACTGCGTTACGCCCACTTGGGCGGTGCCAACCCGCCGATTATCGTGATCCACGGTAACCAGATCGAGAAGGTGCCGAAATCCTATGTGCGTTACCTGGAAAACACCTACCGTCGTGTCTTGAAGCTGGTCGGTACGCCGATCCGTATCGAGTTCAAAGGTGGCGAGAACCCATACGAAGGCAACAAGAACACCTTGACTGACCGTCAGGTGAACAAGAAGCGTCGTTTGATGAGCCACCATAAGAAGGCCGACAAGAAGCGCCGCGATAAGCGCTGATTTCGACCACACAGAAAGGGCTCTTGATGAGCCCTTTTTTGTGCGCGGTGGTTTGTGCCTTGACCCGATGCAACCAGCAGCTTAAAACTTGAGGCTTACCTGCAGGGGCCTTTCGATGATCACCAGCAAGCTGCCGAATGTCGGCACGACCATTTTCACCACCATGTCGCAACTCGCTGCCGAAACCGGCGCGCTCAACCTGTCCCAAGGGTTTCCGGACTTCAACGGCCCCCAGGGTTTGCTCGACGCGGTGGGCAAGCACATCGCCCTGGGTCACAACCAATATGCGCCAATGACCGGCCTGCCGGTGCTGCGTCAGCAGGTGGCCGCCAAGATCGCCCGCAGTTATGGCGCCACGGTCAATGCTGACACTGAGGTGACCATCACGCCCGGCGCCACCGAGGCGATCTTCTGCGCGATTCAGGCGG
Source organism: Pseudomonas sp. R19M (assembly GCF_050312585.1). Taxonomy (NCBI): domain Bacteria; kingdom Pseudomonadati; phylum Pseudomonadota; class Gammaproteobacteria; order Pseudomonadales; family Pseudomonadaceae; genus Pseudomonas; species Pseudomonas sp. R19M. Next base: position 70,469 of record NZ_JBNPJV010000062.1, read on the forward strand.
TGATTCGCCAAGGTGATGAAGTCATCGTGTTCGACCCTTGCTACGACAGCTACGAGCCCTCCGTCGAACTGGCCGGCGGTCGGTGCATCCATGTGCAGTTGAGCCTGCAAGGTTTTGCCTTGGACTTTGAAAAGATCAAGGCTGCACTTTCGCCGCGCACGCGCATGATTATCCTCAACACCCCGCACAACCCTACTGGCGCACTGATCAGCCGTGCCGAACTGGACCAGTTGGCCGAACTGATCCGCGACCGTGATATTTATCTGGTCAGTGATGAGGTTTACGAACACCTGGTATTCGATGGCGTGCCCCACGTCAGCGTATTGGCCTATGCAGAGCTGTACTCGCGTGCGTTCGTGGTCAGTTCTTTTGGCAAGACCTACCACGTCACCGGCTGGAAAACCGGCTACGTCGTCGCGCCACCGGCCCTGACGGCCGAACTGCGCAAGGTGCATCAATATGTCAACTTCTGCGGAGTGACCCCGCTGCAGTATGCTTTGGCCGACTTCATGGCCGAACATCCGGAGCACGTCGACGAACTGCCGGCGTTCTATCAAGCCAAGCGTGATCTGTTCTGCGACCTGCTGGCCCCGTCGCGCTTGAGCTTTACCCGGGTAAGCGGTACTTACTTTCAACTGGTGGATTACTCGCAGATTCGCCCGGACCTGGATGACGTCGCCATGTCACTGTGGATGACCCGCGAACACGGTGTGGCGACCATCCCGGTCTCGGTGTTCTATCAGCACCCACCCCAAGGCCAGCGCCTGGTGCGCCTGTGCTTTGCCAAACGCGAGGAGACGCTGCGACAAGCGGCCGAAAAACTATGCGTGATCTGAGTACATTGCCGAATCTGAATATTGCCCTGGTCCAGACCCACTTGGCCTGGCATGACCGCCAGGCCAACCTTGAACACTTCGAGCTGTTGCTGGAGCAGGCGACAGGGGCTGATCTGATCGTGTTGCCGGAAATGTTCACCACCGGTTTTTCGATGGAGTCGGCCACGCTCGCCGAGCCGGAACAGGGGCCTACCCATCAATGGCTCCAGGCCCAGGCAGCGAAGCACAACGCGGTAATCACCGGCAGCGTCATCATCCAGGCGGCGGACGGCAGCCACCGCAACCGCCTGCTGTGGGCGCGCCCGGATGGCGAGGTGCTGCATTACGATAAACGCCACCTGTTCCGTATGGCGGGCGAGCATGACCATTACACGCCGGGCGAGCGCCAGGTACAGTTTGAATTGAAAGGCTGGCGTATTCGCCCGCTGATTTGCTACGACCTGCGCTTCCCGGTGTGGAGCCGCGACGCCCAGGACACCGATCTGCTGCTGTACACCGCCAACTGGCCGGGTGCCCGCCGTCTGCATTGGAACCGCCTGCTGCCGGCGCGAGCCATCGAAAACCTGTGTTACGTGGCTGCAGTGAACCGGGTGGGAACCGATGGCAAAGGCTTTGCCTATACCGGTGACAGCCAGGTGCTGGATTTCCAGGGCGAGACCTTGCTGAGTGCCGGCGAGGCGGATGGGGTGTTCCAGGTGTGCCTGGTCGCGGCGGAGCTGGCGGATTATCGCACCCGGTTTCCAGCGAACCTGGATGCCGATAGTTTTCAGTTTGTCTGATCGGTTCTCGCTGTTTGTCATTTCGCCATCGGGAGCAAGCCCCCTCCCACCATTTGGAATGCATTCCAAGTGTGGGAGGGGGCTTGCTCCCGATGAGGCCAGACCGAACGCCCTGATATCTCAAACAAAAAAGGCCCCTGGATTCTCACCCAGGGGCCTTTTGCATTTCAGCGGTAGGGCTTACGCCGCTTTCGCTTCCAGCTGGCTCAACGAGCGGTTCAGCGCACTGAACACCGCCTTGAAGCTCGCCGTAGTGATGTTTTCGTCAATGCCCACGCCGTGCACCGGGCGCTCGCCATTCACACGCAGTTCAATGTAGGCCGCCGCCTTGGCATTGGTACCTGCACCGATGGCGTGTTCGTTGTAGTCCATGATCTCCACCTTGATCGGCAGGGCGGCGACCAGGGCTTCCAGGGTACCGTAGCCCTTGCCGTGCCAGCGCAGGTTGGTTTCACCCTGGCCCTTGCCCGAGACTTCGACTTCTACCGAACTGTTGCCGTTCTCTTCCTGCAGGCGGTGGCTGACCAGCGCGTACGGGGTGTTGGCTTGCAGGTACTCACGTTGCAGCAAGGCGTAGATCTGCTGTGCGGTCATCTCCAGGCCGATGCGGTCGGTTTCGGCCTGCACCACCTGGCTGAATTCGATCTGCATGCGGCGCGGCAAGCTGATGTCGTATTCCTGCTCCAGCAGGTAGGCGATACCACCTTTGCCCGACTGGCTGTTCACCCGAATCACGGCCTCGTAGCTGCGGCCGATGTCGGCCGGGTCGATCGGCAAGTACGGCACTTCCCACAGCGCATCGTCCTTCTGCTGGGCGAAACCCTTGCGGATTGCGTCCTGGTGGGAGCCGGAGAAGGCGGTGTGCACCAGGTCGCCGACGTAGGGGTGACGTGGGTGCACCTGGATCTGGTTGCACTCCTCGACGACTTTACGCACGCCGTCGATGTCGGAGAAGTCCAGCTGTGGGTCGAGGCCCTGGGTGTACATGTTCAGTGCCACGGTGACCAGGTCGACGTTACCGGTACGCTCGCCGTTGCCGAACAGGCAGCCTTCGACACGGTCGGCGCCGGCCATCAGGCCCAGCTCGGTGGCGGCAACGCCCGTGCCACGGTCGTTGTGGGTGTGCAGGCTGATGATCACGCTGTCACGACGGTTGATATGGCGACCGAACCACTCGATCTGGTCGGCATAGATGTTCGGCGTCGCGCATTCAACGGTGGCCGGCAGGTTGAGGATCATCTTGTGCTCAGGTGTCGGGTTCCACACCTCGATCACTGCATCACACACTTCCTTGGCGAACTCCAGCTCGGTGGCGCTGAAGGTCTCCGGCGAGTATTCGAAGGTCCAATGGGTTTCAGGCTGCTGGGCGGCGTATTTGACGAACAGCTTGGCGGCGTTGACCGCGATGGCCTTGATGCCTTCCTTATCCTGGTTGAACACGATGCGACGGAACGACGGCGACGTGGCGTTATACAGGTGCACGATGGCCTTCTTGGCACCGCGCAGGGATTCGAAGGTACGCGCAATCAGGTCTTCACGACCCTGGGTCAGCACCTGGATGGTGGTGTCCTCGGGGATGTGGTTGTCTTCGATCAGGGTGCGTACAAAGTCGAAGTCGGTTTGCGAGGCCGCCGGGAACGAAGCCTCGATTTCCTTCACGCCGACCGCCACCAGGGTCTTCCAGAAACGCAGCTTTTTAACCGCGTCCATTGGCTCGATCAGCGACTGGTTGCCATCACGCAGGTCGGAACTGCACCAGATCGGCGCGCTGGTGATGGTTTTCGAAGGCCAGGTGCGGTCCGGGATATCGATAGTCGGGAACGCACGGTACTTGGAAGACGGGTCTTTGAGCATGCTCATCAGAAAAATCCTTGTTGTAGGGCCGAGAAGAGGCGGCCTGCCGGAAAGCGTTTATTAGGGATAAAACCGGGGACGAGACAGATCGATTCAGCCTGGCAGTCGTGCGCTGACGAGGCACAGGCTGCGGTGCTGGCGGAGCTGAATGAGGGTGTGAGAGGTTTTCATAAGCTCAACCCTAACCGCCGAGGTGAAAGATGGCAAGCAGTCGAGAAAAATTGAGAGAAGTTCTGCTATTGCTGCAGAAAACGAGATTTTATAGTGGGTAATTATCTACGCACTGGTATTTATTGCGCGCCCTTTGGCGAGCGCGCAATCGAGCCGATCAAGGTTGGAAGGCGCCGATAAAGATCGCCGGGTCCACTCGCGCATCATTGAGGCTGACGTTCCAATGCATATGCGGCCCGGTCGCGCGGCCTGTCGAGCCGACCTTGCCGACCACGGCGCCGCGTGCCAGTTGATCGCCGGTTTTCACGTCGATCTTCGACATATGGCAGAACATGCTGATAAAGCCCTGGCCATGGTCAACGAACACAGTGTTGCCGTTGAAGAAGTAGTTGCCGGTCAGGATCACTTTACCCGCTGCCGGGGTTTTGATCGGGGTGCCGGCACCGACGGCGAAGTCCAGGCCGGAATGCGGGTTGCGTTCCTCGCCATTGAAGAAGCGGCGCACGCCGAACTTGCTCGACAGCGGCCCATTCACCGGTTTATCCAGTACGAGGTTGCTCGGCAGGTTGGGGCTGAAGGTGCGGTAGGCCTTGATCTGCACCGCCAGTTCGCCCTCGATGCGCTTGAGCTGGGCCGGGTCGGGGTTGACCTGGCTTTTGTTTTTCAAGGTGATGCGTTGTTCCGGGTATTTCTTGTAACCGACGATAAATGGCAGGTTGCGCCCGCCGCTGATGATGCGCTCGTTGCCCGGCTTGACGGTCAGCGGGATACCCACAATCGCCAGCCAGTTGTCCTGCTCCTTGACCACCAGCACCGGTTTGCCTTGGTAAGTGGCTTTGGGCGCCGTCGCCGAAGGGCCGAGATCGACCACCGCAACGCCGCCGGGCACCGGTTTGTTCAGGGTGCGGGTGATGTAGCTGTCGGCATGGGCATTAAAGGCAAGGCACAGCAGCATTAACAGGCTGAGTAAACGTGGCATCGATCAATCCAATAACGAAAGGGTGACGGGTGTCAGGTGGTTGTCTTCCACCCGCACCTGCAATTGGCCTTCACCAAGACGCGCGGTCAGCCGCTGGCCGGTGTGGGTCTGTGCGGCGTTGCGGATGGCCTGGCCGCGTTCGTCCAGCAGAATGCTGTAACCCCGGCCCAGGGTCGCCAGCGGGCTGACGACCTGCAGCGTCTGCACCTGGCTTTGCAGTTGCAGGCGGCGGGCCTTGAGACCTTCGCGCATGGCGCGGGGCAGGCGTTCGGCGAGGCTGTCCAGGCGCTGGCGCAACAAGGCCAGTTGGCGCCCCGGGTGTTGGCCGGCAAGGCGGGTTTCCAGGCGAATCAGGCGTTCGCGGCGGGTATTGAGGCTGCGTTCGAACGCACGGCGCAGGCGCATGTCCAGGTCATCCAGGCGCTGGGCTTGCTGGCGCAGGCGTTCGCCGGGGTGGCGCAGGCGGCGGGCCATGCCTTCCAGGCGCAGGCGGTCGTGGGTGAGGCGGTTGCGCATCAGCATCACCAGCCTTCGGTGCAGGCTTTCGACCTGGCGCACCAGGTGGCTGGCATCCGGGGCCAGCAATTCAGCAGCGGCCGAGGGCGTTGGGGCGCGAACGTCCGCGACAAAATCGCTGATCGATACATCGGTTTCATGGCCGACGGCACTGACGATCGGTGTGACGCAGGCATCCACCGCCCGGGCCACCGCTTCTTCGTTGAAGCACCAGAGGTCTTCCAGTGAGCCGCCGCCACGGGCCAGGATCAACGCATCAAAGCCGCGGGCGTCGGCCAGTTTCAGCGCCCGCACGATCTGCGGGATCGCTTCGCGGCCTTGTACGGCAGTGGGGATCAACGTCAATTGCACCTGTGGTGCACGGCGGCGGAACACGCTGATGATGTCGCGGATCACCGCACCGGTTGGTGAGCTGATAATGCCAATACGCCGAGGGTGCGCCGGCAGCGGTACTTTGCGTTCGGCACTGAACAGGCCTTCGGCGCTGAGTTTTTCCTTCAGGGCATCGAAAGCCAGGCGCAGCGCACCATCACCGGCCGGCTCCACCGTGTCGAGGATCAACTGATAGTCACCGCGGCCCTCGAACAGTGAGACCTTGCCACGCACCTTGACCGCCAAGCCATCCTTCAACGCCTGGCGCACCCGTGCGGCATTGTTGCGAAACAGTGCGCAACGCACCTGGGCGCCACTGTCCTTGAGGGTGAAGTACACGTGGCCGGAGGCTGGGCGGGCGAGGTTGGAGATCTCGCCTTCCACCCAGATATTGGTGAACACGTCTTCCAGCAACACCCGCGCGCGGCCGTTGAGCTGGCTGACAGTCAGGACTTCGCGGTCCAGGCCCAGACGGGCAAAGGGATCTTTAATCATGGCGGCAGTTTATAGGCATTCGTGCAGGGTTTGGCAGAATTGCTCCACCAGCGCGCTGGGCGTCTGTGCGCGGGCCAGGGCCACGGTGCTCAGGCAATCCGGTTCGGCGAGGGGCAAAAAGTGCAGGTTGGGAGGCGCAATGTCCTGCATGGATTTTGGTAACAAGGCAATACCGAAACCGGCCTGGATCAGTTGCAGTTGGGTGGTCTTGCGCGACATCACCCGCGCCGCCCTGGGGAAAAAACCAGCACGCATGCACAGTTCCGCCGACAGGTAACTCAGGCCGCCACGCTGGGGATGGGGGATCGAGATAAACGCTTCATCTTTGAGCTGCGCCCATTCGATCGGCCCGTCTGTGCGGGCGAGTGGATGGTTCGGCGGCACCGCCAGCAGCAGTTGCTCACTATATAAAGGCTCCACCTGCACGCCTTCACGTTGGCGCAGCACCGGCAGGCGTAACAGGCCAACGTCCAGGCGGCCGTTGGCGATTTCCTCCAGTTGCGCTTCGGAGGAGAGTTTGGCGATATCCACCGACACGCCGGGGCAGCGCTCCAGCCAGGTGCTGATGCCCTGTAACAATGGGCCGCTCATCGGCACGGTACTTGAGTGGCTCAGGCGCAACGTGCCAAGTTGACCGTGACCCACTTGTGTCGCCATTTCGCTGGCCTTGAGTAGCTCACTCAGCAGGTTGCGCGCCCGTGGATAGAACGCTTCGCCGGCGGCGGTGAGTCGAGGTTGGCGTGCAGTGCGTTCGAACAGTGGGGTTTGCAGCTGGGTTTCCAGCTCCTTGATCTGTCGGCTCAGGGCCGATTGCGCTACAAACAGGCGTTCGGCAGCGGCGCTGAAGCTGCCGCTGTCGGCGATTTCGACGAAGTAGCGCAGTTGGCGGGTGGAGATCACACGTCATGCCTTTTAGAGATAGGTGAAGGGCTTTGAAGATATTAGTCGCATCTCTCACCGATGGCTAAAGTGATGACCTTCTCTTTAAAGGAATAACCCATGAGCCCTGTCGAGTTGATGAGCCAGTGGTCGTTTGGTGGGATCGATTGGGCGGTGATCGGCCTGGGCGTGGTCGTGGCCTATGTCGTGTTCGGTATTGCCGGTTTCGGTACGGCGCTGGTGGCGGGGCCGATCCTGATTGTGTTTATGCCGCTGTCGAAGATCATCCCGCTGCTGGTGCTGCTGGATTTCGTCGCGGCGTTTGGCAATCTGCTGCAGTCGCGGCGTGATGTGAACCCGCCGGAGCTGTTGCGCTTGCTGCCGTGCATGGCCGTGGGCTGCACACTCGGGGTGGTGTTTCTGCTCAATCTGCATTCGGATCTGTTGCTGCTGTTGATGGGGCTGTTCATCAGCGCCTATGCGATCTACAGCCTGGCCGTGAAGGCCCGGCCCACTCAGTTGGCGGCGGGTTGGTCGGTGCCCATGGGCACTGTCGGCGGTCTGTTTGGCGCGCTGTTCGGCAGTGGCGGCTTTTTATACGCGATCTACTTGAACAGTCGTTTGCCCAAGGACGCGGCGCGCGCCACACAAAGCGCGTTGATCAGTTGCAGCACGGTGGTGCGCCTGAGCCTGTTCCTGATCGCCGGGGTGTACGCCGACGGGCCGTTGCTGATGCTGGCGCTGTGCTTGTTGCCGGCGATGGCCCTCGGGCTGTGGTGTGGGCGCAGGCTGACGATGCGCATGTCCCGTGAGGCTTTTGTGCGTTTGGTGACTTGGCTGGTGCTGGCCAGTGGTATTGCCTTGATCGGGCGGTATTTGAGTACTTGACCTGTGTGAGGCAGGGATTAAGCTGCCTGCCTTTAGAGCCTCATCGGGGGCAAGCCCCCTCGCACATTTTGAATTGTGAATACCTTCAAAGGTGGGAGGGGGCTCGCCCCCGTTGAGGCCAGTGGCCATACCGCAGGACTCCCATGAACTCCCAAAGCATCCTTGTCCCGAAAATCTCCACCTTGCCCGTCCACGAACCCCGCGCCCGCGCGATCGTGCGCTGGCTGGTGCGTAAGAACATCATCAAGGAAGAGCTGAGCACCTGCGGGCGTACCGGCAACCGCATGGCTTACGCGCTGGCTGATGGCGCCCGCGCCGTGGTGCTGCACCCCGAAGCGCTGCCGTTCAACGAGCCGGTCAACGGCCTGGAGATCATCTACAAGCGTTGCATCTATACGCCAGCCAAAGGTTTTCTCGAAGAAGCCGGCTGCCCGGAATGCCTTAAGGAGGTCGGCGAGGCATTGTTCGAAAGCCTGGAAGACTGGATGCCTGGCCACACTGACAACTTCACTTGCCCGCTGTGTGGGCATGAGGATGACATCAACGGTTTTCTGTTCCTGCAGGAATGCGGGTTTTCCAACCTGGGATTCATTTTCAACAATTGGGCGGAGGCCGGGTTCAAGCAAAGCTTTATCGACGAATTTGCCGACTGGCTGGACCAGGAGATCAGTTGGGTCAAAGTCGAGCTGTAACCCACCTGAAAAGCTACAGGTTTTCTCCATCTATCAGTATTACCAAGTTTGTCAGAGTTTTACATTGAGCCCAGCAGGGTGCGTGTATATAATGGCGCGCTTCCATTTTCCCGCTCGGGAGCCCCCGCGATGCTGCGTATCAGCCAAGAAGCTCTGACATTCGACGACATTCTCCTAGTGCCTGGTTATTCCGAGGTGCTTCCTAACGAAGTCAGTCTCAAGACCCGCCTAACCCGTGGCATCGAGCTGAATATTCCTCTGATTTCCGCTGCCATGGACACCGTCACTGAAGCCCGTCTGGCCATCGCCATGGCTCAGGAAGGCGGCATTGGCATCATCCACAAGAACATGACCATCGAGCAGCAAGCTGCCGAAGTGCGCAAGGTCAAGCGTTACGAAGCCGGTGTGGTGAAAGATCCCATCACCATCGAAGCCGACGCCACCGTGCGTGACTTGTTCGACCTCACTCGCACGCACAACATCTCCGGTGTTCCGGTGCTGCACGATGGCGACCTGGTCGGCATCGTCACTTCCCGTGACGTGCGTTTCGAGAACCGTCTTGAAGTCACCGTCCGCGAAGTGATGACGCCTAAAGAGCGTCTGGTCACCGTCAAGGAAGGCGCCGACAAGAACGATGTGCGCGAACTGCTGCACAAGCACCGCATCGAGCGCGTGCTGATCGTCGACGACAAGTTCGCCCTCAAAGGCATGATGACCGTCAACGACATCGAAAAAGCCAAGGCTTACCCGCTGGCCAGCAAGGATGACCAAGGTCGTCTGCGCGTGGGCGCCGCCGTCGGTACCGGTAAAGATACCGGCGACCGCGTTTCGGCCCTGGTCGCCGCCGGTGTTGACGTGGTGGTGGTCGACACTGCCCACGGTCACTCCAAAGGTGTGATCGACCGCGTCCGCTGGGTCAAAGAGAACTTCCCGGAAGTGCAGGTGATCGGTGGCAACATCGCTACCGGCGCAGCCGCCAAGGCCCTGGCCGAAGCGGGCGCCGACGCCGTCAAGGTCGGTATCGGCCCTGGCTCGATCTGCACCACCCGTATCGTCGCCGGTGTCGGCGTGCCGCAAATCAGCGCCATCGCCAACGTCGCCGCCGCCCTTGAAGGCACTGGCGTGCCGTTGATCGCCGACGGCGGCATCCGCTTCTCCGGTGACCTGTCCAAGGCCATCGTTGCCGGTGCCTCCTGCGTGATGATGGGCTCGATGTTCGCCGGTACCGAAGAAGCCCCGGGTGAAGTCGAACTGTTCCAGGGCCGTTCGTACAAGGCTTACCGTGGCATGGGTTCGCTGGGCGCCATGTCCCAGGCACAAGGTTCTTCCGACCGTTACTTCCAGGACTCCTCGGCAGGCGCCGAGAAGCTCGTACCGGAAGGGATCGAAGGCCGTGTACCGTACAAAGGCCCGCTGAGCGCCATCATCCATCAACTGATGGGCGGCCTGCGTTCCTCGATGGGCTACACCGGTAGCGCCAACATCGAAGAGATGCGCACCAAGCCAGAGTTCGTAAGGATCACCGGCGCCGGCATGGCTGAATCCCATGTCCACGACGTGCAGATCACCAAGGAAGCGCCAAACTACCGCGTAGGTTGAGGCTTCCAGCAAAACGTTAAGTAACCGGGGCTGTTCTTCAGCCCCGAGTTGTTTCTGATTCATTAGACGAGACTGACTTCATGGCCCTCGACATTCACGCCCACCGCATCCTGATCCTCGACTTCGGTTCCCAGTACACTCAGCTGATCGCCCGCCGCGTGCGTGAAATCGGCGTGTACTGCGAACTGCATCCGTTCGACATGGACGACGCAGCGATCCGCGAATTCGCCCCCAAGGGTGTCATCCTCGCCGGCGGCCCCGAGTCCGTGCACGAAGCCAACAGCCCGCGCTGCCCGCAAGCGGTATTCGACCTGGGCGTGCCGGTCTTCGGTATCTGCTACGGCATGCAGACCATGGCCGAGCAACTGGGCGGCAAGGTTGAAGGTTCCGAGCTGCGTGAATTCGGTTATGCCCGTGTGGACGTGGTCGGCAAGAGCCGCCTGCTGGACGGCATCGAAGATCACATCGACGCCGACGGCCTGTTCGGCCTCGATGTGTGGATGAGCCACGGTGACAAGGTCACCAAGATGCCGGAAGACTTCCACATCCTGGCCAGCACCCCGAGCTGCCCGATCGCCGGCATGTTCAACGACGAGCGTCGTTACTACGGCGTGCAGTTCCACCCGGAAGTGACCCACACCAAGCAGGGCGGTCGCATCCTTTCGCGCTTCATTCTCGACATCTGCGGGTGTGAAGCCCTGTGGACGCCGTCGAAGATCGCTGAAGACGCCATCGCCCAGGTTCGCGCCCAGGTCGGCACCGACAACGTGCTGCTCGGCCTGTCCGGCGGCGTAGACTCCTCCGTGGTTGCAGCGCTGCTGCACAAGGCCATCGGCGACCAACTGACCTGCGTGTTCGTCGACAACGGCCTGCTGCGCTTGCATGAAGGCGAGCAAGTGATGGCCATGTTCGCCGAGAACATGGGCGTCAAGGTGATCCGCGCCAACGCCGAAGAGCAGTTCCTGAACAACCTGGCCGGCGAGTCCGACCCGGAGAAGAAGCGCAAGATCATCGGTCGCACCTTCATCGACGTGTTTGATGCCGAGTCCAACAAACTGGACAACATCAAGTACCTCGCCCAGGGCACCATCTACCCCGACGTGATCGAGTCGGCCGGCGCCAAGAGCGGCAAGGCCCACGTGATCAAGTCCCACCACAACGTGGGTGGCCTGCCTGAGGAAATGAACCTCAAGCTGGTAGAACCGCTGCGCGAACTGTTCAAGGACGAAGTCCGCCGTCTGGGCCTGGAGCTGGGCCTGCCGTACGACATGGTCTACCGCCATCCATTCCCGGGCCCGGGCCTGGGCGTGCGCATCCTGGGTGAAGTGAAGAAGGAATACGCCGACCTGCTGCGTCGCGCCGACCACATCTTCATCGAAGAACTGCGCAAGGCCGACTGGTACCACAAAGTCAGCCAGGCGTTCGTAGTATTCCAGCCGGTGAAATCGGTGGGTGTTGTAGGCGATGGCCGCCGTTACGCGTGGGTCGTGGCCCTGCGTGCCGTAGAAACCATCGACTTCATGACCGCCCGTTGGGCACACCTGCCATACGAACTGTTGGAAACTGTCAGCGGCCGTATCATCAATGAGATCGAAGGCATCTCGCGCGTGACGTATGACGTGTCGAGCAAGCCGCCGGCGACGATTGAGTGGGAATGATCCTGCAATAGCAGGTGAGTGCTGAATAACAAAACCCCGGCCATATGCCGGGGTTTTGTGTTTCAGGTGGCAGGCGAGGTCAGAAAAACTCGTCCAGCAAACAATAGAACTTCATGCGCTGTTCATCGGGCTCAACACCATAAAGCTCAAAAAAGGCTTTCACCCATGCCTGCCCCAGGTTGCGTTCAATACTTCGCGCTGCCAGGGCCAGGTCTTGATAACGGTCACTGATTCCCAGGCGGCCGCAGTCGATGAAGCCGCTGAAGCGAGCGTCTGCCGTCATGAAGTTCGGCAGGCAGGCATCGCCATGGGTGACAACCTGATCTTGGATCTTTGGCCGAGTCGACAGCAGTTCGGCAAACACGTCCTCAGCACTTCGTCCCAGTCGCTCATCGTCGAAGTCCGCTTCGTCCACGAGCCCGGCGCTGACATGCTTCTGGGCGCGTGCGATACGTTGCTCAACTGAATGGTCGAAGGGGCAAAGCGCGACGGGGACTTGATGCAAAGTCCGCAGCGCCGTCGCCAGTATGTTGATGACCTGCGCGGCAGAAAGCCCGCTGGCACTGGCCAGGTCCTGTCCCGGCACGGCGGTCATCAGCAGCCAATGGCGATGGTCGTCTTGCACTTCATCCAGGACCACAGGTGCAGGCAGATCCATTTGCCGCAGCCAGCGAAGCCGTTCGATTTCGTCTGCCAGCTCGCTGTGTTCATCGAGCCGCTCTGATTTCAGGAACAGATCCGTGCGGCCATCCTGGCGCAGGCGAAAGACGTCTGCCCGCGACTCGCCGATGGCTTGCTGCTCGATGAGTGCATGGGGGTATTGTCTATGCCATTTGCTTGGGATTTTCATGTTTGTTTCCGGCTTATCGACGTGCAATATCCGAAAAATAAAACTTATCCAACGTATGCCGCGACTCGGTGTACTCGAACTGCCGCCCGTCCTGCAAAAACGTCTGGTTACTCACCACGATCACATGGCTCTGGCCTTCGAGGTCGAGGTGAGTCTGGTCGTCTTTGCCGCGCGGCAGGGCTTCGATGGTGCGTTGGGCGTAGGCAATCTGCAACTGCAGGGTCTGTTCGATAAACGCGTAGATTGATTGTTCGGCAATGTCGCGATCCAGCCCCGGGATCACGTCCGCGACGAAGTGGTTGATGTCCAGGATCACGCGTTTGCCGCCGATGCGCCGTACCCGTTTGATGCGGGTGATCAGGGTGCCGGGCTCTGCTTCGATGTGTTGCAGCAGTGTGCCTTCCAATGGGAACTGGGTGAACTCGACGACTTCGGTGCGTACGTCATCGCCCAGGTCGGCGTGGGTTTCGTGGAAGCTGACGATACCGCCCAGTTGGAACTCGATCGGGTTGGGCGACAGCACGAAGGTGCCCTTGCCGTGGATCTTTTGTGCAAAACCACGTTCCTGCAACTGTTCGATGGCCCGGCGCACGGTGCCTCGGCTGGCCTGGTAGCTGTCCATCAATTCGGTTTCGGAGGGAAGGCGCGTGCCGCGTTGCAGGCGTTCAGTGGTGATGCTGGCAAGCAGATCCGTATAGATCTGGTTGTATTTGCTCATGGAGATGGCTCTGTGCCCGACTGATGAAGGTGACTGCGCGTTCAGGCAGGAACCTTAGTGGCAGAGGTGGGGTTTGTCCATTGCAGGCCGGCGTAAGAGCTGAAATGTCTGACTCAAGGTTCGGAAAAGTAAACAATTTGTAACTCGTCTGTACGAGTTGTTGCTTTAACTCGTACAGACGAGTACTTTTGCCCTCGGCGTGCTGCCAATGACTGCCCTCCAATAAAAAAATCAAAGTGGAAACCAAGCATGAGCCACGACTATTCGACGATTGCCCGCGAGATTCTCGAAAACCTCGGGGGCAGCGAAAACCTTGAGCAAGCTGCCCACTGCGTGACCCGCCTGCGCCTGGCGCTCAAGGACCCAAGCCTGGTCAAGAGCAGCGCGTTGAACCAGGTCGATCTGGTCAAGGGCTCGTTCTTCACCGGCGGTCTGTTCCAGGTGGTGATCGGCCCCGGTGAAGTGGAAAAGGTCTACGCCGCCTTGCGCGAGCAAACCGGTCTTGCGGCCGCCACCATCGCCGACGTGAAGAAGAAGGGCGCCGACAAGACCAACGCCATGCAGCGCCTGGTGCGGGTGTTCTCCGACGTGTTCATGCCGATCCTGCCCGCGTTGATCATCGCCGGCCTGTTGATGGGCGTGAACAACCTGATGGGCGCCAAGGGCATGTTCATCGAGGGCAAGACGCTGCTGGAGGCCTATCCGAACCTGGATGGCTTGTGGAGCCTGATCAACCTGATGGCCAACACCTCGTTCGTGTTCCTGCCGGCGCTGGTGGGCTGGTCAGCGGCCAAGCGCTTTGGCGGCAGTGAAATCCTCGGCATCGTGCTCGGCCTGATGCTGGTACACCCGGACCTGCTCAATGCCTGGAACTACGGCAAGGCAGTGGCCGGGCTCGACGGCCAGAGCCTGCCGTACTTCGATATTTTCGGCTGGTTCAAGATTGAGAAGGTGGGCTACCAGGGGCAGATCCTGCCGATCCTGATGGCGGCGTATGTGATGAGCGTCATCGAGAAATGGCTGCGGGCGCGGGTGCCGAATGCGATTCAACTGCTCGTGGTGCCGATCACCACCATCGTCGTGACCGGTGTGCTGGCGATGGCGATCATCGGCCCGGTGACCCGTCACCTGGGCATCCTGATCACTGAAGGCGTGGTGACGCTGTTTGATCTGGCACCGATGATCGGCGGGGCGATTTTCGGCCTGTTGTATGCGCCGTTGGTCATCACCGGCATGCATCACATGTTTCTCGCCGTGGACTTGCAACTGATCGCCACCCAGGGCGGCACCTTTATCTGGCCGATGATCGTCATGTCCAACCTGGCCCAGGGCAGCGCCGCACTCGCGGTGTTCTACACCACCCGCAATGCGCGGGACAAAAGCATGGCGTCGACCTCGGCGATCTCCGCGTACTTCGGCATCACCGAGCCGGCGATGTTCGGGGTCAACCTGCGCTTCAAGTTTCCGTTCTATGCCGCCCTTGTGGGCTCGGCGCTGGGCAGCATTTTCCTATCGCTGAACAAGGTGCAGGCGTCGGCCATTGGGGTAGGGGGATTGCCTGGTTTTATCTCGATCGTGCCGAGCGCCATTCCGATGTTTGTGATCGGGATGGTCGTCGCGATCGTGGTGCCGTTTGTTTTGACCTGTGCGTTGAGCATGAAGATTGTTCGGCCCGGGTATCGCGTCGCCTGATCAACCGCTATCGGGGCAAGCCCCTCTCACTTTTTGATGTGTGAATGCATTCAAGTGTGGGAGGGGGCTTGCCCCCGATGAGGCCCGAGAGGCCAGCCCCCAATTCAACTGAAGGAACCCACCATGCAAGACTGGCAACACTCGGTGATCTACCAGGTCTACCCCAAAAGCTTCCACAGCCACGCGGGTAACGCCACCGGTGACCTGCTGGGCATCGTGGACAAACTCGACTACCTCCAATGGCTGGGCGTGGATTGCCTGTGGATCACTCCGTTCCTGCGTTCGCCGCAACGCGACAACGGCTACGACATCAGCGACTACTACGCCATCGACCCCAGCTACGGCACCATGGCCGACTGCGACCTGCTGATCAGCGAAGCGGCCAAGCGCGGCATCAAGCTGATGCTGGATATTGTGGTCAACCACACTTCCATCGAACATGAGTGGTTCCAGCAAGCGCGCAGCAGCCTCGACAATCCGTACCGCGACTTCTACATCTGGCGCGACCAGCCGAACAACTGGGAGTCCAAGTTCGGCGGCTCGGCCTGGGAATACGAAGCGCAAACCGGGCAGTACTTCCTGCACCTGTTCGACCACACCCAGGCCGATCTCAATTGGGATAACCCGCAGGTGCGCGCCGAGGTGTTCAAGTTGATGCGCTTCTGGCGCGACAAGGGCGTGGGCGGTTTCCGCCTGGACGTGATCAACCTGATCTCCAAGCCTGCCGATTTTCCCGAAGACAACAGCGATGGCCGGCGCTTCTACACCGACGGCCCGAACGTGCACGAATACCTGCAGGAAATGCACCGCGAAGTCTTCGAAGGGCACGACCTGATCAATGTCGGCGAGATGTCCTCCACCAGCCTGGAGCACTGCGTGCGCTACTCACGGCCGGAGTCGAAAGAGCTGTCGATGACCTTCAACTTTCATCACCTGAAAGTCGATTATCCGAACTTGCAGAAGTGGGTGAAGGCCGACTTCGATTTCCTGCAACTCAAGCAGATCTTTTCCGACTGGCAACTGGGCATGCAGGCCGGTGGTGGCTGGAACGCATTGTTCTGGTGTAACCACGACCAGCCGCGTGTGGTCTCGCGCTTTGGCGATGACGGCGAGCACCGCGTGGTCTCGGCCAAGATGCTCGGCACTGCGTTGCACTTCCTGCAGGGCACGCCGTTTGTGTACCAGGGTGAAGAGCTGGGCATGACCAATCCGGGCTTCGACAGCATCTTGCAGTACCGCGATGTGGAGACCCTGAACATCTTCCGTCTCAAGCGCGATGCCGGAGAGTCCGAGACCTCGAGCATGGCGGCGATCATGCAGAAGTCCCGCGATAACAGCCGCACACCGATGCAGTGGAGCAACGAAGCGAATGCCGGTTTCAGCACGGGTGAGCCGTGGATCGGCATTCCGGCCAACGCGGCGCACATCAACGTTGCCAACCAACTGGATGATCCGGATTCGGTGCTGCATCACTACCGCGCGCTGATCGCTCTGCGGCGCCACGAGCCGCTGATTCAGCAAGGCGTTTACCGCCAACTGCTGCAAGACCATCCGCAAGTCTGGGCCTATGTGCGCGAAGGCCATGGCGAGCGCTTGCTGGTGCTTAACAACTTCTACGGCGAGCACTGCGAAATCCAGTTGCCGGAAACGCTCATCACCGCGGCGACTGAGCAACGCCTGCTGATCAGCAACTACCCCGACTGCCCGCGTCGTTCGAACGAGGTGGTGTTACGCCCCTATGAATCGTTCGTGCTGCACCTCAAGGATTGAGACCAGCTGGAACCCCTGTATGGGAGTGCAGGGGCGCTTCAAAAAACATAATAAAAAAAGTGGAGTGCTTCATGAAAACAACAATCAAGCTGGGCCTCATTGCGTCGTGTCTCACTGCCCCCTTTGCCGCTCAGGCCCTGGAGTTCGCCGGTTACCTGCGCAGCGGCGCGGGCACTTCGACCGGCAGTGGCAAACAGCAGTGCTTTCAATTACCGGGGGCGCAAACGAAATATCGTTTGGGGAATGAATGTGAGCAGTACGCCGAGTTGGAATTGCGCCAGGACCTGCTCACCCTGGATGACGGTTCGGTGTTGAGCATCGATGCCATGGCGTCCCTCTACAACCGGTACGACCGTGCCCTGAAGTTCCAGGGCGAGGATAACGGCTCGGCACGTATGCCGCAGATGTATGCGCAGTGGTCCAACCTGCCCAGCCTCAATGGTGGTTCGCTGTGGGCGGGGCGGCGTTACTACAAGCGTAACGATATCCATATCTCCGATTTCTACTACTGGAACCAGAGCGCCACGGGCGGTGGCGTCGAGGACGTATTGATCGGCGACCTCAAATACAGCTACGCGATTTCCCGCAAGGACAATCTGTACCAGAAGGAATACGCCACCCGTCACGACTTCAACGTGGCGGGCTTCAAGACCAACCCGGGCGGTGAGCTGGAGTTCGGCTTGAGCTACATCGACAAAGCGGGCGGCCGCGACGCTCACAGCGGATGGGCGATCACGGCGCAGCATGTGCAAAAACCTTTCCTGGGTGGCAAGAACAAATTCGCCCTGCAATACGGTGAAGGCCCCGGCACCGGCCTCGGTTATACCGGCGATACGGCGCTGGACAAAAGCAGCAAGAGCTACCGTGCCGTGGAGTTTTTCGATTGGCAGGTGACCCCGCGCTTCGGCGGGCAGGTCGAAGCGGTGTACCAGAAAGACATCCGTCCCGGCAGCCAGGACCAGACCTGGATGTCCATCGGCGTGCGCCCGGCGTATGCGCTCAGCGAACAATTCAAACTGGTCACCGAGCTTGGCCATGATCAGGTCGAGGCCAGTGGTGGCACGCGCAAACTGAGCAAATTCACGTTTGCCCCGACCTGGTCGCCTAAAGGCCCGGACTTCTGGGCGCGACCGGAGGTGCGCTTGTACTACACCTATGCAAGCTGGAACGAGGCGGCCAAGCGTGCGGCGAATGAACTGGCGGCGGGTTCGGCGTTGTCCGACACCGGCGCCTACGGCACGGCACGGCATGGCTCGAATGTGGGTGTGCAAGTCGAATACTGGTGGAAATAGCGTGGCCCCATGTGAGAGGGGGCTTGCTCCCGATAGCGGTATATCGAGTGGCAAATGTGCAGGCTGAACCACTGCCATCGGGGGCAAGCCCCCTCCCACATTTGATTCCTGCCACTGATGGGATTAGCTCCCACCCAATGATTTTTAAAGAACCAGACAGCAGGTGAAGTCATGACCACAACTCAACCCCTGGAACTGCTGGCGCCCTTGTCCGGTGTCCTGCTGGCGCTGGATCAGGTGCCCGATCCGGTGTTTGCCAGTCGCCTGATCGGCGACGGCCTGTGCATCGACCCGACCTCGCAGACCCTCTGCGCGCCGTTGGCCGGGGTGATCAGCAATATCCAGGACAGTGGGCATGCCGTCAGCGTGACCGACGACAATGGCGTCCAGGTGCTGCTGCATATCGGCCTGGACACCGTAAACCTGGCGGGGCAGGGCTTCAACCGACTGGTGCAGGAAGGCCAGCGGGTGCTGCCGGGGCAGCCGCTGATCGAATTCGATGCTGACTACCTGGCGCTCAACGCGCGTAGTTTGCTGACCTTGATGTTGGTGGTCAGCGGCGAACCCTTCACGCTCCTGGCCAATGGGCGAGTGGAGGTGGGCCAGCCGCTGCTGCGGGTTTCAGCCTCTCAACCCGCTGATGAGGAGGTTGAAGAGGAGGGCGAGGCGCTGTTCTCCAAGCCGTTGACCTTGCCCAATGCCAACGGCCTGCACGCCCGCCCTGCGGCGGTGTTGGCCCAGGCGGCGAAAGGGTTTAAGGCGAGCATTTACTTGCACAAGCAAACCCAGAGCGCCAATGCCAAGTCATTGGTGGCGATCATGGCGCTGCAAACCGTACAGGGCGATACCTTGCAGGTGAGCGCTGCTGGCGAAGATGCCGAGGCAGCGATCAAGGCGCTGGTGACGTTGTTGAATGAGGGCTGTGGTGAGGCGGGCGTGGCGACGGTCGAGGTGGCTGAACCGTCGGCGCCTGCGGCGTCATCGACAGTGCTGCGCGGCGTTTGTGCCTCGCCAGGGTCGGCGTTTGGCCAAGTGGTGCAGGTGGCCGAGCCTGAACTGACGATCACCGAAGCCGGCGCTGGCGAAGCGCTCGAGCGCGCGGCCCTGGACCGTGGCCTGCTGGCGGCGACCGTCGCCCTGCAAAGGTTGCAAGACAACGCGACAGGCAGTGCCCAGGCCGAGATTTTTCGCGCCCACCAGGAGTTGCTCGAAGACCCGAGCTTGCTGGAACAAGCCCACGACCTGCTGGCGCAAGGCAAGAGCGCTGCGTTTGCCTGGCACAGTGCCACGGTGACCACCGGCAAATTATTCCAGGGCCTGGGCAGTACATTGCTCGCCGAACGTGCGGCTGACCTGGCCGATGTCGGCCAGCGCGTCTTGAAGTTGATCCTCGGCATTCAGGACCGCGCCTGGGATTTACCCGAGCGCACGATCCTGATCGCCGAACAACTGACCCCCTCGCAAACCGCCAGCCTGGACACGCACAAGGTGCTCGGCTTTGTCACCGTCGGCGGTGGCGCGACCAGCCACGTCGCAATTCTTGCGCGGGCGTTGGGGTTGCCGGCGATCTGCGGCGTGCCGGTGCAGGCACTGGCGCTGGCCAACGGCAAGCAGGTGCTGCTCGACGCCGACCAAGGCGAACTGCACCTGGAGCCGAACCTGGCTGAAATCGAACAGTTGGAAGCGGCGCGCCAGCAGCAAGTGCTCAGGCGTCAGCGTGACGTGGCGCAGGCGGCTTTGCCGGCCACTACCCGCGACGGCCATCACGTCGAAGTCACGGCTAACGTCGCCTCGTTGCAGGAGGTAGAACAATCCCTGGCCCTCGGTGGTGAGGGCGTCGGGCTGCTGCGTTCGGAGTTTCTGTACCTGGACCGCAACCGTGCACCTAGCCCGCACGAACAAGCCGGCACCTACGCCGCCATTGCCTGTGCCTTGGGCACCGAGCGCAATCTGGTGGTCCGCACTCTGGATGTGGGCGGCGACAAACCATTGGCCTATGTACCGATGGACAGCGAGGCCAACCCCTTTCTCGGCTTGCGCGGTATTCGCCTATGCCTGGAGCGCCCGCAGTTGTTGCGTGAACAGTTGCGCGCGATCCTTGCCAGTGCCGGTTTCGCACGCCTGCACATCATGTTGCCGATGGTCAGCCTGCTGTCGGAGTTGCACCTGGCCCGCACGATGCTTCAGGAAGAAGCGCTGGCGCTCGGGCTCACCGAGCTGCCGAAGCTGGGCATCATGATCGAAGTGCCGTCTGCCGCCTTGATGGCTGATGTGTTTGCGCCGCATGTGGATTTCTTCTCCATCGGCACCAACGACTTGACCCAATACACCCTGGCCATGGACCGTGACCACCCGCGCCTGGCCAGCCAGGCCGACAGCTTTCACCCAGCGGTATTGCGTTTGATCGCCACCACCGTCAAGGCCGCCCACGCCCACGGCAAGTGGGTAGGGGTGTGCGGCGCGTTGGCGTCCGAGGCGCTGGCGGTGCCGGTGTTGATTGGCCTGGGGGTGGATGAGCTGTCGGTCAGCGTGCCGTTGATCCCGACCATCAAGGCCACTGTGCGCGATCTGGACCTGGCTGACTGCCAGCTTATCGCCCGCCAGGTACTGGGCCTGGAAGAAGCCGCCCAAGTGCGTGAAGCCCTGCGCCTGTACCACACGGCTACCGTTGAAACCTCACCTGTTGTGGAGCACTGAGCATGTTCGAGAAAATACAGCGGGCGTTCTGGAAAGCCCTGACCCCGGATCTGATTGCCGAGACGGCCACTGCGCCGACGCAGAGTCTGTTGTCGGCCGAAGTGCTGAGCGCATTGGGTGGGGCCGATAACCTCAAGTCGCAGCAGCGTGTGGCGCTGACGCGGGTGCGGGTACAGTTGCAGGATGTGGGACGTCTGGATGAGATGAGGTTGAAGGCGGCGGGTGTGCCCGCCGTGATGGTGTTGGCGGGTGGGGTGGTGCATCTGCTCACCGGCTTATAGCCAAGTGAAGATCCAAGTGTGGGAGGGGGCTTGCTCCCGATAGCGGTGTGTCAGCCAGCCTATTCAAAGCTGATTCACCGCCATCGGGAGCAAGCCCCCTCCCACATGGCAGTTGCAACATTCTTATAACTGCGGGGTGTCTTCCGGCGGCTTGGTCTTGTCGATACCCGGCACGTGCAGGTTGCCCTCGACCACCTGGTTGCCCTCCAGCTGCGGCTGGGTTACCCAGGTCAGGATGTCGTAGTAACGGCGGATGTTCGCCACAAAATGCACGGGCTCACCGCCGCGGGCATAGCCGTAGCGGGTCTTGCTGTACCACTGCTTCTGCGAGAGGCGCGGCAGCATCTTTTTCACATCCAGCCACTTGTTCGGGTTCAGGCCGTCGCGCTTGGCCAGGGTGCGCGCATCTTCCAGGTGGCCGGTGCCGACGTTGTAGGCGGCGAGGGCGAACCAGGTGCGATCGGGCTCGGCGATGCTGTCGTCCAATTCATCCTTGATTCTCGCCAGGTACTTGGCACCGCCCATGATGCTTTGCTTGGCGTCCAGCCGGTTGGACACGCCCATGGCCTGGGCGGTGTTCTGGGTCAGCATCATCAGGCCGCGCACGCCGGTCTTGGAGGTGACGGCCGGTTGCCACAGGGATTCCTGATAGCCGATGGCCGCCAACAGGCGCCAATCGACTTTTTCTTCCTTGGCGTAGGTGCGAAAGTGTTTTTCGTACTTGGGCAGGCGCTGCTGCAGATGCTGCGCGAAGGTGTAGGCGCCGACATAGCCGAGCACATCGACATGCCCGTAGTAGCGGTCTTTCAGGCGCTGCAGGGTGCCGTTCTTCTCGACCTTGTCCAGGTAGCTGTTGATCTCGTTGAGCAGGCTGTTGTCATCACCCGCCGCCACGGCCCAGCTCTGGTTGCTGGCGTTGCCCAGGTCAAACGCCACGCGCACATTGGGGAAATACACCTGGTTCATCGCCACTTCGTTGGAGTCCACGAGGGTCAGGTCGATCTGACCCTCGTCCACCATGCGCAGCAGGTCGACCACTTCAACGGCGTCGGATTCTTCGTATTCGATTGCAGGATTTTGCTTTTTAAGCGCCGCCAGTTGTTCGGCGTGGGTGCTGCCCTTGAGCACCATGATCTTCTTGCCGACCAGGTCCGCCGCGTTGGTCGGGCGCGACTGGCCGTTGCGGTAGATGATCTGCGGGGTCACTTCGAGATAAGGATGGGAGAACCGCACCTGTCGCTGGCGCTGTTCACTGCTGACCAGGCCGGCGGCGGCGAGCACCGGGCCTTTGGGTTTGCCCAGCTGGCCGAACAGGTCGTCGAGATTGTCGGCGGTCTCGATTTCCAGCTTCACCCCCAGTTCGTCGGCAAAGCGCTTGACCAGTTCGTACTCGAAACCGGTTTCACCGTTGCGATCCTGGAAATAAGTCGCCGGACTGTTTCGGGTAACCACCCGCAACACACCATCCTCCTTGATTCGCTCGAGCGTGCTGGGTTTATCAACACAGGCGCTGAGCAGCAGGAAGAGTCCGGTGACGAAGAGCCATTTGGCGCATCGCTGGCGCAAAGCAGTTGGGGAGAACATTGGCGCAGTATACGCAAACGGCCCTCGGCGCCATATCTCGACAGCAGGGGACTTGTCTGCTAGCGCCCGTAAAACCGGGCTGCAGCCCGCAGAAACGCGGGTTGGCAAAGATTTATGACGGTTAAAATAACTGCATGCGCGGCCCGGCAAAACGCCCCGGGAGCGTGCATTACCTGCCAACTGACGTTCGGCAGCGGCCGGCCGTAGCGTTTCGGGTGCCGTTGGCGGCGGTTTACGCTAGAATGCACGGCCTCAAAGCACACCCCCTTCCCGAGGCTGTCCCGAAGATGTTGATCCTGCGCGGCGCTCCTGCCCTTTCTGCCTTTCGCCACAGCAAACTCCTTGAGCAACTGAGCCAGAAGGTTCCAGCTGTTACAGGCCTGTATGCTGAATTTGCTCACTTCGCCGACGTTACCGGCGTCTTGACCGCCGACGAACAGCAAGTGCTCGCACGCCTTCTGAAGTACGGCCCCAGCGTTCCCGTTCAAGAGCCGACCGGCCGCTTGTTCCTGGTTCTGCCACGGTTCGGCACCATCTCGCCCTGGTCGAGCAAGGCCAGCGATATCGCCCGCAACTGCGGCCTTTCGAACATCCAGCGCCTGGAACGCGGTATCGCTTTCTACGTCGCCGGCCAGTTCAGCGAGGCCGAAGCCGAGCTGATCGCCAGCAGCCTGCACGACCGCATGACCCAGATCATCGTCAGCCAGCTGGAACAGGCTGCCGGCCTGTTCAGCCATGCCGAACCCAAGCCGCTGACCGCGATCGACGTGCTCGGCGGTGGCCGTGCCGCCCTCGAGAAGGCCAACACCGAACTGGGCCTGGCCCTGGCCGAAGACGAGATCGACTACCTGGTCAACGCCTTCAACGGCTTGAAGCGCAACCCGCACGACATCGAACTGATGATGTTTGCCCAGGCCAACTCCGAGCACTGCCGTCACAAGATCTTCAACGCCAGTTGGGACATCGACGGCGAAAGCCAGGAAAAAAGCCTGTTCGGCATGATCAAGAACACCTACGTGATGCACAGCGAAGGCGTTCTGTCGGCTTACAAGGACAACGCCTCGGTGATCGTCGGCTCCGTCGCCGGCCGGTTCTTCCCGGACCCTGAAACCCGCCAGTACGGCGCGGTGCAGGAGCCGGTGCACATCCTGATGAAGGTTGAAACCCACAACCACCCGACCGCGATTGCCCCGTTCCCGGGCGCAGCCACCGGTTCCGGCGGCGAGATCCGCGACGAAGGCGCCACCGGCCGTGGCGCCAAGCCAAAGGCGGGCCTCACCGGTTTCACCGTGTCGAACCTGCAGATCCCGGGCTTCGAACAGCCGTGGGAAGTGCCGTACGGCAAGCCTGAGCGCATCGTCAACGCACTGGACATCATGATCGAAGGCCCGCTGGGCGGCGCGGCGTTCAACAACGAGTTCGGGCGTCCGGCGCTGACCGGCTATTTCCGTACCTTCGAACAATCCATCACCACCCCGCGTGGCGATGAAGTGCGCGGTTACCACAAGCCGATCATGTTGGCCGGCGGCATGGGCAACATCCGTGAAGAACACGTCAAGAAAGGCGAGATCCTGGTCGGCTCCAAGCTGATCGTGCTCGGTGGCCCGGCGATGCTGATCGGCCTGGGCGGCGGCGCCGCTTCCTCCATGGCCACCGGCACCAGCTCGGCGGACCTGGACTTCGCTTCCGTACAGCGCGAAAACCCGGAGATGGAGCGCCGTTGCCAGGAAGTCATCGACCGTTGCTGGCAGTTGGGCGACAAGAACCCGATCAGCTTCATCCACGACGTCGGCGCGGGTGGTCTGTCCAACGCCTTCCCGGAACTGGTCAACGACGGCGACCGGGGTGGCCGTTTCGAATTGCGCAATATTCCAAACGACGAGCCGGGCATGGCCCCGCACGAAATCTGGAGCAACGAATCCCAGGAACGTTACGTGCTGGCCGTTGGCGCCGAAGACTTCGCGCGCTTCCAGGCCATCTGCGAACGCGAGCGTTGCCCGTTTGCCGTGGTCGGTGAAGCCACTGCCGAACCGCAGTTGACCGTGACTGATAGCCACTTCGGCAACAGCCCGGTGGACATGCCGCTGGAAGTGCTGCTGGGCAAGGCCCCGCGCATGCACCGTTCGGCCGTGCGTGAAACCGAGCTGGGCGACGATTTCGACCCAAGCCCCCTGGACCTGGCCGACAGCATCGAACGCGTGCTGCACCATCCGTCCGTGGCAAGCAAAAGCTTCCTGATCACCATCGGCGACCGCACCATCACCGGCCTGGTTGCGCGTGACCAGATGGTCGGCCCTTGGCAAGTTCCGGTGGCCGACGTTGCCGTCACTGCCACCAGCTTCGACGTCTACACCGGTGAAGCCATGGCCATGGGCGAGCGTACCCCGCTGGCCCTGCTGGACGCTCCGGCGTCGGGGCGCATGGCCATTGGCGAAACCCTGACCAACCTTGCCGCGTCGCGCATCGGCAAGCTGTCCGACATCAAATTGTCGGCCAACTGGATGTCCGCTGCCGGTCACCCGGGTGAAGATGCACGTCTGTACGACACGGTTAAAGCGGTCGGCATGGAACTGTGCCCTGAGCTGGGCATCACCATCCCGGTGGGCAAGGACTCCATGTCCATGGCCACCCGCTGGAACGAGAACGGTACGGACAAGAGCGTCACCTCGCCGTTGTCGCTGATTGTCACCGGTTTCGCACCCGTGACCGACATCCGCCAGACCCTGACCCCGCAACTGCGCATGGACAAGGGCACCACCGATCTGATCCTGATCGACCTGGGCCGTGGCCAGAACCGCATGGGTGCCTCCATCCTGGCACAAACCCATGGCAAACTCGGCAAGCAGGCCCCGGACGTCGATGACGCTGAAGACCTGAAAGCCTTCTTCGCCGTGATCCAGGGCCTCAACGCCGACGGCCACTTGCTGGCTTACCACGACCGTTCCGACGGTGGCCTGCTGACCAGCGTTGTCGAGATGGCCTTCGCCGGCCACTGCGGCCTGAACATCGTGCTCGACAGCGTTGCCGAGGCGGCGGCTGAAATCAACGGCATCCTGTTCAACGAAGAATTGGGCGCGGTGATCCAGGTTCGCCAGGACGCTACCCCGGATGTCCTCGCACAGTTCAGCGCCGCCGGCCTGGACGACTGCGTGGCGGTGATTGGCCAGCCGGTCAACAACGGCGAAATCAATATCTCCTTCGATGGCGATACGGTGTTCTCGGGTCAGCGCCGCTTGCTGCAGCGCCAGTGGGCCGAGACCAGCTACCAGATCCAGCGCCTGCGTGATAACGCCGACTGCGCCCAGCAGGAATTCGACGTGATCCTGGAAGAAGACAACCCGGGCCTGAGCACCAAGCTCAGCTTCGACGTCAACCAGGACATCGCCGCGCCTTACATCAAGAAAGGCATCCGCCCACAAGTTGCCGTACTGCGTGAGCAAGGCGTCAACGGCCAGGTGGAAATGGCGGCTGCGTTCGACCGTGCCGGCTTCAATGCGATCGACGTGCACATGAGCGACATCCTCGCCGGTCGCGTTGACCTCAATGAGTTCAAGGGCCTGGTCGCCTGCGGCGGTTTCTCCTACGGCGACGTGTTGGGTGCCGGTGAAGGCTGGGCCAAGTCGGCCTTGTTCAACAGCCGTGCCCGCGATGCGTTCCAGGGCTTCTTCGAACGCAACGACAGCTTCACCCTGGGTGTGTGCAACGGTTGCCAGATGATGTCCAACCTTCACGAGCTGATCCCGGGCAGCGAGTTCTGGCCGCACTTCGTGCGCAACCGTTCCGAGCAGTTCGAAGCCCGTGTCGCCATGGTGCAGGTGCAGGAATCCAACTCGATCTTCCTGCAAGGCATGGCCGGTTCGCGTATGCCGATCGCCATCGCTCACGGTGAAGGCCATGCCGAGTTCGTCAGCGAAGAAGCCTTGCTTGAAGCCGACCTGTCCGGTTGCGTGGCCATGCGTTTCGTCGACAACCACGGTAAGGTCACCGAGGCCTACCCGGCCAACCCGAACGGCTCGCCGCGCGGGATCACCGGCCTCACCAGCCGCGACGGTCGCGTCACCATCATGATGCCGCACCCGGAGCGTGTGTTCCGCGCCGTGCAGAACTCGTGGCGTCCGGAAGAGTGGAACGAAGACGGCGCCTGGATGCGCATGTTCCGCAACGCTCGCGTGTGGGTGAACTAAGGCTGTGTACAAGCTCGCCTTCTTTGTGCCCGCCAGCCACGTGGAGACGGTAAAAAGCGCCGTCTTCGCCGCAGGTGGCGGCCGCATCGGCAACTACGACAGCTGCGCCTGGCAAGTGCCGGGCCAGGGCCAATTCCGCGCGTTGGACGGCAGTCAGCCGTTTATCGGGCAGGTGGGCCAGGTTGAAGTGGTTGAAGAGTGGAAGGTTGAGCTGGTGGTGGCGGATGAGTTGATCGTGGCTGTCGTGGCTGCGCTCAAACTCAGCCATCCGTACGAAACGCCGGCGTATGAGGTGTGGCAGTTAGCGGATTTTTGATTCGCACGCTGCATAAACAAGAAACCCGCTGGGCCAGTTTGGTCAGCGGGTTTTTTGTTGACGGTGAAATCCCATCGCCGGTGCTTAATCTGGCTTTTGACATCGACGGTTCACACCTTTTTCCACTTGTCGGAATACCTCGCGCACCTGTTAACTTTGACAGTTACGGTAGGAGTTCCAGTCATGTTTACTAGCTTTTCATCTAATGGAAAGGAGAAGTGACATGTCAGTTTCTATCATCAGAGTCGCCGATGGGGGAACAGCCATCCCGAACCCCGGCACGACGCCTGCTAGAACGCTCAGAATTGTCGGAGAGTCAACGGTGGCCAATCAATACATCAAGATCACTGATGGCGTTGGCGGGCCCGTTCTAGTGATTTCCAAGGAACCTGTGAATGGTGATTTTTCTCTCGAAGTCTCTAACCTGAAGGCAATGACTTACAATTTCGTGGCTTCGACGCGAGGTGATACACATCATTCGGCGCCATGGGTGGTGACAGTAACGTAGCCACGACCACTGATCATTCCTACCCGTGTGGGTGGGAATGATCAGCTGTCGCCTGAGAAGCTAAGCTCTTGCGTTGACTACACGGCCACTGACCAAGCGTTCCAGTGCCTCACCCAATCCTGAAGCTTTGTCACCAATCAGCAAGTGCCAGATACCGCTATCGAGTTGGCTCACGCCTTGGCAACCCAGCGCAGTCAGGTCCGTTTCCGATAACACTGAATCATCCCCCAACTCCACCCGCAACCGCGTCATCGCCACCGTTTCCAACTGCCGCACATTGGCCCGACCACCCAGCGCATTCAACCATTTCTCGGCTTCCTGCACATTCACCGTCATCGGCTTATCCACAGGCACAACGCTCACCGGCGTATTGGGCACAAACGACGGCATGGCCAGGCGAATCTCATCGGCGATGCTGTCGGCCATCGGCCCGACCACCACCTGCAAACTCCCACCGTTGCCCGGCCGCACGACAGCCATTGCGCCCAGCGCTTTGAGTTGCGCATCCACCGCCTTGTTGCGATCCACCATGTCCAACCGCAGGCGCGTGGTGCAGGCGCCGACGCTCAGCAGGTTCTCTGCACCGCCCAAGGCCTGGATGTAAGCCGTAGCACGTTGGTTGTCGCTCATGACCTCTGCCTGCGCCACCTGGATATCTTCACGCCCTGGCGTCTTCAGGTTGAACCGACGAATGCAGTAATTGAACACGCTGTAATAGATCAGCGCGTAGGCCAGGCCCACCGGGAACACCAACCAGCCGTTGGTGGACTTGCCCCAGCCCAGTACCATGTCGATAAACCCACCGGAGAAGGTAAACCCGAGGTGGATATTCAGCAGATTGGTGACCGCCATCGACAGGCCGGTCAGCACCGCATGGATCAGGTACAGGAACGGCGCCAGGAACATGAACGCGAATTCAATCGGCTCGGTCACCCCGGTCAAGAACGAGGTCAGTGCCATCGACAGGAAAATCCCGCCCATGACTTTACGGCGCTCCGGCAGTGCATTGCGGTACATCGCCAGGCAGGCGGCAGGCAGGCCGAACAGCATCACCGGGAACATGCCGGTCATGAACTGGCCACCTTTGGGGTCGCCGGCGAAATAGCGGGTAAGGTCGCCGGTCACGACCGCACCGGTGGCCGGGTCGGTAAAGCTGCCGAACACAAACCACGCCATATTGTTGAGGATGTGGTGCAGGCCGGTGACGATCAGCAGGCGGTTGAACACGCCGAACACAAACGCGCCGAGGCTACCGCTTTCCATCAGCAGCACGCCAAAACTGTTGATGCCATGCTGGATGGGCGGCCAGATCAAGCCAAAGATCACGCCCAGGCCGACCGCACTGAACCCGGTCACAATCGGTACGAACCGTCGTCCACCGAAGAACGCGAGGTACTCCGGCAGCTTGATGTCCTTGAAGCGGTTGTACAGCCCGCCGGCCATCAAGCCGCTGGCGATCCCGGCGAGCATGCCCATGTTGATGCTGGTGTCCATCACCTTGAGGGTGGAGATCATCACCAGGTAACCAATCGCGCCGGCCAGGCCCGCGGTGCCGTTGTTGTCACGGGCAAAGCCTACCGCGATGCCGATGGCGAAGATCAGCGCCAGGTTGGCGAAGATCGCCTGACCGGCGTCGTGCATCACCGCGATATTCAAAAGATCGGTGTCGCCCAGGCGCAGCAAGAGGCCGGCGATCGGCAAGATCGCAATCGGCAGCATCAGGGCACGGCCCAGGCGTTGCAGACCTTCGATAAAGTGTTGGTACATGGCGTGTCTCCTTTTTTCTTGTTGTTGTCAGCTCAGCGGCCAGTGGTGTTGACAGGCTTGGCGAACCGCCCTGGCGCTGCTCAGGT
This sequence comes from Pseudomonas sp. R19M, assembly GCF_050312585.1. NCBI lineage: Bacteria > Pseudomonadati > Pseudomonadota > Gammaproteobacteria > Pseudomonadales > Pseudomonadaceae > Pseudomonas > Pseudomonas sp. R19M. The sequence goes on from NZ_JBNPJV010000062.1 coordinate 99,932, forward strand.
CAAGCAGGCCCTGGCTCAGTTGCCGGCATTGCGCTGCGTCCAGGTGCCGGACGCGGTCCTTGATTTCGCCGATCTGCAGCGGGCTCACCGACAGCTCGCTGACCCCCAGGCCGACCAATACTGGCGTGGCCAGCGGGTCGGAAGCGAGGGCGCCACATACGCCCACCCAACGCCCATGCCGGGCCGCGCCGGCACAGGTCTGGGCGATCAATCGCAGCAGGGCCGGGTGCAAGGCATCGACCCGGGCGGCGAGGCCGGCGTGGTCGCGGTCCATGGCCAGGGTGTATTGGGACAGGTCGTTGGTGCCGATGGACAGGAAGTCCGCGTGCTCGGCCAGTTGTTCGGCCATCAGCGCAGCGGCCGGCACTTCGATCATCACCCCCAGTTCCGGGCGCGTGGTCAGTTCCAACGTTGTGCATAACTCATCGAGGCGCTGGCGAATTTGCAGCAGTTCGTCGACTTCGCTGACCATCGGCAACAGGATGCGGCAGCGCCCCAACGGGTTGACTTGCAGCAGGGCGCGCAATTGCTGGTCGAGCAATTCGGGGCGCGCCTGCGCCATGCGGATGCCGCGCAGGCCCAACACCGGGTTGGCTTCCACAGGCAGCGGTAAATAGTCGAGCTGCTTGTCGCCGCCCACATCGATGGTGCGGATAATCACGGACTTATCGCCCATCGCGTCCAGTACGGCTTGATAGGCTTGGCGTTGTTCCTGCTCATCCGGCGCGGTACGGCGGTCGACGAAGAGGAATTCGGTGCGCAGCAGGCCGACGCCGTCGGCGCCGTTGTCAAACGCCACCTGGGCATCGGCGCTGGAGGCGACATTGGCGGCAATTTCAATGCGTACGCCATCGGTGGTGCATGCCGGTTCCCGGGCCTGTGCCTGTTGTTGCTGGCGGCGGCGTTTTTGTGCGTCGCGAATCTGGTGCACTTCGGCGTGGCGCGCTTCGCTGGGCGCCAGTTCCAGGCGGCCGTTGGCGGCGTCGAGCACGACGCGTTGGCCTTGCGGCACGTCGAGGACTTCACTGCCCAGCGCGACCACACACGGCAGCCCCTTGCCACGGGCCAGAATGGCGACGTGGGAGGTGGCGCCGCCTTCAGCCATGCAAATGCCGGCGGCGTTCTGCGCAGTCAGTTGCAGCAGGTCGGATGGCGTCAGCTCATGGGCGCTGACAATCGCGCCGGCGGGCAGTTCGAAATGCCAGGCTTCGCCCAGCAGCGCACGCAGCACACGTTGCTGCAAATCGCGCAGGTCGTTGGCGCGCTCGGCAAACAGCGGCTTGCCCAGGGCCAGCAGTACGGCACATTGCGCCTGGATTGCGTCGCGCCAGGCGTGGGTGGCGGCGCTGCCCTGTTCGATGGCGGCAGTGGCGGCTTCCAGCAGGGCCGGGTCTTCGAGCAGGGCGAGGTGGGCGGCGAAGATGTCTTCTTCTTCGATGCTCTTGCGCTGGCGGGCGTGGTCCAGCGTACTGCGGATTTCACCGCGTACCTGCTCCAGCGCAGTGTCCAGCCGGCGCAGTTGTTCATCGACGATGTGATTGCCGCTATCGTGCGGCAGTTCGATGCCGGCCAGGCGGAACAACGGCCCGCAGACCAGCCCCGGCGCGGCGCACACGCCTTGCAGTACGCCGGCTTCGGTGTTGGCCCGACGCGGCGCGGCGACGGCTGGCGCGTGGTGCTCCTCTTTAATGCTGACGGACAGGGCGGCGACCAACGCTTGCACAGCCGCCTCGGCGTCCTTGCCACGACAGGTCACCTGCACCTCATCGCCTTCGCCGATGCCCAGCCCCAACAAGCCGATCAGGCTGTCACACGCGGCGTATTTCTCGCCGAAGCGCAGATGGGCGGTGCTGCTGAAGCCCTGCGCGGTCTTGCGGATCAACGCAGCAGGGCGGGCATGCAAACCGCCACGGTGGGTAATGCGTACGCTGGCGCTGGCCTCCAAGGCGCAGTTATCCACAGCCGTTTCAAGCGCTGACGTCGAGCGCGCGGTGATCTGCAGCAACGGCTGGCCGACCGCAACGGTTTGCCCTGCGAGCGCGCGTAGTTCAAAACGCTCGCCATTGGTCAGAATGATCAGGCTGACCAGGCTTTTGCACTGGCGCGCGATGCGGTCCAGATCAAACTGCACCAGCGCCTGGCCCAGTTTCACCCGTGCGCCGTTTTCAACCAACAGCGCAAAGCCTTCGCCATTGAGTTCTACCGTGTCGATGCCCACATGCATCAAGATTTCGGCGCCGTTCTCGGCACGGATCGTCAGTGCATGCCCGGTGCGGGCCACGTGGATGATCACCCCGTCACACGGCGCGTGCAGGCGATCATTCAGCGGGTCGATGGCAATCCCATCGCCCATGGCGTGGCTGGCGAACACTTCGTCGGGAACGTTGCCCAGGCTCAGCACCGGTCCGCTTAAGGGGGCGCTGAGGGTCAATGCATTATTGTTGTTGGACATGGACACGGTACTCATCAGGAAAACGGTGCACACCACTCAGTGGGTGCGGGTAACTTTGCTCAGGTGACGCGGTTGGTCCGGGTCCATGCCCCGCGCCACCGCCAGGCCGGCGGCCATCACGTAAAAGCTCTGGATCGCCAGGATCGGGTCCAGGCTCGGGTGTTCGGCGCGACTCAGGGTCAGGTCGCGTTCGCCGATATCATCCGGCGCGGCCAGCAACACGCGGGCGCCGCGCTGGCGCATATCGGCGGCCAGGCTCAGCAGGCCGGCCTGTTCGGCGCCGCGGGGGGCAAACACCAGCAAGGGGTAGTTCTTGTCGATCAACGCCATCGGCCCGTGGCGCACTTCGGCGCTGCTGAAGGCTTCGGCCTGGATCGCCGAGGTTTCCTTGAGCTTGAGCGCGGCTTCCTGGGCGATGGCAAACCCGGCACCACGGCCGATCACCATCAGTTGCCGGCAGTCGCGCAGGGCGTCTATCGCCAGGCTCCAATCCTGCTGGGCGGCGGTACGCAGCTCGTCCGGCAAGGCGCGGCAGGCTTGCAGCAAAGCCTCTTCCTGGTTCCAGTGGCCGATCAGCAGCGCGCTGGCGCTCAAGGTGGCGATAAAGCTTTTAGTCGCGGCAACGCTTTGTTCCGGCCCCGCGCACAGCGGCACGTGGAATTCGCAGGCGGCCTCCAGTGGCGAGCCCTCGGCGTTGACCAGCGAGATGCTCAGGGCGCCGCGTTTGCGCAACAGGCGCAGGCTGTTGACCAGGTCCGGGCTTTGCCCCGACTGGGAAAAACCGAACGCCACCTGGCCGCTGACCTTCAATGGCGCCTGCAACAAGGTCACCACCGACATCGGCAACGACGCCACCGGGATACCCACGTGCTGCATGGCCAGGTAGGCAAAGTAACTGGCGGCGTGGTCCGAGCTGCCGCGGGCGATAGTCATCGCCACTTGCGGCGGCTGGCGGCGCAGGCGGCCGGCGATTTCTTCCAGCAGCGGATCCAGGCGCTGCAGTTGCGCCGCGACGGCGTCACATGAGGCCAGGGCCTCTTCAAGCATTTTTGAAGTCAATGGTTTCTCCTTCGACCATTACGTCGGTCAGATGCAGGGAGCGGTCCAGGCGCACGCAGTCGGCAAAACTGCCGGGTTGCAGGCGACCGCGTTCTTCCAGGCCCAGGTAGTCCGCGGGAAACTGCGACAGGCGTTGTGAGGCTTCGCTGATCGGCAGGCCGATTTTCACCAGGTTGCGCAGTGCCTGATCCATGGTCAGGGTGCTGCCGGCGAGGGTTCCGTCGGGCAGGCGCACACCGCCCAGGCATTTGGTCACGGTGTGGCTGCCCAGCTTGTATTCGCCATCGGGCATGCCGGCGGCGGCGGTGGAGTCGGTGACGCAGTACAGGCAGGGGATCGCGCGCAGGGCCACGTGCATGGCGCCGGGGTGGACATGCAGCAGGTCCGGGATCAATTCGGCGTACTTGGCGTGGGCCAGCGCCGCGCCGACGATGCCCGGCTCGCGGTGATGCAGCGGGCTCATGGCGTTGTACAAATGGGTGAAGCTGGTGGCCCCGGCGGCGAGGGCGGCGACGCCTTCTTCGTAGCTGCCCAGGGTGTGGCCGATCTGCATGCGTACGCCGCGCTCGCTGAGTGCGCGGATCAGCGCGTCATGCCCGGCGATTTCCGGGGCGATGGTGATCACGCGGATCGGCGCCAGGCGCAGGTAGCCTTCCACTTCGGCCATCAGCGCGGTGTGGGCGAAATTGGGTTGGGCGCCGAGTTTTCCTGGATTGATGTAGGGGCCTTCCAGATGTACGCCCAGCACTCGGGCGGCGCCTGTCGGGCGCTGCTCACAGAACGTGCCGAGCTGGCCAAGCACGCGGGAGATTTCGTCTACCGGCGCAGTCATGGTGGTGGCCAGCAGGGATGTCGTCCCAAATCGCACGTGGGTGCGGGTGATGGTCTCGAAGGCATAGCTGCCTTCCATGATGTCCGCGCCGCCACCGCCGTGTACGTGCAGGTCGATAAAGCCTGGTAGCAGGTACGGCAAATCGTTTTGCGCCGGGTCGCACGGCGTGCCTTCGACGGCGATCACCTTGCCGTGTGCGTGCACCAGGCGGCCGCGAATCCAGCCGCCGGGCGTGAGGATATTGTCTTCGGACATGGGCAGTTCTCTAAGGCCGCAACTCGGCGGCAAAGTCATACCTGCGCAGCTCGGCTACGAAGTCGTAGTAGTCGTTGCGGCAGTAGGTGTCGGTGATTTCAATCGGCGTGTTATCGGCGGTGTAGCCGACCCGAGTCATCAGCAGCATGGCGGTGCCGGGGGCAATGCCCACCAGCCTGGCGAACTCGTCCGATGCGTTGATCGCCTGGATATGTTGCAGAGCACGCACGATGGGTTTGCCGATGCCTTCGAGGTATTCGTACAGCGAATTGCCGATGGCCTGCGGTTGCGGCAGCACCGAGGCGGGCATCGCGGTCATTTCAATTGCCATTACGGTGTCATCGGCTTTGCGCAAACGCTTGAGGCGCGCCACTTTGTCGGTGGGCGACAGGCCCAGGCGGATCAGCTCTTCGTGGGTCGGCGGGGTGATTTCGCGTTCCAGCCATTGGGAGCTGGGCACAAAGCCCTTGAGCCTTAACATTTCGCTGAAGCCCGACAGGCGTGACAGCGGCTGCTCCAGGCGCGGGGTAATAAAGGTGCCGGAGCCCTGGCTACGGCGGATCAGGCCCTGGGCCAGCAGCACCTCCAGCGCTTTGCGGGCGGTGACCCGTGAGAGGCCCAATTGCTCGCTGAGGACGCGTTCCGATGGCAACGCCTGCTCGGATTTCCACTGGCCGGCATGGATCGCCGCTTCCAGGTTACGCGCCAGTTGCAGGTACAGCGGCGTGGATTGTTTGTCGTCGGGGCGCAGGGTCTGGATGGCATTCATCTGTCAGGTGTCCGATGCGGTTATTGGAGTGTTGTCGCCCGGTATCGGCCGGAAATTAATACCACTTAAATACCATGTCAATGCGTCAAAAACAGTGCAAACCACGGTTTTAAGGCCATGTAATGGGGCTTTGTATGAAGTGGTATTAGAGAGGTCTTTGCCACGTGCAGAACGGCGCAGCGCGGCGCGGTGAACTGGTATTCACCGGCAGGCGCTGTAGGGGGGCAGGATTTTTTTCGAATTATTTTACGAACGGTGCGAGATTACGGACGAATCTCGATCAGGGTGCCATCTTTGACCAGGTTCCAGACTTCGCGCATGTCTACGTTGCGCATGCCGATACAACCGTCGGTCCAGTCCAGCGTGTGGAACAACTGCTCCGGGTAGTCCTCGCTGTCGGGAGTGCCATGGATCATGATCATGCTGCCCGGTTTCACCCCTTCACGGCGGGCGCGGGCGGCGTCGCTGATGTTGGGGTAGGAAATGTGCATCGACAGGTTGAACTTGTCGCTGGTCTTGCGCCAGTCGATCCAGTAGAGGCCCTCCGGCGTGCGGCGGTCGCCCTCGATCAGCTTGGCGCCCTTGGGGTTGCGGCCCAGGGAAATGCGGTAGGTCTTGAGAGGCTTGCCGTCGTTGATCAACTGCAACTGACGGGCAGACTTGAGCACCAGGATTTTTTCGACCGGCTTGCCGCCGATGATTTCCACCGTGGAGGCCGAAGACAACGTAGCGAATGACAGGCAGATAACAGCGAGCAACCAACGCATTGAAACGGTTTCCATTGTGGACGATGCCGCCTTGAGTGTTATTTGGCCGGTGGCTTCATGGGCGGCACCGACTCGCTGCGCACCGGGAATACGTGTTGGCGGCGGTCAGCGAAGAAGCATTCTAAGGTACGCCCGACCGTGCGGAAAGCCAGCTCTGACCAAGGGATCTCGGCTTCATCGAACAGCTTCACTTCAAGGCTTTCGGGGCCTGCGGCAAAATCCAGGTCGAGCAGTTCGGCGCGGTAGAAGATATGCACCTGGCTGATGTGCGGCACATCGATCAGGGTATAGATGCACAGGTTGCGTACGCGAGCGCAGGCCTCCTCGAGGGTTTCACGCATGGCCGCCTGCTCCACGGTCTCGCCGTTCTCCATGAAGCCTGCGGGCAGCGTCCAGTAGCCCAGGCGCGGCTCGATGGCGCGGCGGCACAGCAGCACTTTGTCGCCCCACACCGGCACCGTGCCGGCGACGATATTAGGGTTCTGGTAGTGAATGGTCGAGCAGTGGTCGCATACATAGCGCAGGCGGCTGTCGCCTTCGGGAATGCGCTGGGTGACCGGTTTACCGCACTGGCTGCAGAAGTTCATGCTGGGGTTCCTGGAGAGTGGGCCTATCTTGGCTTGGCGGGCAGAGCCCTGCAAGTTGTCGTTTCGCGACATGCACCGGGTTTTGGGGTTGGGTGCCTGCCCGCTTTGGTGCATGATGCAAGGTAGCCAACAGACCGAGATGACTCATGCTGGACGAGCTACTTCGCCGGGTAAGCAATCACACTCCCCACACGCTTGAGACTGACGGGCGTTTCCCCGAGGCCGCCGTGCTGGTGCCGATTACCCGCAGTGACGAACCGGAGCTGATCCTGACCTTGCGCGCCAGCGGCCTGTCGACCCACGGCGGTGAAGTGGCTTTTCCCGGTGGGCGCCGCGATCCGGAAGACCCCGACCTGATCTTTACCGCGTTGCGCGAAGCCGAAGAAGAAATCGGCCTGCCACCTGGTCTGGTGGAGGTGATCGGGCCGTTGAGTCCATTGATTTCCCTGCATGGCATTCGGGTCACGCCCTACGTCGGGGTGATCCCGGATTACGTCGAATACCTGGCCAACGATGCCGAGATCGCCGCAGTCTTCAGCGTGCCCCTGGAGTTTTTCCGCCAGGACCCGCGCGAACACACCCACCGAATCGATTACCAGGGACGCAGTTGGTACGTGCCCAGTTACCGGTTTGGCGAATACAAGATCTGGGGCCTGACGGCGATCATGATTGTCGAACTGATCAACCTGCTGTACGACGACGCCCAGATCAGCCTGCACCAACCCCCCAAGAGTTTCATCAACACCTGAGCCACCGCTTGAGTGGCAACGCCGTGAGGACACACCATGAAATACCGCCTGGGCGAAGCCCGCGTCGAGACACATCCCCACAGCTGGGTGGCGCCCAATGCCACGCTGGTGGGCAAGGTCAAGCTGGAGGAGGGCGCGAACGTGTGGTTCAACGCGGTATTGCGTGGCGACAACGAACTGATCCTGATCGGCAAGAACAGCAATGTGCAGGACGGCAGTGTGATGCACACCGACATGGGCTACCCGCTGACCCTGGGCACCGGCGTGACCATCGGCCACAACGCTATGCTGCATGGCTGCACCGTCGACGACTACAGCCTGATCGGCATCAACGCGGTGATCCTCAATGGCGCCAAAATCGGCAAGCATTGCATCATCGGGGCCAACTCGCTGATCGGCGAAGGCAAGGAAATTCCTGACGGCTCGCTGGTGATGGGCTCGCCGGGCAAAGTGGTGCGTGAGCTGACCGAAGCGCAGAAACGCATGCTCGAAGCCAGTGCCGCGCACTATGTGCATAACGCGCAACGCTATGCGCGTGACCTGGTCGAGCAAGAAGAATGAACCCCGTTGAACGCCCCGTCGCCTCACCGTGCGTGAGCATTTGTGCGTTGGATGATGATGACATTTGCACCGGCTGCCAGCGCACCGTGGATGAAATCACCCGCTGGAGCCGCATGGACAATGCCGAGCGGCGGGTGGTGCTCGGGCTGTGCCATGAGCGGGCGAAAGCGAGTGGGTTGGTGTGGATGATGCCCGGCAAGTAGCATTTGTAGCCCGCTCGCCACGAGGGGTACTGTGAAGTACCCTGTGCGCCTTGTTCATAGGCTGACTTCCCATGCTTTTCCTGATCGCCTACATCAGCAGTGTCGTGCTGATCAACTTCGCCTTTTCCACCGCCCCGCACCTGGATGTCATCTGGTCCGCCTGGGGTGGCCTGGTGTTTATCCTGCGCGACATGGTGCAGACGCGCTTTGGCCATGGCGCGATCGTCGCCATGCTGGCGGCGCTGGTGCTGTCATATGTGACGTCCGACCCGGCGATTGCCCTGGCCAGTGCCACGGCGTTCGCGGTGTCCGAGTGTATTGACTGGCTAGTGTTCACCATCACCAAGCGCCCACTCCACGATCGCCTGTGGATAAGTTCGGCGCTGAGCATTCCGCTCGATACCTTTATTTTCTTCGGCCTGATTGGTGCGCTCACACCGGCAGTGGTGGGGACGGCATTGGTGTCGAAATTTGCCGGGGTCACGGTGGTGTGGCTGGTCATGGCGTGGCGCCTGCGCAAGCGTGCCGTCGCCAACTGAGGCCAATTTTTACAGTTCATGTAAAATGCCGGCCTTTCTCCCCATGATCCGCTCCCCTGAGGACCTGAGATGACCCGAATCGGAACTCCATTGTCGCCAACCGCGACCCGCGTTTTGCTGTGTGGCTGCGGTGAGCTGGGCAAGGAAGTGGTGATCGAGCTGCAACGCCTGGGCGTTGAAGTGATTGCCGTGGATCGCTACGCCAACGCGCCGGCCATGCAGGTCGCCCATCGCAGCCATGTGATCAACATGCTCGACGGCGCGGCCCTGCGCGCAGTGATCGAGGCGGAGAAACCGCACTTCATCGTGCCGGAAATCGAAGCCATCGCCACCGCCACCCTGGTGGAACTGGAGGCCGAAGGCTTCACCGTGATCCCTACCGCGCGTGCCACCTCGCTGACCATGAACCGCGAAGGCATCCGTCGCCTGGCCGCCGAAGAGCTGGACCTGCCGACCTCGCCGTACCACTTCGCCGATACCTTCGAAGACTACAGCAAGGCCGTTCAGGACCTGGGTTTCCCCTGCGTGGTCAAGCCGGTAATGAGTTCGTCGGGCAAGGGCCAGAGCCTGCTGCGCAGCGCTGACGACGTGCAGAAAGCCTGGGATTACGCGCAAGAGGGCGGGCGCGCCGGCAAAGGCCGCGTGATCATCGAGGGTTTTATCGACTTCGACTACGAAATCACCTTGCTGACCGTGCGCCACATCGGCGGCACGACCTTCTGCGCGCCGGTTGGCCATCGCCAGGAGAAGGGCGATTACCAGGAATCCTGGCAGCCGCAAGCGATGAGCCCGATTGCCCTGGCGGAGTCCGAGCGTGTCGCCAAGGCGGTCACCGAGGCGCTGGGTGGGCGTGGCCTGTTTGGCGTGGAGTTGTTCATCAAGGGTGATCAGGTGTGGTTCAGCGAAGTGTCGCCACGCCCCCATGACACTGGCCTGGTGACCCTGATCTCCCAGGACCTGTCGCAGTTCGCCCTGCACGCGCGCGCCATTCTGGGCCTGCCGATCCCGTTGATCCGTCAGTTCGGGCCTTCGGCTTCGGCGGTCATCCTGGTGGAAGGGCAGTCGACCCAGACCGCATTCGCCAACCTGGGCGCCGCACTGAGCGAGCCGGACACGGCGTTGCGACTGTTCGGCAAGCCAGAAGTGAATGGTCAGCGCCGCATGGGTGTGGCGTTGGCGCGGGATGAGTCGATTGAGGCGGCACGGGCCAAGGCGACCCGTGCTTCCCAGGCTGTCGTTGTAGAGCTGTAATCACGTACAGATCGTTCCCACGCTCTGCGTGGGAATGCCTTTTGTGACGCTCTGCGTCACGCTTTGGGACGCGGAGCGTCCCGGTCTGCATTCCCACGCGGAGCGTGGGAACGATCATCGACCGCATTCGCCAACCTGGGCGCCGCGCTGAGCGAGCCAGACACGGCGTTGCGACTGTTCGGCAAGCCAGAAGTGAATGGGCAGCGCCGCATGGGTGTGGCGTTGGCGCGGGATGAGTCGATCGAAGCCGCTCGGGCCAAGGCGACCCGTGCTTCCCAGGCTGTCGTTGTAGAGCTGTAATCGGGTACAGATCGTTCCCACGCTCTGCGTGGGAATGCCTCTTGTGACGCTCTGCGTCACGCTTTGGGACGCAGAGCGTCCCGGTCTGCATTCCCACGCGGAGCGTGGGAACGATCATCAGGCGACCTTGTTCAAGTCGTTATCCCGCGTCTCTTTCAGGCACAGCACCGCAATCAAGCTGAGCAGCGCCGCCGCCGAGACATACCCGCCGACATAACTCAGCCCGCCCATCGCCACCAGCTTGGTCGCGAAGAAGGGGGCGGCCGATGCGCCGACAATCCCACCCAGGTTATACGCCGCCGAAGCGCCGGTATAACGCACGCGGGTCGGAAACAATTCCGGCAACAGTGCGCCCATGGGGGCGAAGGTCACGCCCATCAGGAACAGCTCCAGCGCCAGGAACAGCGCCACGGCCCAGGTTGAGCCGTGGGTCAGCAGCGGCTCCATGGTGAAACCCGACAAAATCGCCAGGATCGCCCCGGCAATCAGTACCGGCTTGCGCCCATAGCGGTCACTGGCCAGGGCCGCCAGTGGCGTCGCCAACCCCATGAACAGCACGGCAAAGCACAACAGGGCGAGAAATGTCTCGCGGCTGTAGCCCAGTGTCGACACGCCATAGCTCAGGGAAAATGCGGTGGTGATATAGAACAGGGCATAACACACCACCATCGACGCGGCCCCCAGCAGTACTGGCGCCCAATGCTGGCTGAACAATTCCACCAGCGGCACTTTCACCGGGGCCTCTTTGGCCACGGCGTTGGCGAACACCGGGGTTTCGTGCAGCTTCAGGCGTGCATACAGGCCGACCATCACCAGCGCGGCGCTGAGGATGAACGGGATGCGCCAGCCCCAACTGCGAAATTGCTCGTCGCTCAGGCTCATGGCCAAAATCAGGAATAAGCCGTTGGCGGCCAGGAACCCAATCGAAGGCCCCAGTTGCGGAAACATGCCGAACCAGGCGCGTTTGCCTTTCGGCGCGTTCTCGGTGGCCAGCAACGCTGCGCCACCCCATTCCCCGCCAAGGCCAAGGCCCTGGCCGAAACGCAGCACGCACAACAGGATCGGCGCCCACGCTCCGATGCTGTCATAGCCGGGCAGCAAGCCAATCAGCGTGGTACACACCCCCATCAGCAACAAGGACGCGACCAGCGTGGATTTGCGGCCGATGCGGTCGCCAAAGTGGCCAAACAGCGCCGAACCCAGCGGGCGGGCGATAAAAGCGATACCGAAGGTCAGGAACGACGCCAGCATCTGTGCGGTGCCGGAGGTCTGTGGGAAGAACACCGGGCCGATCACCAGCGCCGCAGCGGTGGCATAGATGTAGAAATCGTAGAATTCGATGGCAGTGCCGACGATGCTCGCCGTGGCGACCCGTGCGGTCGAGTTGCTCGGGGCGGCGCTCGCGGCCTCGTTGTAGGTGGTGCTCATGGCAGTATCCCTGACAGTCATTGCGCGTTTGGACGCGGATTTTTATTGGTCGAACACCCAGGGTTCAGGGCAGTGCGCGGAGTGGCTCGGGATGGGAGCAAACACCGGTCAGACAGGATGGTGCGGTGCCTGGACGCGCTCAGTGCGGGTAGCACGCGGTCGGGCGGTGCTTGGATAAGCCGCCCGATTATAGGAAGGGGGTTGCAGTTCCAACAAGAGGGTCAGGCGGCGACCGGCACCCGGCTGGTGTGCCAGATCAGCACTTTGCTGACGCGGTTGTCCTCGGTCTCGAGGATTTCCAGGCGATAACGGCCGATTTTCAGGCACACCGCGCAGTCGGGAATGGTCTCCAGCGCTTCGGTCACCAGGCCGTTGAGGGTCTTGGGGCCGTCGCTGGGCAGGTGCCAGCCCAGGCTCTTGTTCAGCTCGCGGATCGAGGCGGCGCCGTCGATGATGTAGCGGCCGTCTGTCTGGGCTTCGATATGCGGGTTGTCCGAACTTTGCTCGCTTTCGAATTCGCCGACGATTTCTTCGAGGATATCTTCCAGGGTGACGATGCCCAGCACTTCGCCGTATTCGTCCACCACCATGCCCAGGCGGCGTTGCTGTTTGTGGAAGTTCAGCAGTTGCAGCTGCAGGGGCGTGCTTTCCGGTACGAAGTAAGGCTCATGGCAGGCGGCGAGCAACGCTTCCTTGGTCAGGCTGGCATCGGGCAACAAGTGCTGGATCTGCCGCGTGTTGAGCACGGCTTCGACCTGGTTGATGTCGCTGTGGAACACCGGCAGGCGGGTGTGCTGGGAGGTGCGCAGTTGTTCAATGATCTCTTCGGTCGAGTCGTCCAGGTTGATCCCGTCCACCTCGCTGCGAGGCACCAGGATGTCGTTGACCGTGATGTTGTCCAGCGCGTGGATACCCGGCAAGCCAGGCGTTCGGCCTTCGTCCGAGTCTGGTTGCGGCTCATCGTCATGCTCGGGCAACGGCTGGTCGCTGTTTTTTACCACGCCGGATTTACGCGCGAACGGGCGCAGCAGCAACAGGCTGATGCCATTGAGCAGCCAGGCCAGGGGGTAGAGGATTTTCAGGGGGATGCCCAGCAGCGCATTGCCAAACCCCAATACGGCCTGTGGCTGGCGGGTGGCCAGGGCGCGGGGCAGGTAGTCGGCGAGTATCAGCAACAGCGCGCAGGCAATCAGCCAGCCGAGCCAGGGGCCGTTCTGCGCCCAGGCGTAGATGGCCAGCAAGGTGCAGAGAATCACCACGCCAGCGCGGCACAGGCTGTTGCACAGGATCAGGCTGTTACGCGGGAAGCTCAGGCGGGCGGCGGCCTTGTCGCCCTGGCGTGTACCGGGGCGCAGGGCCAGCAGGTGCTGTTGTGCGGCTTCGATGGCGGTAAACAGCGCCGCCCATAAAATCAGCAGGGCGATTACCGCGAGCATCGGCCCCAGGGGCAAGTTGTCCATTTTTGCTGCCCGTCAGATATGCAGGATGTATTCGCGAACCAGCTTGCTGCCGAAATAGGCCAGCATCAGCAGGCAGAACCCGGCCAGGGTCCAGCGGATCGCCTTGTGCCCGCGCCAGCCAAGGCGGTTGCGCCCCCACAGCAGCACGCTGAACACCACCCAGGCCAGGCACGCCAGCAGGGTTTTGTGCACCAGGTGCTGGGCGAACAGGTTTTCGACGAACAGCCAGCCGGAGATCAGTGACAGCGACAGCAGCGTCCAGCCGGCCCACAGGAAGCCGAACAACAGGCTTTCCATGGTTTGCAGCGGTGGGAAGTTCTTGATCAGCCCGGACGGATGTTTGTTTTTCAGCTGGTGGTCCTGCAACAGCAGGAGCAGAGCCTGGAACACTGCAATGGTGAACATGCCGTAGGCCAGGACCGACAACAGGATGTGAGTCAGGATGCCGGGCCCTTCATCAATGACCTGCACGGTGCCGGTCGGCGTGAAGTGCGCCAGCAGTACCGTCAATGTTCCCAGCGGGAATAGCAGGACCAGCAGGTTCTCGACGGGAATGCGGTAGCACGCCAGCAGGGTCAGCGCGATGACGGCGGCGGCGATCAGGCTGGCGGCGCTGAAAAAGTCCAGGCCCAGGCCGACCGGTGTCATCAGGTGGATGAACAGGCTCGTGGCATGGGCCAGCAGGGCCAGGACGCCAAGGCCGACGAGCAGACGTTTGTCCGCTTTAGTGCCTTGGGCCAGACGAGTGCCCTGATAGAGGGTCGCAGCGGCGTACAAGATGGCGGCGGCGAGGCTGGGTAGCAAGCTGGGTGACAAAGGGAGCATAAATCCTGATAGACAAGCCCGAAAGGCGTTGAGTTTGGCATACCCCCGCGTTCCACGAAAGACTCCCGGGCCAGACAGCGGGTGTGCATGGGCGCAGTCTTCGCTATAATCCGCGATCTGCCCACGCCGCAGGCTCGCCGAGCGCTGTTTTTAATAGCGATTTATCACAGCCTGGGCTGCCATTACCTCGGTCTACCATTGCACTTCGATGAATAGGGCCTGAAAGGATCGCGCATGTTTGAAAACTTGACTGACCGTCTCTCGCAGACGCTGCGCCACGTTACCGGCAAGGCCAAGCTGACCGAGGACAATATTAAAGACACCTTGCGTGAAGTACGCATGGCGTTGCTGGAAGCCGACGTGGCCTTGCCTGTGGTCAAGGACTTCGTCAACTCGGTCAAGGAGCGCGCGGTCGGCACCGAAGTGTCGCGCAGCCTGACGCCGGGCCAGGCTTTTGTGAAGATCGTCCAGGCTGAACTCGAAAGCCTGATGGGCGCGGCCAACGAAGATCTGAACCTCAGCGCCGTGCCTCCGGCCGTTGTGCTGATGGCCGGTCTGCAAGGTGCGGGCAAGACCACCACCGCCGGCAAGCTGGCGCGCTTCCTTAAAGAGCGCAAGAAGAAGTCGGTCATGGTGGTGTCGGCCGACGTATACCGTCCGGCGGCAATCAAGCAGTTGGAAATGCTGGCGGGCGAAGTGGGCGTGACCTTCTTCCCGTCCGACCTGAGCCAGAAGCCGGTCGACATTGCTAACGCTGCTATTAAAGAAGCAAAACTCAAATTCATCGACGTGGTCATCGTCGATACCGCCGGTCGCCTGCACGTCGACGAAGAGATGATGGGCGAGATCAAGGCGCTGCATGCCGCGATCAACCCGGTCGAGACCCTGTTCGTGGTCGACGCCATGACCGGCCAGGATGCGGCCAATACGGCCAAGGCCTTCGGTGACGCGCTGCCGCTGACCGGTGTGATCCTGACCAAGGTCGATGGTGATGCCCGTGGCGGTGCCGCGCTGTCGGTGCGTGCCATTACCGGCAAGCCGATCAAGTTCATCGGTATGGGCGAAAAGAGCGAAGCGCTCGAACCGTTCCACCCTGAGCGTATTGCTTCGCGCATCCTCGGCATGGGCGACGTACTCAGCCTGATCGAACAGGCCGAAGCGACCCTCGACAAAGACAAGGCCGACAAGCTGGCCAAGAAGCTGAAGAAGGGCAAGGGCTTCGATCTCGAAGACTTCCGCGACCAGCTGCAACAGATGAAGAACATGGGCGGCCTTGGCGGCCTGATGGACAAGCTGCCGAACATCGGCGGTGTGAACCTGGCGCAGATGGGCAATGCCCAGGGTGCGGCAGAGAAGCAGTTCAAGCAGATGGAAGCCATCATCAACTCCATGACCCCGGCCGAGCGCCGCGACCCTGAGCTGATCAGCGGTTCGCGCAAGCGCCGGATCGCCATGGGTTCCGGCACCCAGGTGCAGGACATCGGTCGCTTGATCAAGCAGCACAAGCAGATGCAGAAGATGATGAAGAAGTTCTCCGCCAAAGGCGGCATGGCCAAGATGATGCGCGGCATGGGCGGTATGTTGCCCGGCGGCGGCATGCCAAAAATGTAAAAGTTTCGAGCGGGAGCGTGCTCCTGCTCCGACCCACAGGGACGTGGGATCTCCAGCAAACCCGCCATCGGCGGGGGCTGACTCGCCGTTTTAACCGACGGCTCTATAGCAGATCTGAATGGCACGCCGATAGGCGCCAGAAAAAGACATTTGCAAAAGTCCGGATATTCCTTAGAATATGCGGCCTTTCGGGCACCTATGCCCGCTGTGCATTTAGATTTGCAGCACCGACTACAGGAACGATGTTCACATGCTAACAATCCGTCTTGCCCTTGGCGGCTCCAAAAAGCGCCCGTTTTACCACTTGACCGTAACTGACAGCCGCAACCCACGTGACGGCTCTCACAAGGAACAAGTTGGCTTCTTCAACCCGATCGCTCGTGGTCAAGAAGTTCGTCTGTCCGTGAACCAAGAGCGCGTAGCCTACTGGCTGAGCGTTGGTGCACAACCATCTGAGCGTGTTGCTCAGCTGTTGAAGGACTCGGCTAAGGCCGCGGCCTGAGCAATATGAGCGCGACGCCAGCTGTTGCTGATGATTTGATCGTTATCGGCAAGATTTATTCTGTTCATGGCGTTCGCGGCGAAGTGAAGGTGTATTCCTTTACTGATCCGACTGAAAACCTGTTGCAGTACAAAACCTGGACGCTCAAGCGCGAAGGGAGTGTGAAACAGGTCGAGCTGGTCAGTGGACGCGGGAGCGATAAGTTCCTGGTCGCAAAGCTCAAGGGTCTTGATGATCGTGAAGAAGCTCGTCTTCTGGCCGGTTATGAGATCTGCGTGCCGCGCAACCTGTTCCCTGAATTGACCGACGGCGAGTACTACTGGTACCAGCTGGAAGGTCTGAAGGTTATTGATCAACTTGGGCAACTGCTCGGGAAAATCGATCATCTTCTGGAAACCGGCGCCAATGATGTAATGGTGGTCAAGCCTTGCGCTGGCAGCCTGGATGATCGCGAACGTCTGTTGCCCTATACGGAGCAATGCGTGTTGGCCGTCGACCTGGTCGCAGGCGAGATGAAGGTGGAATGGGACGCGGACTTCTAAGCGTGGCTAATTTGCGCATTGAAGTGATCAGTTTGTTTCCCGAGATGTTTTCCGCCATCAGCGAGTACGGCATCACCAGTCGGGCGGTGAAACAGGGGCTGTTGCAGCTTACCTGTTGGAACCCGCGAGACTACACGACGGATCGACATCACACTGTGGACGATCGCCCATTTGGCGGTGGCCCGGGCATGGTGATGAAGATCAAGCCCCTGGAAGACGCGTTGGTTCAGGCCAAGGCAGCAGCCGGGGAGAAGGCGAAGGTAATTTACCTGTCCCCTCAAGGCCGTCAGCTGAAACAGGCTGCGGTACGCGAACTGGCGAATGAGGAAGCATTGATCCTGATTGCCGGTCGCTATGAAGGCATTGACGAGCGTTTTATTGAAGCTCATGTCGATGAAGAGTGGTCGATTGGGGACTATGTCCTGTCTGGTGGCGAGCTGCCGGCGATGGTCCTGATAGATGCGGTTACACGACTGCTGCCTGGAGCTTTAGGGCATGTGGACTCTGCGGAGGAAGATTCCTTCACGGATGGTTTGCTGGATTGCCCGCACTACACCCGACCGGAGGTGTATGCGGATCAGCGTGTTCCCGACGTATTGCTAAGTGGCAATCACGCACACATCCGGCGTTGGCGTTTACAGCAGTCCCTTGGTCGGACCTATGAACGACGCGCCGATCTTCTGGAAAGCCGCTCGCTTTCTGGAGAAGAGAAGAAGCTGCTCGAGGAATACATCCTCGCGCGGGACGATAGTTAACAACGTATCGATGGTAGGTCCATTGACTTACCTTAGGAGCACAGCATGACTAACAAAATCATCCTTGCACTCGAAGCAGAGCAGATGACCAAAGAGATCCCTACCTTTGCCCCGGGCGACACCATTGTCGTTCAGGTGAAAGTGAAGGAAGGCGACCGTTCGCGTCTGCAAGCGTTCGAAGGCGTGGTAATCGCCAAGCGTAACCGTGGTGTGAACAGTGCTTTCACTGTTCGTAAAATCTCCAACGGTGTTGGCGTAGAGCGTACTTTCCAGACCTACAGCCCGCAAATCGACAGCATGGCCGTCAAGCGTCGCGGTGACGTACGTAAAGCCAAGCTGTACTACCTGCGTGACCTGTCCGGTAAAGCAGCTCGCATCAAGGAAAAACTGGCTTAAGTCCAGCTTCCCGATGCAGAAAAAAGCAGCCTACGGGCTGCTTTTTTGTGCCTGAAATTTGTCTATTTGCCGGTATTGTCCATGACCACCCGCCTCGAAGAAATCCAACGCCGCACCGACCTGTCCGTCACTCACGTCACCAAGGCGGTGTTCCCGCCGACCACCAATCACCACAACACCTTGTTCGGCGGCACTGCCTTGGCCTGGATGGACGAAGTGTCGTTCATCACCGCCACGCGTTTTTGCCGCCTGCCGTTGGTGACGGTTTCCACTGATCGGATTGACTTCAACCATGCGATACCGGCCGGCTCCATCGTCGAGTTGATCGGCCGCGTGATCAAAGTGGGCAATACCAGTCTCAAGGTCGAAGTGGAAGTCTTCGTCGAGAGCATGAGCGCCGATGGCCGCGAGAAGGCGATCCAGGGCGTATTCAGCTTTGTAGCGATCGATGCCGACAAACGCCCGGTGCCGGTGTTGCCTGGGTTTGTTGACTGATTTATCCGGCTGCGCAGGTTTGCGGTTGGATCACTGCCAGCAAGGTCCAGCCGGCGGTGGGCTTCAAGCTGCTGTCCGGGGTGATGACGTGCACCCAGCCGCTGGTATCGCGGGCAAACAGCAGTGTCGCGCGATCACCATGCAGTGCCTGGTACTGCTCCAGCCCAAACCCCTCCGTGAGATGCGTGCTGTATAGCTCGGCGCCCTGGCCCAACAGGCTGGCGAGTTTGGTATAGCTCAAGGGTTGGCTGCCCAGTAGGTGCCCGCGGTGCTCGTGGCTGGCCTTGTGTTTATCGGTGCGGCGGCTTTCCTGGCTGCTGGCCAGGGCGAACAGGCGATGGCCGAAGTCGTGGCGAAAACGCATGGCGGCCAGGGTATTCAGCTCGCCGGAGGGGGAGAGTGCCAACAGGTGGCCCAGCCCAACCAGATCCAGATGCGATTCGGCGTGTTGTGAAGCAGGATTGCCGAAGTAAGTGGGCAGTCCTTCCATGCGGCTGGCGCGGATGTTTTCCCAGCTTGAGTCGGTCAGCAACACGCGGCTGCCCAGTTGCTGCAGGGCCTTGCCCAGGATGCGCGCCGGGCCATTCGCACCGACGATCAGAAAACCGCTGGGCGCAGGCTCGGCGACTTTCAGCAGGCGGGCCAGTGGGCGTGCCGTGGCGCTTTGCAGGACCACGGTGCCGATGATCACGGCGAACGTCAGTGGAACCAGGAGTAGTGCGCCTTCATGGCCCGCCTCATCCAGGCGAATGGCGAAGATCGCTGACACTGCCGCGGCCACGATCCCGCGTGGGGCGATCCATGACAGCAGCGCACGCTCGCGCCAATTCAGCCCGGAACCCCAGGTTGAAAGCACGACGTTCAAGGGGCGTGCGATAAATTGAATGACCAGCAACAGAATCAGCACCAGCGGCCCCAAGGCGATCAAGGCATTCAGGTCCAGGCGCGCTGCCAGCAGAATGAATAGCCCGGAGATCAGCAGCACACTGAGGTTCTCCTTGAAGTGCAGGATGTGCCGTACATCCACGCCTTTCATATTGGCCATCCACATGCCCATGAGGGTCACCGCCAGCAGGCCGGACTCATGCATCACCAGGTTGGAGGCGATGAATATCCCCAACACCCCCGCCAGTGTGGCCAGGTTGTGCAGGTATTCGGGCAGCCATTGCCGACGCATGATCTGCCCCAGCATCCAGCCGCCGGCAATACCGAACAGGCTGCCGCACAGGATGACCCCACCGAAGGTCAGCAGGCTGTGGCTGAGGCCGTCGCCCGATGCGCGGGCGATGATGAAGCTGTAGACCACCACGGCCAGCAGCGCGCCGATCGGGTCAATGACAATGCCCTCCCAGCGCAGGATATTGGCGATGGACGCCTTGGGGCGCACCACCCGCAGCATGGGCACAATCACGGTGGGCCCGGTGACCAGGGTCAGGGTGCCGAACAAGAGGGCGAGCAGCCAGTCGAACCCCAGCAGCCAATGGGTGGCAACGGTAATCACCGCCCATGTCGACAGGGCGCCGAGCGTGACCAGGCGATGGACGACGCTGCCGATTTCCTTCCATTCCGAGAGGTGCAGGGTGAGGCTGCCTTCAAACAGAATCAGTGCCACGGCCAGGGATACCAGGGGCATCAGCAGCGGGCCGAACATTTCCTGGGGATTGAGCCAGCCCAGCACCGGGCCCGCCAGGATGCCGCTCAACAACAGAAACAGGATGGCTGGAAGTTTCAGGCGCCATGCCAGCCATTGGCAGGCCAGTGCGGCTACACCAATGCCGCCCAGTGCCAGCAGGATCTGTTGTTCGTTCATTGAAGCTCCCTGTTCCTTGAAATAGCGGGCTATGAAAGACTAGTGGGCCTTGTCACAGTTCACTAAATAATTCGCGCAAAGCCCTGTGCTGCGCCGCTTGAGTGCCCATGCCTGCCATTGACCACCCGCTGATCGACCGCTTCCTTGACGCTTTATGGCTGGAGAAAGGCTTGTCGGACAACACCCGCCAGGCCTACCGCAGCGATTTGGCCCTGTTCAATGGCTGGTTGCAGGAGAAAAATCTCGAACTGATCAATGCCGGTCGCGAGTTGATCCTGGATCATCTGGCCTGGCGCCTGGAGCAAAACTACAAGCCGCGTTCCACTGCACGATTTCTCTCTGGCGTGCGTGGTTTTTATCGCTACTTGCTGCGGGAAAAGCTGATCGCTGTCGACCCGACCCTGCAGGTTGACATGCCGCAACTCGGTAGGCCTCTTCCCAAATCCTTGTCGGAAGCCGATGTGGATGCCTTGCTCGCCGCGCCCGATCTCAGCGAGGCCATCGGCCAGCGTGATCGTGCCATGCTCGAAGTGCTGTATGCCTGCGGCCTGCGGGTGACTGAACTGATCAGCCTGACCCTGGAGCAGGTCAATCTGCGCCAGGGGGTATTGCGGGTGATGGGCAAGGGGAGCAAGGAGCGCTTGGTGCCGATGGGCGAGGAAGCGATTGTGTGGGTCGAGCGCTATATGCGCGATGCCCGCAGCGAACTGCTCGGTGGGCGGCCCAGTGATGTACTGTTTCCCAGCCTGCGCGGCGAGCAGATGACCCGCCAGACCTTCTGGCACCGCATCAAGTACCAGGCCAAAGTGGCCGGGATTGGCAAAGCGTTGTCACCCCATACATTGCGTCACGCCTTTGCCACCCATTTGCTCAACCATGGGGCGGATTTGCGGGTCGTGCAAATGTTGCTGGGCCACAGCGACTTATCCACAACCCAGATCTACACCCACGTCGCGCGTGCGCGTTTGCAGGACATGCATGCCAAACATCACCCGCGTGGCTGAAAACCGCCAATTTATCCGGCTACGGGCTGCCCTGCGGCCCAACTGTGGTAGGCTTTGCCGGTTAGTAAGGGGGACGGCGCCTGTGTTTATAGCCCGGTGTCTTCAAGCGGTGCTCCGCACCCGTCCCTGCATCTGCCTTCAGGAGTTCCCATGCGCTTGACCCAGATTATTGCCGCCGCAGCCATTGCGTTGGTTTCCACCTTCGCATTCGCCGATGACGCCGCCGAGCAGACCATCCGCAAAAGCCTGGCCAACCTGCAACTCGACACCCCGATCGAAAGCATCAGCGCCAGCCCCATGGCCGGCCTGTATGAAGTCAAGCTCAAGGGCAGCCGTGTGCTGTATGCCAGTGCCGATGGCCAGTACATCGTCCAGGGCTACCTGTTCCAGCTCAAGGACGGCAAGCCGGTCAACCTGACCGAAAAAGCCGAGCGCCTGGGTGTGTCCAAGCTGATCAACGGTATCCCGGTGGCTGAAACCGTGGTCTACCCGGCCATTGGCGAGACCAAGACCCACATCACCGTATTCACCGACACCACCTGCCCGTACTGCCACAAGCTGCATGCCGAAGTGCCTGCGCTGAACAAGCTCGGCGTGGAAGTCCGCTACGTCGCGTTCCCGCGCCAGGGCCTGGGCTCGCCGGGTGACGAGCAATTGCAGGCGGTGTGGTGCTCGACCGACAAGAAGGCGGCCATGGACAAGATGGTCGATGGCAAGGAAATCAAGGCGGCCAAATGTGCCAATCCGGTTTCCAAGCAGTTCGCACTGGGCCAGTCAATCGGCGTGAACGGTACACCGGCCATCGTTTTGGCTGACGGTCAGGTAATTCCGGGCTACCAGCCGGCACCACAAGTTGCCAAACTGGCTCTGAGCGCCAAGTAAATCAGCGTCGTCGAACCTTTGACGACCATGGCCCGCCGACAGATCGACGGGCCATCAAATTGAAAGCCGCAGTCGTGCGGCTGTTTTCCACGGCCGACCTAGCGTCGGCCGTTTCATGGGGAGTTCTTCAGTGAAACCGGTCAAAGTAGGCATCTGTGGGTTAGGGACCGTCGGTGGCGGTACCTTCAACGTACTTCAGCGTAACGCCGAAGAAATTTCCCGCCGCGCAGGGCGTGGGATTGAAGTGGCGCAAATTGCCACGCGTTCGCCAAAGCCTCAGTTCCAAACGACCGGTATCGCGATTACCAACGATGTCTTCGAAGTGGCCACCAACCCTGAAATCGATATCGTCATCGAACTGGTCGGCGGCTACACCGTGGCGCGTGAGCTGGTGCTCAAGGCCATCGAGAATGGCAAGCACGTGGTCACCGCCAACAAGGCGCTGATCGCCGTACACGGCAACGAAATCTTCGCCAAGGCCCGCGAGAAGGGCGTGATCGTTGCGTTCGAAGCCGCCGTGGCGGGCGGCATACCGGTGATCAAGGCGATCCGTGAGGGCCTTTCCGCCAACCGTATCAACTGGGTGGCCGGCATCATCAACGGCACCGGCAACTTCATCCTCACCGAAATGCGCGAGAAGGGCCGTACCTTCGAAGACGTGCTGGCCGAAGCCCAGGCCCTGGGTTATGCCGAAGCCGACCCGACGTTCGACGTCGAAGGCATCGACGCCGCCCACAAGCTGACCATCCTGGCGTCCATCGCCTTTGGTATCCCGCTGCAGTTCGACAAAGCCTACACCGAGGGGATCACCAAGCTGACCACCGCCGACGTGAACTACGCCGAAGCCCTGGGCTACCGCATCAAGCATCTGGGCGTGGCGCGCAGCACTGCGGCCGGTATCGAGTTGCGTGTACACCCGACCCTGATCCCGGCTGATCGCCTGATCGCCAACGTCAATGGCGTGATGAACGCGGTGATGGTCAACGGTGACGCGGCGGGCTCGACCCTGTTCTACGGCGCTGGCGCCGGCATGGAGCCGACCGCTTCGTCGGTGATCGCCGACCTGGTGGACGTGGTTCGCGCCATGACCAGCGACCCGGAAAACCGTGTACCGCACCTGGCCTTCCAGCCGGATTCGCTGTCGGCCCATCCGATCCTGCCGATCGAGGCTTGCGAAAGTGCCTACTACCTGCGCATCCAGGCCAAGGATCACCCGGGCGTATTGGCCCAGGTGGCAAGCATCCTGTCGGAGCGCGGTATCAACATCGAGTCGATCATGCAGAAGGAAGTCGAGGAACAGAACGGCCAGGTGCCGATGATCCTGCTGACCCATCGCGTGCTCGAGCAGCATATCAACGACGCCATCACCGCGCTGGAAGCCCTGCAGGGCGTGGTCGGCCCGGTGGTACGCATTCGTGTCGAACACTTGAGCTAACCGATTTGATCCAGAGGCCCCGTGTGTGCGGCGGCCTCTGTTCGAGAATGTTTTAGAGGAGCCAGTCATGCGTTATATCAGTACCCGCGGCCAGGCACCGGCCCTGAATTTCGAAGACGTTTTGCTGGCGGGCCTTGCCACTGACGGCGGCCTGTACGTGCCGGAAAACCTGCCACGTTTCACCCAGGAAGAAATCGCTTCGTGGGCCGGCCTGCCGTACCACGAACTCGCGTTCCGGGTGATGCGCCCGTTCGTTACCGGCAGCATTCCGGACGCGGATTTCAAGAAGATCCTGGAAGAGACGTACGGTGTGTTTTCCCACAACGCCATCGCGCCATTGCGTCAACTGAACGGCAACGAGTGGGTACTCGAGCTGTTCCACGGCCCGACCCTGGCGTTCAAGGACTTCGCCCTGCAACTGCTGGGCCGCTTGCTCGACTACGTGCTGGAGAAGCGCGGCGAGCGCGTGGTGATTATCGGCGCGACCTCCGGTGATACCGGCTCGGCGGCTATCGAGGGCTGCAAGCACTGCGAAAACGTCGACATCTTCATCCTGCACCCGCACAAGCGTGTGTCAGAGGTGCAGCGTCGCCAGATGACCAGTATTTTGGGTGACAACATCCATAACATCGCCATCGAAGGCAATTTCGATGACTGCCAGGAAATGGTCAAGAACAGCTTCGCCGACCAGAGCTTCCTGAAAGGCACCCGCCTGGTGGCAGTGAACTCGATCAACTGGGCGCGCATCATGGCCCAGATCGTCTACTACTTCCACGCCTCGCTGCAGTTGGGCGGGCCGGCGCGTTCGGTGTCGTTCTCAGTGCCAACCGGCAACTTCGGCGACATCTTCGCCGGTTACCTGGCGCGCAATATGGGCTTGCCGATCAACCAGTTGATCGTCGCCACCAATCGCAACGACATCCTGCACCGCTTCATGAGCGGCAACCAGTACGTCAAGGAAACCCTGCACGCCACCTTGTCGCCTTCCATGGACATCATGGTGTCGTCGAACTTCGAACGCCTGCTGTTCGACATGCACGGGCGCAACGGCGCAGCCATTGCGGGCTTGATGGACAACTTCAAAAGCGGTGGTGGTTTCAGCGTTGAGCAAGAGCGCTGGACCGAGACCCGCAAACTGTTTGACTCCCTGGCCGTGGACGATGCGCAGACCTGCGAAACCATCGCTGAAGTCTATGCCCAGACTGGCGAACTGCTTGACCCGCATACTGCCATCGGCGTGAAGGCCGCCCGTGAATGCCGTCGCAGTCTGGATATCCCGATGGTGATCCTCGGCACTGCTCACCCGGTAAAATTCCCGGAAGCGGTGGAGAAGGCCGGGGTGGGCAAGGCGCTGGAACTGCCGGCGCACCTGACTGACCTGTTCGAGCGTGAAGAGCGTTGCACGGTGTTGGCCAATGACCTGAAGGCTGTGCAGGCGTTTGTCAGCCAGCATGGCAACCGCGGTAAGCCGCTGTAAGGCAAACCACGTAGGCAAAAACGCCGCTTTCCCTTCCCTGGGTCAGCGGCGTTTTTTGTTTCTGGCGTCCTCGGACACCCCGAAAAACAGTCCCCCGTGCGTAAGCACTTAGGTGCGGCCGTTTTTTCGTTGTCATGTTGCAAGCGCATGCTGGTCCAAGTCACACCCTAACGGCCCCATAAAGACGAAAAAGCGAACTTTCCTACGTCACAACCAGTCACTTAGGATAGATGCAGCTCCCGTTGAAACGATTGTTCCCGAACTATTGAGTGGTGATCGAGATGGAAAGTATCAGCCTATTGCTCGAAGAAGCACTGAGCCCTTATCAGGTTACGTTGACCACCGCGGGTGTGCAGGACGAGTGCCTGGTCACTGTGAAGAACCCTGCCGGCGCCATCGTGGTGGAGCGTGAAGTCGATCGCGCACAATTGACCGATAAGCGCGTCCTGGTGGACGTGGTGGATTGCCTGCTGCGTGACCTGAAGATTGCTGAGGGGCGCCTGGAGCCGTCGGTGATCGCGGCTTTGCGCAACGCCGCCCAGACCCGCAGCACCGCCTGCGCATGAAGAATTGTTCATCTGTGGAAACTTCCCACAGCAAGCTCGGTCAGATTTTTTAACAGCAAGAGCAAACATTGTGCTCCGGTGTTTGTGGCTTGCTGTACTGGTCTTTGTAGGCCACGTTTAACCCCGAGTTGTCTCCCCACTGCTCGGGGTTTCTTTTTGCCTGAAATTTGTCAGGGCAGCGGCGAAACCTGGAAAAAGTGCGGGTTGTCCTTCAAATACCGCTCGCGCATGTGCGGGTCGAGCCATAGCGCATAAGCGTTCTGCACATCGGCCTGTGGCAGGCCTTCCAGTGCCTGATTGATCCGCGCGATGGCCCGGCGCCCCTCGACGGTGTCCGAACACCCGATGTAGATGCGTTGGTAAGGCGCAGCGCCTTTTATCGCAAGGAACATCAGGTCATCAGGGGCTATGCCCTGTCGTGTGGCCTGGTAGCGGATTTCCGTCCAGTAACCAAGCACGGCTTCCAACCGACCCAGGCGTTGCATTTGCAGCAGGCTGCCCAGGGCGTCATTACCGTAATGCAGGGCGAGCTTGTGCGAATCGGTCTGCTTGAGACGCTCATCGATCGCCGGTCCGTAGCTGCGCTCAGCGATGGCCCCAAGGCGGGCGTCGGGGGTTTGCAGGAATGCCTGCAGGTCAAACTTCCCATCGACGATAAACGGTGCCATCGCTTCCCGCTGGCTGCGACGGATCATCACCCCATTGCTGAGTACCACGAATGCCTGTTCGGAAAAGGCCACGTACGCTGCTCGCTCCTGGGTCCACAGCACTGAGGGGTCGCAGGTCAATGATGGGTTGCGCAGCATCTGCATGCCGCGGGCACGATTCACGTGCAGCACCTGATGGTGATATTCCGGCAGCTGCGCTTCAAGCATCGGTATCAGGTGGTCCAGTGCCCCATGATCTTTTTGCGGTCCTTCGAAGATAGTCAGTGGTGGCAGGTCGCGCAGCAGCCAAGTCAGTGTGTCTTCGGCGCTGGCCGACGGGGGCCAGCCGAGGGTTATCACGCTGGCCAGGCACGCGTGCATGAACCTGCGCAGGGCGCGGCGAGTCATCAGATCGCGCCATCCTCACGCAGACGGGTAATGGCGGCGGCGTCGTAGCCCAGCTCATTGAGAACCTTGTTGTTGTGTTCGCCCAACTGCGGCCCGACCCATTCACAACTGCCCGGTGTGTCCGAGAGCTTGGGCACGATCCCCGGCATCTTGAAGTCCTTGCCATCCGGCAGCTGTGCCTTGAGGAACATCTCGCGGGCCAGAAATTGTGGGTCGCCCAGCATGTCTTCAGCGCTGTAGATGCGACTGGCGGGCACCTCGGCTTGGTTCAGGACTTCTATCACTTGAGCCAGCGGCAGCGAATTGACCCAGCGATCAATCACGCCGTAGAGCTCATCACGACGGCTGTCGCGCCCATCGTTGCCGGCCAGTTGCGGATCGTTGGCCAAGTCCTCACGGCCAATGGCGGCCATGAAGCGTTTAAAGA
Source organism: Pseudomonas sp. R19M (assembly GCF_050312585.1). Taxonomy (NCBI): domain Bacteria; kingdom Pseudomonadati; phylum Pseudomonadota; class Gammaproteobacteria; order Pseudomonadales; family Pseudomonadaceae; genus Pseudomonas; species Pseudomonas sp. R19M. The sequence goes on from NZ_JBNPJV010000062.1 coordinate 126,926, forward strand.
TCGCATCGCCATTGGCGCCGATCTGCACGTGCTTGCCATCGGCACTGGTATGGATCGAGGAGGGTGTGATGCCCGGCATGATGTTGCCGGTGCGCTCGCGGATGAACCCGAACACGTCGAACTCCGGAATCATGCTTTCCATCATCGCGAAAATGGCTTCATACAACGCCACGTCCACCACCTGCCCCAGGCCACCGTTGACCTCCCGATGACGCAACGCCATCAACGCGCCGATGACCGCCCACAACGCGGCAATCGAATCACCGATGGAAATCCCGGTACGCACCGGCGGACGATCTTCGAAGCCGGTGATGTAGCGCAAGCCGCCCATGGACTCACCCACCGCGCCGAACCCCGGCTGGTCCTTCATCGGCCCCGTCTGGCCGAAGCCGGACAGACGCACCATCACCAGTTTTGGGTTCAGTGCGTGCAGGGTTTCCCAATTGAGGCCGAGTTTCTCCAGGACGCCGGGGCGGAAGTTTTCGATCAGGATGTCGGCGTCCGCCAACAGCTGCTTGAGGATCGCCAGGCCGTCCGGATGCTTGAGGTTCAGCGTCAGTGACTGCTTGTTGCGCGCCTGCACAAACCACCACAACGAGGTGCCTTCATACAGCTTGCGCCATTTGCGCAGCGGGTCGCCGCCGTCCGGAGATTCGACCTTGATGACCTCTGCGCCAAATTCGGCGCAGATACGCGACGCAAACGGGCCGGCGATCAGGGTGCCCAATTCGATGACTTTCAGGCCGGCGAGTGGTTTGGCATTAAACGACATGAGGTTCCTTGTCTGCTCAGGACGGTGGTGTGATGCCTTTTAACATAGGCGAGCGGCGCACGGATAAGGATGATGCAGCGCAGTATTCGTTGAATGGCCCTCGCATCGGGTAGACTGGCAACCTTTCCCAGTCTACTAGAAGCCCGTTCATGGCCCAGCCGTCCACGACCTACAAATTCGAACTCAACCTCACCGACCTTGACCGTTCGGTGTACGAAAACGTCAAGCAGACCATTGCCCGCCACCCTTCGGAAACCGAAGAACGCATGACTGTACGCCTGCTGGCCTATGCCCTCTGGTACAACGAGCAGTTGACGTTTGGCCGCGGTCTGTCAGATGTAGACGAGCCGGCCCTGTGGGAAAAAAGTCTGGATGACCGTGTTCTGCACTGGATAGAAGTCGGCCAACCTGACGCCGACCGCCTGACCTGGTGTTCACGCCGTACCGAGCGCACCAGCCTTTTGGCCTATGGCAGCCTGCGTGTGTGGGAAGGCAAGGTGGTCCCGGTGGCGAACAACCTGAAGAACGTAAATATCGCGGCCGTGCCGCAGGACGTCCTCGAGACCCTGGCCAAGGACATGCCCCGCGTTATCAAGTGGGATGTGATGATCAGCGAAGGCACGATGTTCGTCACCGACGACCGTGGGCAGCACGAAGTGCAATTGCAATGGCTGGCCGGCGAGCGCGGTTGAAAACAAGCCAGCCAGTTCCTCATTTACCCAAAGAGATTTCCCAAGCGTCCCATGCGTATCGATCCTCGCCCGTTGCCTGCTGTCCTGCCGTTTCTCGGTGACTTGCCACCGTTGTTGACCCGTCTGTACGCCGCACGCGGGGTGCAGTCGCAAGCCGAGCTGGACAAGAGCCTGGCGCGGTTGATTCCCTACCAGCAGCTCAAGGGCATCGACGCGGCGGTAGACCTGTTGGTGACGGCCCTGGAGCAGCGCCAGCGCATCCTGATCGTCGGTGACTTCGATGCCGACGGCGCCACGGCCAGCACCGTGGGCACCCTGGGCCTGCGTCTGCTGGGGGCGGCCCATGTGGATTACCTGGTGCCGAACCGATTCGAGTACGGGTACGGTTTGACCCCGGAAATTGTCCAAGTGGCGCTGCAGCGTCAGCCGCAGTTGCTGATTACCGTGGACAACGGCATTTCCAGCGTCGAAGGCGTGGCGGCGGCGAAGGCGGCGGGTTTGAAGGTGCTGGTCACTGACCACCACTTGCCCGGGGATGAGTTGCCGGCGGCGGATGCCATCGTCAACCCGAACCAGCCGGGCTGCGAGTTTCCCAGCAAGGCGCTGGCCGGCGTAGGGGTGATCTTTTACGTATTGATGGCCCTGCGCGCCCGTTTGCGCAGCCTGGGCTGGTACGACAGCCAGCCGCAACCGAATATCGGTGAATTGCTCGACCTGGTGGCCTTGGGCAGTGTCGCCGACGTGGTGCCGTTGGATGCCAATAATCGCATCCTGGTGCATCAGGGGCTGGAGCGTATCCGTGCCGGTCGCGCCCGGCCGGGGATCAAGGCGATCCTCGAAGTCGCCAAGCGTGATCACGCGCGCATTACGTCCACCGACCTCGGTTTTATCCTGGGGCCACGGCTCAACGCTGCCGGGCGCCTGGATGACATGAGCCTGGGCATTGAGTGCCTGCTCACGAGCGACTTTGCCGCGGCAAGGGAAATGGCTGCGCAACTCGATGGCATGAACCAGGACCGCAAATCCATTGAGCAAGGCATGCAGCGCGAGGCGCTGGCTCAGCTCAAGGACTTGCCGGTGGAGTCGATGCCTTATGGCTTGTGTCTGTTCGACCCGGAGTGGCACCAGGGGGTCATCGGCATTCTGGCGTCACGCATGAAAGAACGCTATTTCCGCCCGACCATCGCTTTTGCCGATGCCGGTGATGGGCTGCTCAAGGGCTCTGGGCGCTCCGTACAGGGTTTTCATATCCGTGATGCCCTGGCCGTCGTGGCGAGCCAGCATCCCAACCTGATCACCAAATACGGCGGCCACGCGATGGCGGCTGGCCTGACGTTGCCCGAGGCGAATTTCCCACTGTTTGCCCAAGCGTTTGATGCTGAAGTACGTCGCCAACTGCGTGAGGAAGACCTTACGGGGCGCCTGCTGTCTGACGGCACGCTGGCGGTGGAAGAATTTCATCTGGAGCTGGCACGCGCACTGCGACATGCCGGGCCTTGGGGGCAACACTTCCCGGAGCCGTTGTTTCACGGGGTGTTCCAGTTGGTGGAGCAGCGCGTGGTCGGTGAGCGGCACCTGAAAGTAGTGCTCAAGAGCGAATGCGGGTCGGTGAAGCTTGATGGCATTGCGTTTGGTGTGGACCGAGAGGTCTGGCCGAACCCGAGCGTGCGTTGGGTTGAGTTGGCCTACAAGCTGGATGTGAACGAGTTTCGAGGCAATGAAACAGTGCAGTTGATGATTGCGCACATAGAACCGCGCTAGATCTGAGCAACACCCCCAAAACAACAGTGGGAGGGGGCTTGCTCCCGATTACGGTGTGTCAGTCAACGATGATGTGACTGACTTGCCGCTATCGGGAGCAAGCCCCCTCCCACAGTTTGTTGGGTGTAAAGGAATTACTCGGTTTTGTCCTTGGCCTGGTGCTTCACGATGATATCCACCAGGCGCTTGGCCAGTGCCGGGTAGTTCTCATCGAAGTGATGCCCGCCTGGCAGCTTCACGGCTTCGCCCACGGCAGTCTTGTCGGTGCAGCCGCTCTCGTCGACTTCTTCGGCGCCGTAGATGCACACCACTTTGTCAGCCGGCAGCTTGGCCATTTCCGGGCCGGTAGCGGCTTCTTTGCCCGCGTTGCCCAGCCAGCCTTCCACTTCGATTTCAAAGCTGCCGGTACGTGCGAAGGCCAGCAGGATGATCGCGTCAACCCGTTGCTGTTCGTTTTCCGGCATGCGGTTGTAGATGGCAGGCAGCACATCGGCGCCGAACGAGTAGCCGGTCAGTACGAAGCGCTTGGTGCCCCACTTCTGCCGGTAGTGTTGCATCAGTTCGGTGAGGTCCTTGGCGCTTTGCTCAGGGGTCTTGTGCTGCCAGTAGTAGCGCAGGGTGTCGATACCGACGACCGGGTAGCCGATCTTGGCCATTTCACCGGCTACGTCGCGGTCCAGGTCGCGCCAGCCGCCATCACCGGAGAGGAACAGGGTGACGGTGTCCTTGGCTTGGCCGGCCGGCACTTCAACCACGGGAATCGCCAGGCCGCCGTTGTCCGAACCCACCAGTTGCTTGCGCAGTTCGTTGTTCAGCACTTGTGGGTAGTGAATGTCGTAGTCGCTGATGCTGGTGGTCGCGCGCGGGGTATCACGTACGAAACTGGCGCTCTCGTCGTCGGGGTTGTCGTTCCAGGCCACCAGCCAGTTGCCATGGGCGGCGGTTTTCGGCAGCGGGTCCTTGCAACCTTCCTGCACTAAAGCGAAACCGACGGAGATAGCGTTGGCCTTGTCATCGTTCTGTGTGGCGAGCCAGCGCCATGCCAGTGCCGCACCCGGGCCGATACCGCTGACCAGGGTCGCCGGGCCTTTAAGCTGGCCCAGAGCGCTTTGCAGCGCTTGTTCCTGCAACGTGCAGTCACCCTTTGGCAGGATGACCTGAACGATTTGTGCCTTGCCGCCCTGGCTCAGGGCAATCAGCTGGCTGTCGCTCAGGACTTCATCGGCCAGCACGGCTACCGCCACGCGGGCTTTCGGTGTGCCGTTGGGGGTTACGCGGGTCATCACCGAACCATCGGCCTGAGGCAATTGTTCCAGGATCGGTTGCGGGGCAGGGCGGTTCCAGTACCAATAGCCACCGCCTGCAATCAGGACGAGCAGCACTACGATGGCCAATACATACCGCCAGGAGCGTCGAATCATCAGCGTTTCACCAATCCAGTCAAGCCGCCTGCAATCAGGGCGGCGGTATCGGCCAGTGCCACCAGCGGATCAAGTCCTGCGGGCACGGCCATGTAACGGGGTTCCCAGTCGGGCTGGAACTTGTCTTTGAAGCGGCGCAAACCTTGGAAGTTATACAGTTGCTCGCCACGACGGAACACCATCGAACCCAGACGCTGGGTCAGCGGGGCACCGCGGCGTGGCTGCAAGCCTGACAAGGGCACCATGCCGAGGCTGAAGCGGGCGTAGTCATGGTTCTTATAGTGTTGAATCAGGCCAACCATCATGAATTCCATGGTCAGCTTGGGCGCGTCGGGGTGGGCGCGCATCAGGTCGAGGCTGGCCAGGTCGTGGTTGTAAGTCTCGAGCAGGTTGGCGAAGGCCACCGGGCGCCCTTCGAAGCGAACGATCGCAATTCTGAAGTGCTTGAGGTAGTCGTCGCTGAAGCGTCCCAGGGAGAAGCCTTTTTCCCGTACGTTCTTGCCGGTCAGCCAGGCATCGGAGATGACTTTGAGTTCATCCATCGGGGCCTGGCCCTGATCGAAGATCTCCAGGGACAGACCGTCCCGGGTGCCACGGTTCCAGGTGTAGCGCAGGTCCTTCATCTCTTTGCCCTTGGCTTCCAGGTCAAAGCGTTTCAGGTCGACGCGGGCCTCTTCGCCCAGCTTGATGGCGGTGAGGCCGATATCCATGTAGTACGGCAGGTTCTCGGCACGTACCTGATAGAACACCGGGCGGGCATGATGGATGTCGCACAGGTCGCGGAACTGCCAGATCATTTCGGCGCGCGGCTGGGTCGGCCCGATCGGGTCATACAAGGCCACCAGGCTGCGCCCACGACGGGCGTACATCAGGAAGGCTTCGTCGTTGGGGTGGAACAGCAACGCCTTGTCGCCGGTCAGCGCCAGGCCGCCGTCGGGCTGGGAGGAGGCCATCAGGATCCTGGTGGCGCGTTCCAGTTCATCCGGTGTCGGCAAATGAATGACCGGGCGTGCGGTACGCAGCAACCAGGTCAGTGAGACGATCACCAGCAGCACCGCCGCGCCCAGCAGCGAGCGCAGGCCGCGTGGGGCGTTGGCGTCCAGGGTGAATTGCCACCACAGCTGGTGGCTGTAAGGCACGTCTTGATAGGCAAACAGCAGCAGCCAGATCGAGGCCCCCAGCACGCACACGCTGGCCACCAGGTACAACGGCGAGAACGGCAGTTCGGTCAAGCGGCTGGCGCGGTAGAACGAACGACGGAAGATCGCCAGCAGCACGGCGGTCATGATCATCAGGCTGGCTTCTTCCCAGTCGAAGCCTTTGAGCAGGGAGAGCAGGGCGCCGGTCAACAGCAGCACCATGGTCAGCATCCAGGCGGCGGACAAGCGTCGACGCAAGCCCTGGGCGAGCAGCAGGCACAGTACGCCGATCAGGCTGGCACCAAAGTGCGAGGCGTCAATCAGGCGGTGGGGAATCAGGAAACCGATGTTTTCCAGGCGTGAGTCGATTTCCGGGGTTGCGCCGGAAAACAGCAGGACCACGCCGGACAAAAAAACCAGTACGGCCAGTACGGGCGCCGCGAGACCGGATGCCACCCGCAGGCTCTGCTGGGTCTGGAACAGGCGTTGGGCTTCGTTGACCAGCAGGAAGATACAGGCGATCAACAGCGGCAGTACCACGTAGATCATGCGGTACAAGAGCAAGGCTGCCGCCAGCGGTGCCGCGCCGAGTTTGTCGGCGAACGCGGCGAGCAGGATGGCTTCGAACACGCCGACACCGCCTGGTACATGGCTGAGCACGCCTGCGGCCAGGGCCAGCAGGTACACCAGCAGGAACGGGCCAAACGGCGGGGCTTCCGGCAACAGCATATAAAGGACGGTCGCGGCAGCGGCGACGTCCAATGCGGTAATAATCAATTGCAGGAAGGTCAGGCGACGGCCTGGCAGGCGCAAAGTACGACGCCCGGCCTTGACCAGCAGATTGTCCGGGTAAGGCTGTTCGGGCAGGCGGCGGCGATAAATGCCGATGCACAGCACCGCCGACAGCACCAGCACCGCGCCGGCAATACCGCCCAGCAAGCTTTGCGGCAAATGCAGGTAGGTGGACGCCGCCGGCAGGTTGCTCAGCGTGGCCAATGCGGCCAGCGGCGGCAAGGCGGTGCCCAGGGCCAGGCTGGCGAACACGGTCATGTGGGCGACTTCAGAGGCCCCGATACCGTGGCGGGCATATAAACGATAGCGCACCGAACCGCCCGAGAGCATCGACAGGCCAATGGCATTGCCGATCGCAAAGGCAGTGAAACCGCCCATGGCCAGGGTTTTGGCGGGCAGTGTCACGCCGGCATAGCGTGCGCCGGAAAATTCATAGCCCAATAGAATAATAAAGCCGGCGACCGCTGCGGCAAACGCACCCAGCAGCGCCGGCTTGGGCACTTCCAGGATCGAGTCGTGGAGGGCGTACAGGTCCAGTTCCAGCAACAGGTGTCGGCAGGCGATCAGGGCGATTGCGAACAGCAACAGGGTGACGGCCAGCCCGATGGGTTGGCGGTACTTGCTCAACAGATCTATCCAGCGCAAGCGGGTGGGTGGGATCGGTTGTTCTGCTGTGACGGTGTCTTGTGGTTCAGACGAGTTGGCGCGCATCAATCACCTCGTGGATCGTGCGCGACAGGATGGAGGTATCGAGCCAAGTTACCAATCCCTATGGACAAAATAATTACAAATATTAACGCGTATCGCCGGGAGCGGCGACTGCGGCCATTGGTCGTAGAGGGTCTTGCTTGAGTACTGAGCATAGCTTGCAATGACATGGACTCTGCAAACCGTGTACGGTTTCATGAAAGATGCCATGCCATTGTTTCAGAAGAACTTTTTCACAGGATACAAAAAAGGCCACTCTTTCGAGTAGCCTTTTTTGATGTTTGGTTGCGGGAGCCGGATTTGAACCGACGACCTTCGGGTTATGAGCCCGACGAGCTACCAGACTGCTCCATCCCGCGTCTGTGGGTCGGCATTCTACAGAGGAATGTCACCGTGTCAACCCGTGATTCTAAAAAAAGCGCTTGTGGTTCAATCGGTTAGCTCTGAAAAGTCAGCTATGGATGGGCGCGGGGCCAGTCTGGCCGAGGCTTTCAGCTCTATTGGGGCGCTGGATTCGATTGAGAAAATAAATTCCTTTGTGAGATTTCCTACCGCTCAAACGGAAGTTTCAAACTACTGGTGCTATATACAGTAACGAATGCGATACTGACCACCCGTTGGGCCACACCCCCGTTTATATGACGCAGCGCAAAATCATCCACATCGACTGTGATTGCTTCTACGCCGCCATTGAGATGCGTGACGACCCGAGCCTGGCGCAAAAGCCCCTGGCCGTGGGTGGCTCCGCCGATCGCCGGGGCGTGATCGCTACCTGTAACTATGAAGCTCGGGCGTACGGGGTGCGTTCCGCGATGTCGTCACGCCACGCCCTGAAATTGTGCCCCGACCTGACCATCGTCAAGCCGCGTATGGATGCCTATAAGGAAGCGTCGAAGGAAATCCAGGCGATCTTTCGTGACTACACCGACCTGATCGAACCGCTGTCGCTGGACGAAGCCTACCTGGACGTCTCCGATAGCCAGCATTTTGGCGGCAGCGCCACACGTATAGCCCAGGACATTCGTCGCCGCGTCTCCAACCAATTGCACATCACGGTGTCGGCCGGCGTAGCGCCGAACAAGTTTCTGGCGAAGATCGCCAGCGATTGGAAGAAGCCCAACGGTCTGTTTGTGATCACCCCAGACCAGGTCGAAGACTTTGTTTCCCAGTTGCGGGTGAACAAGTTGCATGGTGTGGGCAAGGTGACGGCCGACAAATTGGCGCGCCTGGGCATTGAGGACTGCCTGCAACTACGTGAGTGGAACAAGCTGGCGCTGGTGCGCGAATTCGGCAGTTTTGGTGAGCGGCTTTGGAGCCTTGCGCGTGGGATCGATGACCGCGTGGTACACAACGACAGCCGTCGGCAATCCATCAGTGTGGAAAATACCTACGATGTGGACCTGCCGGATCTCTCAAGTTGTCTGGCAAAACTCCCTGAGCTGATGGAAACCCTGGCCGGGCGCATGGCGCGCATCGACAGCAGCTACCGTGCGGGCAAGCCGTTCGTTAAGGTGAAATTTCATGACTTTACCCAGACGACCTTGGAGCAGGCGGGGGCAGGGCGGGATTTGGAGAGTTATCAACAGCTGCTGACGCAGGCGTTCAATCGGGGTGGGAAACCGGTGCGCTTGCTCGGTATAGGTGTGCGCTTACTGGACTTGAGTGGTGGCAACGAGCAATTAGAGTTCTCCTGGTAAACACCGGGAGCAACATGTGGAAGGGGGCTTGCTCCCGATTGCGGTCTATCAGTTAGCTTATGCATAGCTGACACACTGCTATCGGGAGCAAGCCCCCTCCCACATTTGGATCTACATTGGCCCAGGAATATCAGCGAGTCCCAGGATCTGCGACAAGTCGCCCCGCATCCTTGGTCAGTGCCTGCAGGAATTCCTGCTGCAATTCAGGATCATTGCGGGTCAGCTCGATCAGGCTTTGCTCCAGCTCACTGGCTTCTTCTTCCAGGCCCAGTTCTGACAGACGCTTGACGCGATGCACCCACTGGTTGACTTCGTCGTCTTCAAGGTCGTCGTAGATCAGGCCATGGGCTTCGAGCAACTTGCTGCGCAGAGTGCTGCTGATCGCCAAGGTGGAGTCTGAGTGCACGTCGTCCTGGCCATCTTCGACGCTGATTTTCAGGGTGCTGATCCGGTTCAGGTCTTGCTCGGCAAACGGACTGTCCAACAGGTTCAGGCGCAAGACGCCGTTGCGGTCGGTGGTCAGTTCATGGGTTTGCTTGCCGGCGGTGACTTGTACCGGGCGTTCGCTCCAAGGCAGGCTCGAATACTCCAGGCGCTTGTCGCGCTGGACTTCATCGATACCCGCCAGGTTCTGTTGCGCACGGCCATGGGATTGCACGTTCATGAACGGGTTGATGCCGTCCACGCCGTAGCTCAGCCAGTCACGGGTCATGCTGGTGGGCAGGTTGCCGAGGGCGAAGATGTTCGCCACGTTGGCTCCCGCGCCCGCCACCAGGGCTACCGCGCCCAAAGGCATCTCGTAGACCTTGCGCCAGGGTTGATAGGGGGTATAGCGATCGTAACGGCGGGTCACTTCGAATTCGGTGACCTCAAAGGTCTTTTGCTCGTGAATCCGAACCCGGCGTTGCGGCAGTTCCAGCACTTTGGGCTCGCCTACATCGATCTGCAGGCTGTGGTCGAGCAACTTGCGCTCGATCCGCTCCTCGTGCTCACTGCGCTGTGACATATGGTTGGCACAGCCGCTGACCAGCAGGGCGCCGCACAAGGCGGCGCCCCCCAGGGCTCTGGTGTTTCGCTTGAACATGACTTCTCTTGATCTGGTTTTCAGCGACGAATACGCGCCTGAAGGAAAGACAGCACGTCAGCCACCGGCAACGGTTGGGCTTCGGCTTCGGTCCGGCTCTTGTATTCCAGATTGCCATCAGCCAGGCCGCGGTCACTGACCACGATCCGGTGCGGGATGCCAATCAGCTCCATGTCGGCGAACTTGATGCCCGGGCTGGTCTTCTTGTCCCGGTCATCCAGCAGCACTTCGAAGCCGGCCGCCGTCAGTTCGGCGTACAGCTTGTCGGTGGCTTCGCGTACTTGCTCGGTTTCATAACGCAGCGGCACCAGGGCGATCTGGAACGGCGCAAGGGCGTCACTCCAGATGATGCCTTTGTCGTCGTTGTTCTGCTCGATGGCAGCGGCCACCACGCGCGACACGCCAATGCCGTAGCAGCCCATTTCCAGGGTGATCGGCTTACCGTTCTCGCCCAGCACTTCGCACTTCATCGCCTTGCTGTACTTGTTGCCCAGCTGGAAGATGTGCCCGACTTCGATGCCGCGCTTGATTTCCAGGGTGCCCTTGCCGTCCGGGCTTGGGTCGCCGGCAACAACGTTGCGCAGGTCAGCCACGGTCGGAACCGGCAGGTCACGTTCCCAGTTCACGCCAAAGTAGTGCTTGTCGTCGATGTTCGCGCCAATACCGAAGTCGCTCATCAGCTCGACCGAGCGGTCGATGATGATCGGCAGCGGCAGGTTCAGTGGGCCGAGCGAGCCGGCGCCGGCGCCAATCGCGTCGCGCAGTTCGGCATCGGTGGCCATGACCAGTGGGCTGGCGACGCCAGGTTGCTGGGCCGCCTTGATTTCGTTGAGTTCGTGGTCGCCACGGATCACCAGCGCAATCAGCTTGCCTTCTTCTTCGGCGCGCACGATCAGGGTCTTGATGGTCTTTTCAATCGGCAGATTGAATTTTTCCACCAGGGCCGCGATGGTCTTGGTGTCCGGGGTGTCCACCAGGCGCAGTTCTTCAGTCGGTGCCGGGCGCGAGGTTTCGCGTGGCACGGCTTCGGCTTTCTCGATGTTTGCCGCGTAGTCCGAACCGTTGCTGAATACGATATCGTCTTCGCCGGACTCGGCCAGCACATGGAACTCATGGGAGCCGGCACCGCCGATGGAGCCGTTGTCGGCTTCAACCGGGCGGAATTTCAGGCCCAGACGCGTGAACACGTTGCAGTAAGCGGTGTGCATGCGGTCGTAAGTGACCTGCAGGGACGCCTGGTCGGCGTGGAACGAATAGGCGTCCTTCATGATGAATTCGCGGCCGCGCATCAAACCGAAGCGTGGGCGGATTTCGTCACGGAATTTGGTCTGGATCTGATACAGGTTCAGCGGCAGCTGCTTGTAGCTGCTCAGCTCGTTGCGCATCAGGTCGGTGATCACTTCTTCGTGGGTCGGGCCGGCGCAGAAGTCGCGACCATGGCGATCCTTGAAGCGCAGCAACTCAGGGCCATACTCTTCCCAGCGCCCGGATTCCTGCCACAGCTCAGCCGGTTGGGTGCTCGGCATCAACACTTCCAGAGACCCGGCGGCGTTCATTTCTTCACGAACGATGGCTTCGACCTTGCGCATCACCTTCAAGCCCATGGGCAGCCAGGTGTACAGGCCGGAGGCCAGTTTGCGGATCATGCCGGCGCGCAGCATCAACTGATGGCTGATCACAACCGCGTCGGAAGGCGTTTCTTTCTGTGTGGCGAGCAAATATTGACTGGTACGCATGGTAGGCCGTTGTCGGTTGCTTGGACTTGAAATGACTTGGGATTGTACGGGCGTGAGCCGCCGCCGTACAGGTATCAGAATAAAGGGCTGTCTGTAGTGAGGGAGCTTGCTCCCGTTCGACTGCGCAGCAGTCGCCCGCTTTTTTTTGAGGGCGCTGCGCACCCCACCGGGGGCAAGCGCCCTCGCCACGGAGTGCTTGTCAGTCTTCTACTGGAGGACTCAACCGCGCCCGTCGACTTTCCTGAAACCAGTGCAACGCAATCAGGAACAACGTCGGTACGCCCAGCAGGCAGGTGATGATAAAGAAGTTGTGATAACCGAACTTCTCCACCATCACGCCGGAGTACCCGCCAATCAGGCGCGGCAGCAACAGCATGATCGAACTGAGCAGCGCATATTGGGTGGCGGAGAACTTGAGGTTGGTCAGGCTCGACAGATAGGCGACAAACGCCGAAGTGGCCAGGCCCGAGCTGAAGTTATCCAGGGAAATGGTGAAGATCAGCATCTGCAGGTCCGGGCCCATATCGGCCAGCATCACGAACAGCAGGTTGGTCGCGGCCGAGGCCGCGCCGCCGATAAACAGGATCGGCAAGATACCGAAGCGCACGATCAGCAGGCCGCCCATGCCGGCGCCGAGCAGGGTCATGATCAGGCCGAAGATCTTGCTGACCCCGGCAATCTGGTCCTTGGTAAAGCCCTGGTCGATATAGAACACGTTGGCCATCACGCCCATTACGGTGTCGGACATGCGATAGGTCGCGATCAGCCCGAGCAGCAGCAACGCCTGCCAACGGTAGCGCAGGATAAAGTCGTTGACCGGTGTCAGCACCGGCGCCAGGCCGCGGCGGCCCATGGTCGACAGGCACAGGGTGGTGAGCAGGATATAGAGGATGGCACGCAGGAAGGCGCGATCTTCCATCAACAGCTCCCACAGGGTGACGCCGTGGAACAGCACGCTGGCGAAATCGGTGTTGTACAGCTGGGTGAACATCGCCGGGACCGACACCAGCAGCACGATCAAGACGAATACCGAGACCAGTTGGTGCGAGAAGCTGTAGCGGCCGGCCTGCAGTTGGGTACGCAGTGGCACATCGGGTTCGCGCATGAACAAGGTGGTCAGGAGTGCCGGGATCATCAGCACGCCGAACATGACATAGGTGCCGGTCCAGGCCGAATGCTTATAGTTGAAGCCGGTAGAGCCGAAACCTTCGGCAAAGAACAGCGCGCCGGCTGTGGCCAGCAACGCCGCAATGCGATAACCGGACATGTAGCTGGCGGCCAGTGCGGCCTGGCGGCTGTCGTCGGCGATTTCCAGGCGATAGGCATCTACGGCGATGTCCTGGGTGGCCGAGGCGAAGGCCACGATCACCGCAATGGCGATCAACCAGGACAGGTGTTTTTGCGGGTCGCAGAACCCCATGCCGATCAATCCGAGGATCACCAGCGACTGGGCAAGCACCAGCCACGAACGGCGGCGCCCCAGTTTTCCGAGGAGCGGCAGGCGCCATTGGTCGAGCAGCGGTGACCAGACCCATTTAAAGGCATAGGCCAGGCCGATCAGGCTCGCATAACCGATGGTCTCGCGGGCCACACCGGCCTCGCGCAGCCATACGGAAAGCGTCGAGAACACCAACATGTAAGGCAAGCCGGCGGCGAAGCCGAGCAACAACAGCACCAACGTCGAAGGGCTGGCATAGGCGGCGAGCGCGGCGCGCCAGGTTTTACGGGGCATGGGCTGGAATCTGCCTCAGATTTGCGGAAACAAAGCGCGCACTCTAACCGCTGTGCTCTACCGGGCGCCAGCCATGACGCTGAATATCAACGCGATTGTTCAGGATGCTGACACCTTCGCTGCGTAAACGCGCACGTTGTTCGTCACCTGAAGCACTGCCCACCGGCAGACTTATCCGACCACCGGCGCCCAGCACGCGATGCCAGGGCAGTCGAGTGTCTTCGGGCAGTTGGCTGAGGGTGCGCCCCACCCAGCGTGCCGCCCGACCCAGGCCGGCCAGGCGCGCCAATTCGCCGTAACTCACGACACAACCTTGCGGGACTTGCGCCAGCGTCAGGTACAGCGCGGTACGGCGCATCTCGGCGGGGTTTTGCGGCGTATCGGCAGGTGGATTCACTGTGGATATATCCGTTGAGATCTTCGCGTATTTGTAAGAAACGTCTGTAAACATGGCGATGAGAATTGAACTCAATATAAATCCTTGAGTCAGTCGTAGCTATCTAACACGATAGCGCCCTTTTTTCGCCAACCTCGAGCCCCGAATCTGCTTATGTTGTCCAGAACCCTGCTGTGCCTTGCTGTTTTAAGCGCCTCCACCCCTTTGCTCGCCGACACCGTGTGGTTGAAGAACGGCGACCGGCTGACCGGCAAGATCAAAGTCTTTGACGGCGGCAAACTGCTGATCCAGACAGACTACGCCGGCTCGATCCCGGTGGACTGGAAGCAGGTGAAAACCCTGGAGAGCGACCAGGAGTTGCTGGTCAAGCAGGACGCCTATACCGGTGAGAAAGCCAAGTCGCTGAAGGCCGCAGACGATGGAAAGGTGGTCCTGGCCAACGGTGAAGCGCCCAAGACCGTGGACCTGGCGAGCATCCAGCAGATCATCAAGCCCAAGCCGGTGATCGAGGACCTGGTGTGGAAGGGCAATGTCGACCTGGCGCTGGACTACAAGCGTGCCGACAAAGACACCAACGATTACGACATCGACTTCAAGACCACCGCCCGTCACGGCCAGTGGCGCCATACCGGGAAGGGTGAGTACAACCGCGAGTTCCAGGACGACGTCACCACCACCGACAACTGGGCCCTGGAATATGACCTGGACCGCTTCATCACCGAACATTGGTTCTGGCAGGGTCGCCTGACCTACAAGCGCGACAAAGTGGAAGACCTGGCGCGGCAACGCACCGTGGGTACCGGCCCCGGCTACCAGTTCTGGGATGATGAGCTGGGCGCATTCTCCCTCGGCTCCCTGGTCAACCGCACCGATTACGAATATGCCGACGGTGGCAAGGACAACTTCTACTCCCTGGCCATGAAGTGGAACTACAACCGCTACCTGGTGGGCAAGACCGTTGAGTTCTTCACCAGTGGTGAGCTGGGCAAACCGCTGGCCGGGCCGTCCGAATACTCCGTGGATGCGCAAATGGGCCTGCGTTACAAAGTCACTGAGTGGGCTTCGCTCAATCTCAAGGCCGAGCGCGACATTATCAGTGGCGATTCGGAAAGCAGCTTGAGCAAGACGCGCTACACCGCGGGCTTTGGCGTGGCCTGGTAACCCACACGGCAAAAGCTGCCGGGGCGGCGCTGGCAACCTGCGCGGATATTGATTACCTTGTGTTGAGATCCATTCCCATGTGCCATGGGCGACCGAATACCCGAGGAGTCATACGTTGAGCGCGCACGTTGCCAAGAACGCCCGAGAGCTGTTGCTCAAGGAATACCGTGGGGCTCTCTCCACACTGTCCAAAGCCATGCCTGGCTTCCCTTTCGGTTCGGTCGTGCCTTATTGCCTGGACGAGCAGGGCCGCCCGCTGATCCTGATCAGCCGCATCGCCCAGCACACCCATAACCTGCAAAAGGACCCGAAATGCTCGCTGCTGGTGGGGGAGCGCGAGGCCGATGATGTGCAGGCCGTCGGGCGCCTGACCTACCTGGCAGTTGCCGAGCAACTGGACGATCAGGCGGCGATCGACGCGGCGGCCGAACGTTATTACCGCTACTTCCCCGAATCGGCCAACTACCACAAGGCCCATGATTTTGATTTCTGGGTACTCAAGCCGGTACGCCACCGTTATATCGGTGGTTTTGGCGCGATTCACTGGGTCGACCAGTTGACCCTGGCCAACCCCTTCGCGGGCAAGGCTGAGCGCAGCATGATCGAGCACATGAACAGCGATCACACCAAGGCGATTGCCCATTACGTCGACCTGGCCGGTTTGCCGACGTCCGAGCCTGCGCAATTGGTCGGTATCGACAGTCAAGGCATGCACTTGCGCATCGGCCAAGCGTTGCATTGGTTGCCGTTTGCCGAGTCTTGTAATACTCCGACACAAGTGCGCGAGGCCTTGGTTTCATTGGCTCACGCCGAGGTCTGGCCGAAAAAAGCAGCGGCCGGCGCTTGAATTCACGAAATGGCGACGTCATCTAAGGTGGACTAGCAAGGCATTCTTGCGTTGAGGAACCATTTGATGCGCCCTTTTTTATTGCTCTTTCTGCTGTTCCCGGTGCTGGAGCTGTTCGTATTCGTTCAAGTCAGCAGCGCAATCGGGTTTTTCCCGGCGTTGTTGCTGATTATTGCCGGCTCGATGCTCGGCGTCCTGGTACTGCGCGTCGCAGGCCTGGCTACGGCCCTGCGTGCCCGTGAAAGCCTGAATCGCGGCGAGTTGCCGGCCCAGACCATGCTCGAAGGCTTGATGATGGCCCTGGCCGGTGGCCTGTTGATCCTGCCGGGCTTTGTCAGTGACGTGGTCGGCCTGGTCATGCTGCTGCCGTTCACCCGCAAGCTGCTGGCCGGCAAGATGCGCCAGCGCGCCGAAGAGGCTGCGATTCGCCAGCGTGCCTTCGCCGATGACCTGCAACCCCGTGGCGGTCCGGCTCCGCGCCAGCCCCTGGGGCGTGAAGGTGACGTGATCGAAGGCGAGTTCGAACACCGCGACTCCAAATAAGCGCTTTATCGGCACGGCACCTTCGGGTGCCGTGTTGCTTTTACCCGACCGTAGACACAAAAAATTTCATTCATGGCCCCTTGTAATAAGCCCAGGCGCCCTTATGTAACGGTCACCGCAAGGTTTCTGGTGGCGACACCAGACAGACTTCAGCGGTTTGCTTTGCGAACCGCGACCGGCCCCGCCGGAATTTAACCCGCCGGAATTGATACCGGCCGATGAAAAACACAATTAGGAGAGATCGACAATGAAGCTTCGTCCTCTGCACGACCGCGTCGTAATCCGTCGCAGCGAAGAAGAAAAGAAAACCGCTGGCGGTATCGTTCTGCCAGGTTCGGCTGCTGAAAAAGCCAACCACGGTGTGATCGTCGCTGCGGGCCCAGGCAAGACTCTGGAAAACGGTGAGGTACGTGCGCTGGCCGTTAAAGTCGGTGACAAGGTTGTTTTCGGCCCTTACTCCGGTAGCAACACTGTGAAAGTTGACGGCGAAGACCTCCTGGTAATGGCTGAGAACGAGATTCTCGCCGTACTGGAAGCCTGATTTCCCCGCTCATTTTTCCGTTACTCCAAAGAATTTAAGGAATATCGATCATGGCTGCTAAAGAAGTTAAATTCGGCGATTCCGCCCGCAAGAAAATGCTCACCGGTGTCAACGTCCTGGCTGACGCGGTAAAAGCGACCCTGGGCCCGAAAGGCCGTAACGTGATCATCGAGAAGAGCTTCGGCGCTCCGACCATCACCAAGGACGGCGTTTCCGTCGCCAAAGAAATCGAACTGGAAGACCGTTTCGAAAACATGGGCGCGCAGCTGGTCAAAGACGTTGCCTCCCGTGCCAACGATGACGCAGGCGACGGCACCACCACCGCCACCGTTCTGGCTCAGTCGATCGTCAACGAAGGCCTGAAAGCCGTCGCTGCCGGCATGAACCCGATGGACCTGAAGCGCGGTATCGACAAGGCGACCATCGCCATCGTCAAAGAGCTGAAGAACCTGTCCAAGCCTTGCGCTGACTCCAAGGCTATCGCTCAGGTAGGTACCATCTCCGCCAACTCCGACAGCTCCATCGGCGACATCATTGCCGAAGCCATGGAAAAAGTCGGTAAAGAAGGCGTGATCACCGTTGAAGAAGGCACCGGCCTGGAAAACGAACTGTCGGTTGTAGAAGGCATGCAGTTCGACCGTGGCTACCTGTCCCCGTACTTCGTCAACAAGCCGGACACCATGGTTGCCGAGCTGGACAGCCCGCTGATCCTGCTGGTCGACAAGAAGATCTCCAACATCCGCGAAATGCTGCCAGTGCTGGAAGCCGTTGCCAAAGCCGGCCGCCCACTGCTGATCATTTCCGAAGACGTTGAAGGCGAAGCCCTGGCGACGCTGGTTGTGAACAACATGCGTGGCATCGTCAAAGTCGCAGCCGTCAAGGCACCGGGCTTCGGCGACCGTCGCAAGGCCATGCTGCAGGACATCGCCGTCCTGACCGGCGGTACCGTTATCTCCGAAGAGATCGGCCTGAGCCTGGAAAGCGCCACCCTGGAAAACCTGGGTAGCGCCAAGCGCGTGACCATCTCCAAGGAAAACACCATCATCGTTGACGGTGCTGGCGTTGACGGCGACATCGAGTCCCGTATCGCTCAGATCCGTGCCCAGGTTGCTGAAACTTCCTCGGACTACGACCGTGAAAAACTGCAAGAGCGTCTGGCCAAGCTGTCCGGCGGCGTTGCAGTGATCAAGGTTGGCGCTGGTTCCGAAGTTGAAATGAAAGAGAAGAAAGCCCGCGTTGAAGACGCCCTGCACGCAACCCGCGCAGCCGTCGAAGAAGGCGTGGTACCTGGCGGTGGCGTTGCGCTGATCCGTGCTCTGGAAGCCCTGACTGGCCTGACCGGCGACAATGCTGACCAGAACGTCGGTATCGCTGTTCTGCGTCGCGCTGTTGAAGCTCCGATGCGTCAGATCGCTGCCAACTCCGGCGACGAGCCGAGCGTTGTGGTCAACGAAGTCAAGAACGGCAAAGGTAACTACGGTTACAACGCTGCTACTGGCGAATACGGCGACATGATCGAAATGGGCATCCTGGACCCAACCAAGGTAACCCGTTCCGCGCTGCAAGCGGCATCCTCCATCGGCGGTCTGATCCTGACTACCGAAGCGGCTATCGCTGATGCACCGAAGAAAGAAGGCGCAGCTGGCGGCGGTATGCCAGACATGGGCGGCATGGGTGGCATGGGCGGCATGATGTAAGCCAGCCTTACCCGGCACCTGAAAAACCCCGTCTGCAGTGATGCAGGCGGGGTTTTTTTATGCAGCGCCAGCGCTCAGCCTATTGAGCGGCGCCTCAGCAGTTTCTTGAACGTGAACCCCCGTGCCAAGGTCAGTCGGGTACTCGACATGAGGGCCATGGGTTGCGATAGAGCTTGGTCGAGCGGCTGATGAACAGGCAGGTGCGCGGTTCTTTCAGGGGGCGCAGGCCTGGGCCGTTCCCAGTGGCCGGACATGACCACCATCCCCAGCAACTTGAGGGTATTGGCGTAGTAGTCATGGGCCTTGAGTGGACGGTGTTGCAGGTTGTCCCAGATGTTATTGAGCCATGGCTGGTTGCCGGGGCTGATCATGGCGCTGACCCCCAAGGCGGAAATAAACACCGGGTCATCCTGGTCTTCGTCGAATACGCTGCCATCGACCCGGTAACCGTTGTTGAACGCCGCGGGCTGATCGCCGGTGATTGTGCGCGCCCAGTGGTTGAACGGAGTCAGGGCCTCCAGCGCACGCACGTCGCCGTACATCAGGTAGTCCAGGCCGACCCGCCACGGGTAGCGGGCCGCATTCCACGCGTAATCGCCGTCGTGCTTGCCTTCCAGCAGGTCGGCGCGGGCGGGTGTGATCGAGGTGTCGAGGTGGCTGATGAAGTCCGGCAGCAGGGCGCTGCTCGCGCTGTAGCGCTCGGTGAAGGTGTGGATGATCGAGTAGGTTTTGTCACGAACAGCCAGCCAACGCCTGTCACCGGTCATCGCAAAAAAACTGTTGAGGTGCGACTGCATGAAATCCGAGCTGCGGGTGGCGTATTCAAGCTCGGAATCGCCATCGGTGCCGGCCCAGTCGCCGAGCAGCAGATGATGGGTTCGCAGGTGTACCTCATGGTGCATGATCGCCGCCAGCACTTGGTTGGCTTGGCTGCGGTAGTCAATCGCACCTTGGCTGCCCCACGCCTGGTCAGCCAGCAGCAGGGCGTAGGCGATATCCAGGTCACCGTCGGTGGCGCTGGCGTTGCCGCGGAACCGGCCAGTGGAGTTGCCGCAGCCTTCGACCTGGTTCCAGGCCATCAACCCGGGATCGGATTTGGCTGGGTGGTCTTTGAAATAGCGCACCATGCCGTCAAAGATCTGCTGCGCGTCCGGGTCCTGCTCGGCCATCATCACGCTGAGCAGCATGCCATAGCCGTGGGCTTCGGATACGGTAATGGTGTGCGGGGCGGTGCCGCCGCCCACCGGCTTGCCGTCGGCATTGACCTTGATGAAATAGCGCCCGTTGCCGCATTCGGCGGATAGATAAAGCGCCTTCCATTCTGTGTAGAACCGGGTCAGTTGCTGATCCATGACCGCCTGGGGCAGGTGGTTTGGCTTGATCGAGCCGGCGTGGTAAGGCGCCGCTTGGGCAAAAGCCCAGGCATCGCTGACGAACAATGAGCTGGCGGCAATGCACAATGACCCCATCAGCCGGTGCAGGTGCTTTTTCGGGGGACGCATGGGCGGGCTCTCCAACCTGGAATTCAGGTGGCGAGGTTACGGGCGATACGAACTGTTCGCTGTCACAGGCTGTAACACGCGCTGCGCTACTGAGGTGGGCGCAGCGGCAGGACCAGGCTCAGGCGTGCGCCACCCCGCGGGCTGCGGGCCACCGAGAGTTCACCGCGGTGCCACTGCGTCGCCCGTTTGGCCAGCGCCAGGCCAAGGCCGAAGCCGCCTGGAGCGTCACCGCCCATGGCCAGCCGTACGAAAGGCTCGAAGATTTTTTCACGGTTTTCCGCCACGACGCCAGGGCCGTCATCGTCGACGTGCAGTATCAGGTGGTGTTGGCCATGGTAGGCCGCGCTGACACACACCTGGTCGCGGGCATAGGTGATGGCGTTGCTCAGCAGGTTGCGCACGATCAGGTGCAACAGCGCACGGTCGCCGATCAGCTCCAGCTCCGGTGGGTCGGTCTCCAGGCTCAGGTGGCGCTGATGTCCGTCCAGCAAGGCAAATTCCTGATGCAGCCACTCGCGAATGCGGATGGGCTCGTAGTGCAGGTCTGATGCAGAACCGGCCATTCGTGCGAAAGCCAGGCTGGCCCGCACCAAGGCTTCCAGTTCTTCGACGTCGGTGAGCAAGCGCTCCTGAAGTCGGGTGCGTGTCGGCGGGTCGTCACTTTTGCCCAGCAGGGTCAGGGCAAAGCGCATGCGTGCCAGGGGCGTGCGCAGTTCATGCGATACCGCTTGGGAGACTTCGCGGTGGCGTTCGCCCATGGCGCTGATGGCCTGGGCATGTTGTTGCAGCGTCTGCAGCAACGGCGCCCATTCCTTGCCCATCGCGGGCAACATCACATTCGGCGTGTGCGCCAGTGTACCGAGACAGGCATTGAGCTTGCCCAGTTCGCTGGTGCGCCGGCTGTGTGCGCGTAAGCCGAGCCAGAGCAGCAGTAACACCGGCAGGCCGGCGACGCCTGCTGTTATCCAGTAAATCGGAAATTTCAGCAGGTCATCGACCTCAGCCGTGCCCCACATGGGGCCGAACTGGATCACGGTGTCATCGTCCAGCGGGAAGTAGGTGATGTCTTCGTCGCTATTGAGCGCCGGCTGTTGATGTTCCAGCATCACCAAGGCTTCCGGCGGCAGCTCGACGTCATCCAGCGCGACCAGTGCCACCGGGTACTGGAAATGTGCGCGCAAAGTGTCCATGTGCGATTCGCGTTGGTCGGCCGGCAAGGCTTTGAGCTGCTCGGCCACCAGGTAGCCCGGCCCGGCCATCAAGCGTAGAAAACTGTCTTCACCGACAAACACCGAAGCGTTGGCGCACAGCCACAACAGATAACACGTCAAGGCCGCCCAAGCGGTGCCCGCCACGACCGCCATCCAAGGGCGCACTTTAGACAGCATCTTGGCCGTCCTGTGGGATTTCGACAAAGAGATAGCCTTGGGCCGTGATCGTCTGGATGGTCACCGGGCAAGCCAGGTTCATCAGCTTTTTACGCAGGCGCGACACGCGCATATCGATGGAGCGGTTGACCCCGTCGTACTCCAGGCCCCGCAGGCTCTGGAGGAGTTTTTCGCGGGTCAGCAACACGCCGCAATGGCGGGCGAAAATCGCCAGCAATTCGAACTCGGCCACCGAAAACTGCAAAGGGGTTTCTTTGAGCCAAGCGAAATGGCTGTTCAAGTCCAATCGGAAACTACCCCATTGGTAAGTGGCGCGGGGCGTTTGCGCACGGCGGCGCAGCAGTGAGCGGATACGCGCCAGCAACAGCAGCGGGTCGACGGGCTTGACCACATAGTCGTCCGCCCCCACATCGAAGCCGGTCAATTGTTCGGCGTTTTCATCCAATGCCGTCATCATCAGGATCAGCCCGGGGTAGTGATCACGAATCTGTCGACACAGAGTGAAGCCGTCGATACCCGGCAACATCACGTCCAGGATCAACAGCGCCGGCTGTTCATCGAGAATGCGCTGGGCTGCATGATCGCCACGGTGCTCCACCGCAACGGTAAAACCTTCGGCGCGCAGGAACTCGGCCGTCAGCGCGGCCAGTGGGCGGTCGTCTTCAATCAGCAGGAGGGTGTCGGACATGAAAAAGGGGGCCGTCGCCGGAGCAAGGCCGCAAGTGTTACGCCCTTGCCTGGGAGGAGGCAAGGGCGGGACGCGCACTTCGTGGGTTTATCAGTCGGCGGTGAGCGCCGGTGCCGCGTTCTTGGGGGCTTTCCAGCCGAGCAGTTGTTGTGTGTAACCGTAGCTGGCAGCTTGATAGTAGGTGATCGCCCGCTGGATCAACGGATCATCGCTGCCCACGCGTAACTCCTGGCTTTCACCCAGCGCCTGATCATGGCGACGCAACCCTTGGCGCGGGCTGAGGATCGCCAGGTCCTTGCCGTCGAACAACCCCAGGTGCTGGTAGTTGCCGACCACCACACGCGGTGGCAATGGGCTGTCTTGCAATAGGTTGCGACCAAAGAAGGTGGACTCGTAGCTCAGGTTGAGCAGGGCCAGCAAAGTGGGCGCCAAGTCGATCTGGCTGGCCAGTTGCGCGGTTTCCCGGGCCTCGATCAATTTCGGGGCGTAGATGAACAGGGGGATCTGGTAGTTGGTGATCGGCAAGTCTTCCTTGCCCGCGCTGCCGGCCGTATGGTCTGCGACGAACACGAAGATCGTGTTATCGAACCAGGGCTTCTGGCGTGCGGCCTCAAGGAACTGGCCGATGGCGTAGTCGGTGTATTTGACCGCACCGTCTCGGCCCTTGCCGGACTTGATATCAATACGCCCGTCCGGGTAGGTGTAGGGGCGATGGTTGGACGTGGTCATCAATTGCAGCAGAAACGGCTGCTGCTTGGCGTAGTCGGCATCGGCCAGTTTCAGGGTCTGCCGGTAGAGGTCTTCGTCGGCCATGCCCCAGGCATTTTTAAACGAGATATCCGATTCGGCCACGCTGCTCTGGTCCACGACCCGATAGCCATTGCCGCTGAAGAACGCGTTCATGTTGTCGAAGTAACCACGCCCGCCATAGACAAACACACTGTCGTAGCCGATGGCGCTGAGTTGTTGACCCAGGCTGGCAAAGCCGCTTTCGCGCCCTATGCGCTTGACGATCGAGCGCCCTGGCGTTGGCGGAATGGCCAGGGTGATGGCTTCCAGGCCACGGTCGGTACGCGTACCGGTGGCATAGAAGTTATTGAAGTACAGGCTTTGCTTGCGCAGCGCATCGAGGTTGGGCGTAAGGTTGCGCCCATCACCGTTGCTGCCCATGTATTTGGCGCTGAAGCTTTCGATGGTCACCAGCACGATATTGGGCTTGCGCAAGGTGCCGGGGTTCTCGATGGCACGGCGGATATCCAGCGGGTCTTTGCCGATAAAGCGCGCGTTGGGCTCGCTGAGTTCGGTGCGTAGCTGCTGGGCGACCACCTCGGTTGGCAGGCTCTTGTAGAACTGCGTGTAGTCCAGCTCGTTATTGCGAAATGCCGCGAAAAACTGATACGGGCCATTGCTCGCCAGTTCGTTCTTGTAGGCGTTGCCGCCTTGGGTACGCGGGCTGTCCTGGCTGATCAGTTGCAGGCTGAGGCCGGCGGCGATCAACAGGCTCAAGGCGCTCAGCAAGCGGCCGCGCATCGGCGGCAGCGGTGCATTCAAGGCGGCGTTGAAGGGTTTGCGCAGTGCCACGCTCAGCACCACCGCCAGCATCGCCAACAGGCTGAGCAACTTGCCGATCGGATAAGACTCCAGCAGGTTGTTCAGCACCTCGTCGGAATACACCAGGTAATCCACGGCGATAAAGTTGAAGCGCACGCCGAACTCGTCCCAGAACAGCCATTCGGCCACCGAGGTAAACAGCATGGCGAACAGGCTGACCGTCAACACCGCTTGCAGGAACCAGCGATGGCCGCGACGGCGCCACAGCCCCGGTGGGCAAAGCAGCAAATACAGGCCCAGCGGCAAGGCTGCATAGGTCAGGAAGCCCAAGTCGTACAGCAAGCCCACGCCAAACACCGGCAGTACGTTGCCTCCGACTTCACTCAGGTGAGTCAGTAGCAGGACGCTGCGGGTGAGCAGGAAAATAACCAACCATGCGCCGGTGACGAGCAGCAGGTAGCGCATAGGCGCGGTTTTGAGAAACCCCATGTCCAGCATAATCCTTCTATTAATGGGCGATGATCTTCGGCCAGGCCTTGTTGGCGACCTGTGAATCTATAGTGAAAAACTCATTAGATCATAAAGTTGGTTGAGAAGATTAATCGATAAGTCCGACAGGTCTATCCCTGAGCCACGCCAGGCCTTAAGCTGCGCGAGCCAGCACGGCTGGCACGACAGTACGGAGACACTGCTCATGCGAATTCTATTGGTTGAAGACAACCGCGATATTCTGGCCAACCTGGCGGACTACCTGGGGCTCAAGGGCTATACCGTTGACTGCGCGCAGGACGGTTTATCGGGCCTGCACCTGGCGGCCACCGAGCATTACGATCTGATCGTGCTCGACATCATGCTGCCAGGCATTGATGGCTACACCTTGTGCAAACGCCTGCGCGAAGACGCGCGCCGTGACACACCGGTGATCATGCTCACTGCCCGAGATCAGTTGGATGACCGGTTGCAGGGCTTCAAGTCGGGTGCCGATGATTACCTGCTCAAGCCGTTCGCCTTGTCCGAATTGGCTGCGCGCATTGAAGCTGTGCTGCGCCGTGCCCAGGGCGGTGGTCGTCGCGCCTTGCAGGTGGGCGAGTTGTTCTACGATCTTGATACCCTGGAAGTCACCCGCGAAGGGCGCCTGCTCAAGCTCAACCCGGTGGGCCTGAAGTTGCTGGCGGTGCTGATGCAGAAGAGTCCGCATGTGTTGCGCCGCGAAGTGCTCGAAGAAGCCCTGTGGGGCGATGACTGCCCGGACAGCGACAGCCTGCGCAGCCACGTTCACCAGTTGCGCCAGGTGATCGATAAACCTTTCGCCAAGCCATTGCTGCAGACGGTGCACGGCGTCGGTTACCGCCTGGCCGAGGGGCGTGATGGAGTTTAAGCAAAGCCTTGCCCAGCGGATCATCATCGCCTTTGCCTTGATGAGCGCGCTGGTGGCGGGTGCTTTCGCCATGGGCATTGTTGCGACGGTGCACCTGGTGGAAGAAAAATTGATCTCGGCGGGCCTGGGTGGCGACCTGCAACGGTTGCTATTGATGGACAGCGTCGAAGACTGGAGCCACCGGCCGGAGCCGGACCAGTTGTTCTATTTCAGCGGTGGGCGCGGCGATTTCGAACTGCCCAAGGATTTGCGACACCTGGACCCAGGCTTTCATGAGGTGTTTCGCGAAGCGCTGTCGTACCACGCCATGGTCGAAGTGGTCGACGGTCGGCGTTATGTCCTGCTGCAAGACCAGAGCGACTTTGAAGAGCGTGAGCGCGTGTTGTTTGCGGTGGTGCTGGTGGGGTTCGTGCTCAGCCTGGCGCTGGCGGTGTTCCTGGGTTGGGTGTTGGCCCGCAAGGTGATGGCACCGGTGGTACGCCTGGCCCGCCAGGTACGCCATCGTGACCAGTTGCTTGGCCTGGCGCCGCCGTTGGCCCCGGATTATGCGGCCGATGAAGTGGGTGAACTGGCGGTGGCTTTCGATGCCACGCTCGGCCGCTTGCGTCAGGCGTTGTCCCGTGAGCAGTTGTTTACCAGCGACGTGAGCCATGAATTGCGCACACCCTTGATGGTGTTGGCGACTTCCTGCGAACTGTTGCTGGAGAACCCGGCGATTGATCAGCGCGGCCGTGCCCAGGTCGAGCGCATCGCCCGCGCCAGTGAGGAAATGCGCGAGCTGGTGCAAACCTTCCTGATGCTCGCCCGTGCCAAACATGATGATGCTGCCATGTCGCCGCAGGTCAATCTCAAACAGGTGGCCGATGACTTGCTCGGTATCTGGCGCGAGCCCATCGAGCAAAAAGGGCTTGAGTTGATCTACATTCCTGGCAACCCCTTGGCGACCCGCTACAACACCACGTTCTTGCATGCGGTGATGGGTAACTTGCTGCGCAACGCGCTGCATTACACCGAGCAAGGGTTTATCCGCCTCACCCTGGAGCCGAGCGGTTTTATCGTTGAAGACTCCGGCGTCGGTATACCGGAAGAAAAACGTGAAGCGATGTTCGAGCCTTTTGTGCGTGGCAGCGAGAAGCGCGGTGAGGGCCTTGGATTGGGTTTGTCGCTGGTGCAACGCATCTGCGAGAGCCAGGGCTGGAGCGTCAGCCTGAGCACCATGGAGCCCAACGGCTGCCGCTTTCATGTCGAGTTGAGCCAGGTCAAACCCTGATTCGCCAGCCTGCCGCTATGCTGCGGCAGTTAACGTGCTTTTCGGCGAAGATGGCCCCATGCCACCGTTTGTGTCTGTAAAGTCTTGAAATGTATGGGGTTGGACAGGACAAGTTTTTCACAACCAGTTGACCTGTCGATCACAGTTTGCTGCTTAAGGTTGTAGGCATCAGCAACTGGAGATGTTTAGATGCCTTCCCCGATCAAGCTCGAATTTTCCGAAAAGTACGACGACCAACACGCGCAGAATTATTTGCTCAAGCATCAGGACAATCTGGCTCGCCGGTTGTCCCACAAACGCGACGAGCAATTGGCGCGTGGTGCGCTGGCCATGGCCGGTGAGCCTGGGCTGGTCCTGGACCTGCCCTGCGGTGCCGGGCGCTTCTGGCCATTACTGGCCGAAAAACCCAACCGTGTGATTATCGGCGCTGATAATTCGGCATCGATGTTGAAGGTCGCCACAGTCGCCCAACCGGCGGATGTGGTGAAACGGGTACGCACTTTGCAGACATCGGCCTTTGATATCGATTTGCCGGACAACTCGGTCGACAGCATTTTCTGCATGCGCTTGATGCACCACATTGGTGATCCGGAGCATAGGCTGGCGATATTGCAGGAGTTTCAGCGTGTGACGCGCGACAGCGTGATCCTCTCGCTGTGGGTCGATGGCAATTTCAAGGCCTGGAGACGCAAGCGCGCCGAGTCCCGGCGTCGCGAAAGAGGTGAGCAGGAAGGTTACCAAAATCGGTTTGTGTTACCGGCGGCTACTGTCGAGGCAGAATTTGAGCAGGCCGGTTTCCGTGTTCAGGAATCCCTGGACTTCATGCCGCTCTACGCCATGTGGCGAGTCTATGTATTGCGTAAGAGGTGACAGGATGGCAGTTGAGTGCGTAGCAGGTAGTCATGTAGCTCCCGAGGAGCGGTTTGATTATTTCTGGCGCCTTAAAGGGGAATGGGTCGAGGAACCCAATCGTCGGCGTGGCGGTGAAAGTGGTGTGCAGCGGGTCATCAGCCCCAATGGGCGCTTGCTCTACAGCAAACGCCAGACCGGGCACATCTACCGCAGTTGGTTCCACCCGTTCGGACGCCCGACCGTGCTACGTGAGCGTGACGCCCTCAAGGGTTTGCGTTTACTCGATGTACGCGTACCGGAGCTGGTGTTTTGCGAAGCCCGTCGCGACCCGGAACACCGATGGAAAGCACTGCTGGTCACGGCGTCGCTGGACGGTTTCGACGAGATTGAAAACTGGTATGCCGCCGGTGGCCGCGAACAGTACGGCGAGCTTGTCCATGAGCGCCTGCTCAAGGAACTGGCCGGCACCCTGGCGCGCATGCACAAGGGCCGTTGGCAGCACGGTTGCCTGTATATCAAGCACATCTTTGTGCGGGTAACGGGTGAAGGTGATTCGGCCAATGTGGAAGTTGCGCTGCTGGACTTCGAGAAGTGTCGCCAGCGTTTGACCGCCTATCGGGCCGCTTCCCACGACATGCTGCAACTGCGTCGCCATTCGTCGTGGAGCGATGCCGACTGGAAAAAACTCAGCTACTTTTACGAGACGGCGTTTGGCAGCGCTATCAAGGGTTTAACCAGATGAAGCTAGAAATAGCACGAGGTTTGTTTCTGGTCGGTGCGTTGGGTGTTGCAGCCCTGGCCCTGGCTGCGTGGGAGCAACCTCGTACACAAGTGCTCAGTGCGGTGGACGGTAACGGGCAATGCCTGTTACCGCGTGTCGCCAAGGCGAACGTAAAGGCAAGGCCCGATCATGATCTGCTGTTGTTCATGTTCGGGATGTCTCAAGGGATGAGGCCACAGAGTTGAGATGAACCTTAAAAAATTCACCCCCCCGAAACAGGGCCTTGCGATGCGAGGCCCTTTTTTTTGCCTTCAAATCAGATGCAGGTGGTTATCCCAAAGCCCCGCCGGTAACTCCAAGGGTGTGGCGACCAATGGTTTCTGACGGCAATCGTAGAACCGGCAGCGTCCCTGGCCTGAGGTGACGACAAAGCCATCCGCCACTGCCCCCACGCCGGCACAGTCGGGCAAAGGGCCGTCCAGGCGCAGCTCACCGCTGTCGATATCCCAGATAAAAAACCGATTGCCCCGTGGCGCAGTCAGCGCCACCAGGCGCAATTGGCTGTGCACCGCGACGCTGGCGGTGTAGTGCCCCATGGCCTGCAATTGCTCATCGGCCACCGGGAACGCCACGAACGGTTGCCCCGGCCGCTTGATCGCCAGCAGTTCCGAGCGTTCGTGGGAAGGCCCCATGAATTGTTGCCCGGTGAGGACAGTGCCATCGTTGGCGATGCCCATATGGCGCACGCTGTTCATCTGCTGGCCGAGGGTTTCCTTGCTGATCAGCGTGCCATCGCGGTGCATCAGCACCAGGCTCGGCTCCATGGCGTTGAGGTTCATCTCCACCCGGCTTTCGGCTTCGGTGCGAATACCGCCGTTGGCCACCACCAGGGTTTCGCCGTCGGGCATCCACGACACCTGGTGCGGGCCAATGCCGTGGGTGGAGATCTCGCCGCTGTGCACCAGGCGCTCACCTTCGAACCGGTAGACGCCGAGCAGGCCGCGGCCGGGATCGGAGGTGTCGTTCTCGGTGGCATACAGCCATTCGCCGCTCCGGTGAATCACCGCGTGGCCATAGAAGTGGCGGCTGGCGTTCGAGGTGATGGTTTGCAGCAACGCGCCATCACGCAGGTCGATCAGATAACTCTCGGTGCCCGGGCGGCGGGCCACAAACAGCGCAATCGGCAGCGCCGGGTGGTTGATGATGTCGTGGCAGCGTTGGCCGACCTGGGTGGCAAACACCTGCTTGCCATCCAGGCGGAAACCCACCGCGTAGTGCTTGCCCTCGGCATCATCGCGTGCCGAGAGCAGCAGTGGGCTTTTGTCCTTTTGCTTGAATAGCGTCCAGCCACCCAACGTGAGCGCGCTGAGCAGCACGCTGCCAATCGCCAAAGCCTGTCGCCTGAGCATCATCAGTCACCGTCGTTGGCGTTGAAGCCCAGCTGGATGCCCAGCGCCTTGGCCAGCTCACCTTCGTGCAGGCGATGGACCACGTTGAGGCTGTCGTAGAGGTCATTGAGCTGCTGGCGCCCGGCGTCATCGTTCAACAACTCGCTGAGGGTGCGCTGGTTGCTGGCGAACAGTTTCAGGGCGGCGGCATAGGCGGCGTCGATCTTGTCGGCCAGCGGCTTTTGCTCCGACGGCAGCAGGTTGCGCAGGCCCTTGTTGTCGACCCCCACCCAGACGGTTTGCGCGGCGGCAAGGCTGGTTTCCAGGCTTTGCAGGGACGACTGGCTGCGCCATGCGTCAGCCTGGAACGGTTGCGGGATACCCTTGGCCTGGCGGCCCATCGGCGTGCCGAGTTTCTTTTTCAGGGTGTCCAGCGCGGTCACCTGGGCACGCAGCAGGTCAGCGATGGCTTCGTGGGAATCGGCGTAGCGCTGGTTGGGAAACTTGGTCATCTGCGCGAGCATGCCGTCGGTGCTGTTCCAGCTGGCGAGAATCTCTTCGGCGAGGCTTTTCTGGCGCTCGCCGATCGCCACCAGCAGTGGGCAGTAGCGCGCCTTTTGCGCTGGATCGGCGACGTCGGTCTTGGCGTCGTAGAGGATGTATTCGTAGGCCGATAGGCCCTGTACCACGACGCTGGACTTGGCCAGGGCAGCGGCGTCGATCTGCGGCTGGGCGCTGACCAGTTGTTCGACCTGGCGGCCCACCAGGTTTTTCTTGTCCGGCCAGAACTGCACCTGCCACGAACGGTTGCCCTCGGCCAGCGGGCCGACCAGCAGCGGTTGCAACTCGGCCCAGGCTTTTTGTGCGTGGAGGAAGTCGGCGCGGGCGGTGTCCAGGCTTTCCTTGCCCTGGCAATAGGCGAGGGCGCTGACGGCCAGTTGGCGGTCGGCTTCAACCCAGCGGCTGTAGGTCGGCAGGATGACTTGCTTGGCGATGGCCGCCGAGGTCACTGCTTGCGGGTCCTGGGGCGAGCAGGCGCCGAGAGCGAGTGCGGCCAGGCTGGTGAACAACAACTTGGGACGGAACATGTAGAGCTCCCTTCTGTAATTGGGGCGAAGCTTATAGAGAATTCAGGAACGCCAGCAACGCGGCGCGCTGCTCGGCGTTGAAAGACAACACCTGTTGTTGCGCCGCCTGTGCTTCACCGCCATGCCACAGCACGGCTTCGAGCAGGTTGCGGGCGCGGCCGTCATGTAAAAACTGGGTGTGGCCACTCACGGTTTGCGTCAGGCCAATGCCCCACAACGGGGGTGTGCGCCAGTCGCGGCCCCCGGCCTTGAATTCGCTACGCTGGTCAGCCAGACCTTCGCCCATGTCGTGCAGCAGCAGGTCGCTGTAGGGGCGGATCGTCTGGTTGGCCAGTTCGGGTTCGGACGCAGAGGCGGACGTGGTGAACGTCGGTTTATGGCACCCCTGGCAACCGGCCTGGTAGAACAGGTTTTTGCCGGCCAGCACCTGTGGCGTATTGACGTCACGGCGTGCGGGGACCGCAAGGTTGCGCGTGTAAAACAGCACCAGGCGCAGGATGTTATCGCTGACTTCCGGCTCGCCATCGGGGCCATTGCCGTTGGGGGCCTGTTTGCAGGCAATCTGGGCATCCGTGCAATCATCAAAGGGTCTCAGGGAAGTGGTGAGGCCCATGTCACCAGAGAACGCGTGAACATTTTGTTGATTAAGGTTGGGTTGCCCGGCTTTCCAGCCGAAACGCCCGAGGACGGTCTTGCGCTGGGCGTCGTCCCACACCCAGTTGGCGCGGCCGACGAGGGCTTCCTGGTCGGCGGTTTTCGCGTCGGTGTTGCGCAGGATGTCGGCGTCACTGATGGCTTCGAGCAGGCCCAGGCCGATCATCGGCGGTGCGATTCGCGCTGAAAAAAGTGTATCTGGATGCATCGGTCCGTAGCCGAGCTGGGTGATTTGCAAGGTGGGCTTACGCAACTCAACCACCGTGCCGTCCTTGAAGCTGACGTTGACCGGCGTGTAGTCCACTCGCACCTTGCCTTCGGGGGCCACGCCCGGCACGGCCATGTCTTGCAACTGCCCGCCGTAGACAGGCTCGGGCACCACGCCGAGTTGCTCGATAAGCTTGGCATCGATCGGCGTAGGCGCAATCGACAGGCGCACCAGCATCGACACCGCATTCGGCGCGTCGGGCAGCGGTGGGTGCCCGCGCCCGTCCTTGATATGGCAGTTCTGGCAGGCGTTGGTGTTGAACAAAGGCCCCAGGCCATCACGCGCGGTGGTGGTGGACGGTGCGATCACCCATGGGCTGCGGAAAAAACTGTTACCGACGCTGAAATCCAGACGACGGCTCGGCGCCAGGTTGGCTGAGGGCAGGGAAAACGCATTCTGGTCGCGCTTGTTCACCGTCGTCGCGCCGCCGGCCCGCGATTCCCCCGGCTCTGCCTGGGTAAACCTGGGAGGGGCATCGCAGGCGCTCAGGCTCAAGGCCATCAACGCTGCCGACAGGCGAAAAAACGAACGGAACATCGAGTTTCCTGGAACAAGGCGGAAAATGAGGCCGCAAAGTCTAACAGGGCAGGGCAGATTGAATAAGAGCAATTATCGTTTGGTGGAACCCGATTCATTCCCGCTAGAATGGCCGCACATTTATTTCTGGAGGTGGCCAATGCAGGCTCTCGACGCTTTGCTCAACCGTGTTTCCGTGCCGCGTTTGCTTGAGCCGGCACCGACCCAGGAGCAGCGCGATGTGCTGTTCGCCGCCGCCATGCGCGCGCCGGACCATGGCCAGTTGCGCCCATGGCGTTTCCTCACCGTGGAAGGCGCCGCCCGTGAGCAAATGGGCACGTTGTTGGCCGAAGCCGCCCGCCTGCAAGATGCCGATGCTCCGCAAGCCGTCATCGACAAAGCCCAGAACGGCCCGTTGCGTGCCCCGTTGGTCGTGGTGGTGATTGCCCGCTTGCAGGAACACTTCAAGGTGCCGAAGTCAGAACAGTTGCTGGCAGCCGCCTGTGCGGCCCATGGCATTCTGTTGGCGGCCTACGCCCAAGGGATTGGCGCCGTGTGGCGCACCGGCGAATTGTCCTACTCGGCCCACGTCGCCAAAGGCCTGGGGCTGACGGCGGATGAGCAAGTGATTGGCTTCCTCTACCTGGGCACCCCGCAGAACCCGCCGCGTACGGCGCCGAAAGAAGATGTGGCGCCGTTTGTCCAGGCGTGGCTGGGACCCCAAGTCTGAAGTGATCCCAGTGTGGGAGGGGGCTTGCTCCCTCTCACATGGGGTCAGACCTTGAACTGATCCATCAACTTCATCTGTTGACCGGCCAGCGCATTGAGCTGGCTGCTGATGGCCGCCGATTCGGTCGCCTGGCCGGTGAGGGCTTCAGTCACGGTGCGGATCGCCGAGACGTTGCGATTGACCTCTTCGGCCACCGCGCTCTGCTCTTCGGCGGCGCTGGCGATCTGCAGGTTCATGTCGCTGATCACCGTCACCGCATCGCTGATCTTGCCCAGTGCCTGCACGGCTTGATGGATCTGCCCGGCGTTGCTCTGGGCCTGGTGCTGGCTGGAATGCATGGTCGCCACCACGCCACGGGTGCCACTCTGGATGCGCTCGATCACCTGGCGGATTTCCTCTACCGAGTCTTGGGTGCGTTTAGCCAGGTTGCGCACTTCGTCGGCCACCACCGCAAAACCACGGCCGCTTTCCCCGGCCCGCGCCGCTTCGATGGCGGCGTTGAGCGCCAGCAGATTGGTCTGTTCGGCGATGCTGCGGATCACTTCGAGCACCGAACCGATCTGCTCGCTGTTCACCGCCAGGGCTTCCACTTCAGACACCGCCTTGCTGACCTCTTCGGCGAGTGTGGTGATGTCGCGGGTGCTCTGCTCGATGATCGACATGCCTTCACGCGCCGACTGGTCAGCCCCGCGTGCGGCATTGGCGGCACTGGAGGCACTGTTGGCTACATCGTGGGCGGTGGCGCTCATTTCGTTGGACGCCGTGGCCACCTGGTCGATTTCGCGGAACTGCACTTGCATGCCTTCGCTGGTCTGGCGGGCAATCTCGGATGACTGATCTGCCGTACCACGGGCTTCGGCGATGCTTTGCTTGATCTGCGCGATGGTCGGTTGCAGCTTGTCGAGGAAGCGGTTGAACCAGTTCGCCAGTTCGCCCAGTTCATCTTTCTTGGCGTACGCCAGGCGCTGGGTCAGGTCACCCTCGCCGCTGGCGATATCCTTGAGCATGGCCGCCACGTTGTTGATCGGGCGGGTGACGCCGGTGGCGGTCAGCCAGATCAGCAGCAAGCCCAGCAGCGCGGCGGCGGCGGCGATCAGCAAGGTCTTGATCAGGCTGCTGGCCTGGGCTTCGTCGAGTACCGCTTGCAGTTTGATGTTATCGGCGAGCATCACGCTCTTGGGCAGTTTGATGAGTACGCCCCAGTTCTTGGCGTCGGCAATCGGTTTGAACGGATAGACGGCGCGAATCGTGTCGTCCTGTTCGCGGATCATCGGGCTGCCGGTGGCCAGCAGTTGCACGATCTCTTTGCCTTCTGCACCCAGGGTATCGATCAGGTTCTTGCCGACCTTGGCGGGTTCACCGCTGTAGGCTGCGATCAAACCGGTGCTGGAGAGGTATTCCAGGTGCGCCGCGCCGTTGAACAGGCTTTTCTGCGCGGCGTCGGTGTTGGCTTGCAAGGCGTTGAGGGCGATGTCGACGCCGATCACGCCGATGACTTTGCCGTCCACGATCAGCGGCAGGGAAATGGTGGTCATCAGCACCGGCTTACCGGCCACGGTGTCCTCGTAGGGGTCAAGCAGGCAGGTGTTGCGGCTGTCTCGTGGGCAGGTGTACCAGCTGTTGTAGGGGATGCCACTGAGGTTGAGGGTGGTCTTGGTCAGATCCTCTTCGACCATGATGGTGTTCAAGCCTTCACCGCCGGCGCGGCTCCAATAGCTGGAGAAACGCCCTTTTTCGTTGGACACCCGCGCCTTGTCATCGATGAACTCGCTGTCTTTGCCATCCAGGGCATTGGGTTCGAACGAGAGCCAGACACCCAACACGCCACGGTTGCGTTCAAAGGCCGTCTTCAGGCTCTGATTGAGTTCTTCACGCAATGCCCCAGCCTCCAGCCCGCGCTTGGCGCCGGTGTTGCGCAGGTCCTTGATCTGGTCAGCCAGTGCGGTAATGGCCACCAGGCTGTCGCTGAAGGTTTTCTGCAATTGTGCGGCTTGTTCGCCGGCCTTGGCTTGCAGCAACTGCTCCACGCTGGAGGTGAGCATGCGCGAGCTTGAGTCGCTGACTAATTGGTCGTTTTGATGGGTGTTATAGAGGTTGAGGCTCACGACCAGCGCGATCACCCCCAACAGACACAGGCCGGACAGCAGCACGATTTTCAAGCGAATGGAGAGGGTGTCGAACATAGGTTCACTCGTGAATGAATGTGTTGGAATGCAAGCAAGGCAAGCCAAATCCATTCGGCGCTATATCCGGAGCATCGGCGCAGTCGGGTGATTCATGAGGAGGAGGCGATGAGTGGTAGGAAAAACCCTACACGCAGCGTTAGACGGGGGTTGCGAGGCGTTCCGGACGCGACCAGATCCACAAGTTGCCCAGGCTCATTCCGGCAATCGCCAGGTAGATCGGCCAGCCGTGATCGAGCATCACCAGCATCAGGCCCGCACACAACAGCATGCTCACCGTGGCGCTGACTTTGGCGCGACGCGCGATGATCTTGCCATTGCGCCAGTTGAACAGGATCGGCCCGAACAGCCGGTGGTTTTCCAGCCAGGCGCTGAGGCGTGGCGAGCTTTTGGTGGCGGCCCAGGCGGCGAGCAGGATGAATTCGGTGGTGGGCAAACCCGGTATGACAATCGCCACCAACCCGATGCCCAGGCTGACGTAGGCCAGCAGGCCGAACAGGATCCGGGCGATTTTCGAGGGGGATTGGGTTTTGCCGGTCATAGATGGGAGGGTCACAGAAAATCAGGGAGCAATGAGATCTAGCTGTGGGAGGGAGCAAGCCCCTCCCACAGGTTGATGGCATTTCAATTCAGGCGTCAGGCCAGTTCGGGGGCGCTAGCGTACGCCTGTTCCAGCAGCACGGTGAAGCGCACGAATGCATCGATTGCACCTTTTTCTGCCGCAGCCTCTTCTTCGGCGTTCAATTCCAGGCCGTCGAGGGTGCGGGTAAAGCGCTTCCAGCCTTCGGCGCGGCCACCGGCCGGTTCACCCAGGTGACGGGCACCGAAGGTTTCACTCAGGCCCAGGCCCACGGCGCGCTTGATCAGGAACGCGGCTCCCAGCTTGGAGCCTTCCGACACGAACAGCCAGCCCAGGGCTTGGGCTTTGCTGGGGTTCTTCACTGCGCCTGCGACCGGTGCCGGCACGTCGGTGTCCAGGTCGCCCAAGTCCAGCCTGGCGGCTTCGGCACGGCAGCGCTCGGCCAGGTCCGGGAAGATCTCGATCAGTTGCGGGTCGTTGTACAGGGCCACCAATTCCGACTGGAACAGGTATTGCGCCACTACGAAACGGGCGAAGTTGGCCTGGGTTTCGAATGGCGCGTGGGCTTTGACCAGCGCGTCGAGCTGGGCGTGTGGGGCGTGGGTGATCTGGTTCAGGCGCTGGGAGCGCAGGCTTGGGCGTTCTGCGGTAGGGGAAGCGGTCATCGAAAAAGTCCTTGAGAGGGGGAGCGCCTTGTGGCTCTAAAGAGAGCGGTTATCAACTAGACGAACAGGAAGACGCGGCACAGTAAAAAATCCTCACCTGCCGGCGACTGAGGCCGGCGAGGTGAGGTGCTTCGCTCAGATGTCCCAGATCACGTTGATCGCAAAGTTGCGGCCAGGCTGCGTCAGGCGGTCCAGGTTGGCCGGGCCGGTCACCGCGGCTTCGCCGACGCTGTCGTAGCTGCGTACGTCATCCCAGTTCCAGTACTTCTTGTCGGTCAGGTTGTAGAGGCCGGCGTTGAGGGTCACATCGCGGGTGACTTTGTAGTAGCCGGTCAGGTCGAGCACACCGAAGCCTGGAGTCTTGAACGGGCCGTTGCCATCCGGTGCGTGGAAGGTGCTGCTGTCGACGCGGTTCTGGCGTTTGACCAGGGTCCAGCTCAGCAGGCCACCGTAATTGTCCTGGTCGTAGCCCAGGCCGAACACGCCCTTGAGCGGGTTGACACTGTTGAGCGGCTCGCCGGTTTCGTCGTTACGACCGTAGGCATAGGACACCGAACCTTGGGTGTACAGACCGTGAGGCGCGCCGAAAGCATCCAGGTTCAGGCGACCCTTGGCTTCCGCGCCCTTGATGGTGGCACGCTTGATATTGACGGCCTGGAACTGTTCGACGGTGCCGCCGACCACGGCGTTGTCTTCGTCGATGAAGTTGCGGTACTTGTTGTAGAACACCGCGATGTCGAAGGAACCTGCGTCGAACTTGCCACGAATCCCGGTTTCAATGCCTTTGCTGGTTTCCGGCTTGAGGTCTGGGTTGGGCTCCACGG
Source organism: Pseudomonas sp. R19M (assembly GCF_050312585.1). Classification (NCBI taxonomy): domain Bacteria; kingdom Pseudomonadati; phylum Pseudomonadota; class Gammaproteobacteria; order Pseudomonadales; family Pseudomonadaceae; genus Pseudomonas; species Pseudomonas sp. R19M. The sequence continues at coordinate 163,892 of NZ_JBNPJV010000062.1, forward strand.
TGTAACCCAGGTTGAGGTTTTCAAAGCGGCCGTACAGCGCCTTGGCCGATGGCGTGCGGAAGCCCTCGGCGTACTGGCCGAACAAGGTGTATTGATCGGTGAGGGCGTAAGTCAGGCCGAACTTGGGCGTCACGCGGTGCCAGGTTTTGTCCTTGTCGTTGACCGTATCCTGGCCGGTCGGGTTGACGGTGTTGAGGAATTCCTGGGTCAGCTTGGGCTTGAGCTGGGTGTAGTCGTAGCGCAAGGCCGGCAGGAAGGTCCATTTGTCCCAGGAGATCTGGTCCTGGGCGAACAGCGAATAGGTGTTGATGGTCGGGTCCGGGAAGTCACTGGACTTTTTCACGCTGTCGCCGGCGGAAGGGCTGGGCGCACCGATGGCGGTGCAGCCGGAGCCGACGGCCAGGCAGGTCGCCGAGCCTTCGCGCGAGCCGGTGACTTTCTGCTGCTTGAGCGTGGTGCCGTAGGTCACCTGGTGATCGGTCTCGCCGAGGCTGAAAGCCTTGTCCAACTGGGCGTCGAACACCCACTGGCGTTCTTCGTAAAGGGTATCGCGGGTACGCAGGACGCGACGGCCGGACTGATAGATCTCAGCCGTGGTCTGGTCGGTCTTGGCGATCTGGTAATTGAGGCTGGTCTTGATGCGGTCGGCAATCGGCGATTGCAGGGCCAAGCTGTTTTCCAGGCCGAAGCGTTCACGGGTGATGGTATCGTTGCCCCGCCGGTCACGGTACAGATTGAACCCTCGTCCGCCGATGAAGGGGCCGCCTACGGCATTTTTCAGGTTGACGTCGCGGTCATCCTTGAACTTCTCGTAGGTCAGGCCCAGGCGGTTGTCATCGCCATAGTTCCAGCCCAGCTTGGCGAGGACATTGGTGGTGCGCGCCTCTTCCGGGTTGGCGCCGGTGCGGGCCAGGCCGGTGGCGTTGTTGCCGTCGTAGGACTCCATTTCATGCCCATTGCGCTGGCTCAGGTGCAGCAAGCCGTCGAAGTCCTGCATGCGGCCGGCGACGGTGCCTGAGGTCAGCCAGCTATCGTCGGCGGAGCTGTAGCCGGTTTTCAGGCGGGCACCGACATCCTGGCCGGGCTTGATGATGTCGTCCGGGTCGAGGGTGAAATAGCTCACCGCGCCGCCAATCGCACTGCTGCCGTACAGGGCCGAGGCCGGGCCGCGGAGGATTTCCACACGCTTGACGATTTCCGGGTCGACATAATTGCGTCGCGTCTTGGCGTAGGGGCCGTTGAAGAAGTTGTCAGGGACTTCGACACCGTCCACCTGGGTGAGGATGCGGTCACCGTCGATACCACGAATGTTGTAGCCGGCATTGCCGGAGCGGGTGCCGGCGCCGCCGACGGAGACGCCAGGTTCGTAACGCACCAGTTCGCGAATGGTGCTGACGTTCTGGCGGTCCAGTTCCTCGCGGTCATGCACCGTGACGGTGCTCGGCACACTGTTGACGTCCTGTTCATTACGGGTGGCGCTGATGGTCACCTGTTGCAAATTTAGCGTGCTGCCAGCTGCGCGTTTTTCCAGGACGATGGTGTTATTGCCCAGTTTGCGGTAGCTCAGGTTGGTCCCCACCAACAGCCGGTCCAGGGCTTTTTCCGCTGACAGCGGGCCGCGTACACCGGGGGACGATACGCCCTGGCCCAGTTCCGCCGGCAGGCCGACCTGCCAGCCGGTCACCGCGCTAAAGGCATTCAGCGCCGAGACCAGGGGTTGCTGCTCGATACTGAAAGTGTAATTGCCATGGCTGCGGGCGATGGGCTCGGCAGCCATGGCGACCGTCATGGGCGCGCCCGCCAGCAGGATGGCGGCGGTCAGCAAGGACAGGACGGGCGAGGAAGACCGGCGGTTGAAACGAGAGGACATCGAGAGCGCTCCGGAGGTACGAATCTTATAGTTGCGCACTGAACCAAATAGGAATCAGTTGCATTGGCTAAGACGAGACGTACCACTGCGGGCTATCGAGTAAAATTAATTCTCATTTAGTTCAGAATGACCAGTGCCGGGTACTCCGAAAGCTTGGCCGAGGTGATGTGCGCCAGGGAGCGCACCACGTCCAAGGGCTGGTCAAGCCGGTAATTGCCGGTGACGGCGACGCTGGCGAGCTTGTCGTTGTTGTTGACGATCCAGCCTGGGTAATAGCGGCGCAGTTCAGCCAGTACTTCGCCCATCGGGCAGTTTTCAAACACCAGTCGGCCCTGGACCCAGGCCAGGTCCTTGCTGGCATCTAGTTTGGCCGGTTGGCCAAAGCCCTGGGGGCCGATGCGGATGCTTTCACCGGCGCTCAGGCGCACCCGGGCATCGTTTGCGGTGGTGCTCAGGTCGACATCGCCGCGTTGCACCTGCACCTGCGCTTCGCCATTGAGGTAACGCACGGCGAAGTCGGTGTCGCGCACGCTGGCGCGCACCGGGCCGGCATCAATCTCCAGGGGCAGGCCGCGGCTGGGTACGACTTCGAAAAACGCCTCGCCTTGATACAGGCGTGCGACGCGCTGGTGATCCTTGATGCTGCTGGAAAGCGCCGAATTGGTATTCAGCAATACCTTCGAGCCATCGTCCAATTGCAGGCGCTGGCGTTCGCCCACGACGGTCAGGTGGTCGGCTTGCAGGCGCATGGGCAAATTGCTGAAGCTGAACAGTCCGAGCAGCAGCACGGCGGCGGTGGCCAAGGGTTTCCAATGCGGCTTGAGGCGGCGCCACGCACTCGGCTTGCGAGGTGCGGCCAGGGCTACGGCGGCGCTGTGCACCGGCGCGCTACCCCACGCCGCCTCGGCTTTGGCGAAGGCGTGCGGGTGCGCCGGGTCGCTGGCCAACCAGGCGTCGAACTCGGCCTGTTGCCCGGGATGTGGGCACTGCAAGGCGACCAGCCAATCGAGCGCCTGGTTCATGGCCGCATCTTGCAGCACCTCATGAGCCAGCTCATGAGGGCGCAGTTTATTCGGGTCCGTCACGGTGTTCCTCGGGGCTTCGCCACGTTTTATTGGTCTTTCCTACAGCCTGGATCAACATTTCTGTCGGATGCAGCTTAAGGCTGATCCAGCCGGTCGGCCACACCTACACAGATGGCCATGATCAATTTCAGTTCCTTTTGCACGGTGCTCAAGGACACGTGGAGTTGGTCGGCAATCTCTTGATAGCTGCAACCGTGCAGGCGACTGAGGATAAAGATCTGCTGCTGGCGGGCGCTCAACTGGCCGAGGCTGACGCTCAGGTGTTCAAGCAGTTGCTCGGCCTGGGTTGCATCTTCCGGGGTGCTGATGGGGGCGGCAACGCTTTGCAGGATATCCAGTGGGACATCTTCCTGCAGCGTACGGGCTTGAATCCTGCGCGCACGCAGATGATCCAGCGCCAGATTGCGCGCCGTCTGATAGACGAAGGGTTCGAGGTGGTCGATCGGCCGCTCGCTGAGGGCACGGGTGACGCGCAGGTAGGTTTCCTGCAACAGGTCTTCGGCGGTGCTGTGGTTATTCACCATCCGCTGCAAAGTGCGTAGCAGAATCACCCGTTGGGTGAGAAAGACTTGGTTGAAGCGAGATTGGCTCACAGTGATACCAGACCGATTTGCAGTTAATGATAATGCTTATCATCAACTGAAATGGCAAGTGCGGTATTTGATCGTTCCCACGCTCTGCGTGGGAATTCATCCTGTGACGCTCCGCGTCACGACCTTGGGACCGGGACGCAAAGCGTGGGAACCTGCAGGTCGCCTTATTCGGCGTTACACAGCGCCAGGCAGTTATCCAGCATACGGTTGGAGAAACCCCATTCGTTGTCATACCACGCCAGCACCTTCAGCAACTTGCCGCTGACCTTGGTGTGATTGGCATCGAAAATCGACGACAACGGGTTGTGGTTGAAGTCGCTGGAAACCAGCGGCAAGGTGTTGTAGCCGAGGATTTTCGAGTGTTGGCTGGCTTCTTTGAGCAGTGCGTTGACTTCCTCGGCGGTGGCTTCTTTCTTCAACTGCACGGTGAGGTCGACCAGCGACACATTGATCACCGGTACACGGACCGCCATGCCGGTCAGCTTGCCTGCCAGTTCCGGCAGTACCAGGCCGACGGCTTCGGCCGCACCGGTCTTGCTCGGAATCATGTTCTGGGTGGCCGAACGCGCGCGATACGGGTCGGTATGGTAGACATCGGTCAGGTTCTGGTCGTTGGTGTAGGCATGAATGGTGGTCATCAAGCCGCTTTCGATCCCCAGCTCGCGATGCAGCACCTGGGCGACTGGTGCCAGGCAGTTGGTAGTGCACGAGGCGTTGGAGATGATCTGGTGGGATTGACGCAAAATGTCGTGGTTCACACCGTAGACCACGGTGGCGTCCGCGCCTTTGGCCGGTGCGGAGATGATCACCTTGCGTGCACCGGCGGTAACATGGGCGGCAGCCTTGGCACGGTCGGTGAACAGGCCGGTGCATTCGAACACCACATCGATTTTCAGCGCGGCCCATGGCAGTTCGGCCGGGTTGCGAATGGCACTGACGGCAATCCGGTCGCCGTTGACGGTCAGGCTTTCCTGATCGTGGGCGACCTCTGCTTCAAAAGTGCCATGCACGGTGTCGTATTTGAGCAGGTGGGCATTGATCGAGCTGTCGCCCAGATCATTGATGGCGACGATCTGCAAATCCTGGCGATAGCCTTGGGTATACAGTGCGCGCAGGACATTACGGCCGATGCGGCCAAAACCATTGATTGCGATGCGAAGAGTCATTGGAAAGTGCCTGTCGTCGATTTGTTGTAAGAATTACAAGATTATTCGCATAAAAATAGAAAACAAGCCTTTTTAGTGGCAATATTTTGTTCAATCTACAACGAGTGACCTGAATCAACTGGTCCGATGATCCGAACGACACCCTGCCATCCCATGAGCTGCGGGCGTTTGGTCAACATAGGAACGAGGGTCGCCACATCCGTTAGCCTGGAGTTCTACACATGCATCCCCGCGTTCTTGAGGTCACCGAACGGCTTATCGCCCGCAGCCGCGCCACCCGCGAGGCCTACCTTGCGCTCATTCGCGGCGCCGCCAGCGACGGTCCGATGCGCGGTAAGCTGCAATGCGCCAACTTTGCCCATGGCGTGGCCGGCTGCGGTGCTGAAGATAAAAATAGTCTGCGTATGATGAATGCCGCCAACGTGGCAATTGTTTCCTCATATAACGACATGCTCTCGGCACACCAGCCGTACGAACATTTCCCTGAACAGATCAAGCAAGCCCTGCGTGAAGTCGGCTCGGTCGGCCAGTTCGCCGGCGGCACCCCCGCCATGTGCGACGGTGTGACCCAGGGTGAGCCGGGCATGGAGCTGAGCCTGCTCAGCCGCGAAGTGATTGCCATGTCCACGGCGGTAGCGCTGTCCCACAACATGTTCGACGCCGCCTTGATGCTGGGCATCTGCGACAAGATCGTCCCAGGCCTGATGATGGGCGCGCTGCGCTATGGTCACCTGCCGATGATCTTCGTCCCGGGCGGGCCGATGCCGTCGGGCATTTCCAACAAACAGAAGGCCGATGTGCGCCAGCGCTATGCCGAAGGCAAGGCCACCCGCGAAGAGCTGCTGGAATCGGAGATGAAGTCCTACCACAGCCCCGGCACCTGCACTTTCTACGGCACCGCCAATACCAACCAGTTGCTGATGGAAGTGATGGGCCTGCACTTGCCGGGCGCTTCGTTCGTCAACCCGTACACGCCGCTGCGTGACGCACTGACCCGTGAAGCGGCGCATCAAGTCACGCGCCTGACCAAGGCCAACGGCAATTTCATGCCGATCGGCGAGATCGTCGATGAGAAGTCGATCGTCAACTCCATCGTTGCCCTCAACGCGACCGGCGGTTCTACCAACCACACCTTGCACATGCCGGCCATCGCCATGTCGGCGGGCATCATCCTCACCTGGCAGGACATGGCCGATCTCTCCGAGGTGGTGCCGACCCTGTCCCACGTGTATCCAAACGGCAAGGCCGATATCAACCACTTCCAGGCGGCGGGTGGCATGTCGTTCCTGATTCGCGAACTGCTTGAGGCCGGCCTGCTCCACGAAGACGTCAACACCGTGGCCGGCAAGGGCTTGAGCCGCTACACCCAGGAGCCGTTCCTGGTCGACGGCGAGTTGATCTGGCGCGACGGCCCGATCGAGAGCCTCGATGAAACCATCCTGCGCCCCGTGGCCCGTGCGTTCTCGGCCGAGGGCGGTTTGCGCGTGATGGAAGGCAACCTCGGTCGTGGGGTGATGAAAGTCTCGGCCGTGGCCGTGGAGCATCAAATCGTCGAAGCGCCGGCCGTGGTGTTCCAGGACCAACAGGACCTGGCCGACGCATTCAAGGCCGGCGAGTTGGAAAAGGACTTTGTCGCGGTGATGCGATTCCAGGGCCCGCGCTCCAACGGCATGCCGGAATTGCATAAAATGACCCCGTTCCTCGGCGTGCTGCAGGACCGAGGCTTCAAAGTGGCATTGGTTACGGACGGGCGTATGTCCGGCGCCTCGGGTAAGATCCCCGCCGCGATCCACGTCAACCCCGAAGCACAGAGCGGCGGGCCGCTGGCGCGGGTGCAGAATGGCGATATCATTCGCGTGGATGGCGTGAAGGGCACCTTGGAGCTTAAGGTGGACGCCGAAGAATTCGCAGCGCGCACGCCTGCCACGGGCCTGTTGGGCAACAACGTGGGGGCTGGTCGCGAACTGTTTGCATTTATGCGCTTGGCCGCAAGCTCCGCAGAGCAGGGCGCCAGCGCCTTTACCTCTGCCTTGGAGACGCTTAAGTGAAGCTTGCGCTGGTCGGTGACATCGGGGGAACCAACGCCCGTTTTGCGTTGTGGCAGGATCAGGAGCTGCATTCGATCCGGGTGCACGCCACGGCGGATCACTCAAGCCCTGAGGCGGCCATCATGGTCTACCTCAAGGAAGAGGGCCTGCAAATCGGCGACATCGGCGCGGTGTGCCTGTCGGTCGCCGGGCCGGTGAGCGGTGATGAATTTAAATTCACCAACAATCACTGGCGCCTGAGCAAGACTGCATTCTGTAAAACCCTGCAGGTGGATAACCTGCTGCTGGTCAATGATTTCACGGCCATGGCCCTGGGCATGACACGGCTCAAGCCCGACGAATTTCGCGTGGTCTGCGAAGGCACGCCGGAAGCGTTTCGCCCTGCGGTAGTGATCGGCCCGGGCACTGGCCTTGGCGTCGGTACGTTGCTGGATCTGGGTGGCGGCCGTTGGGCGGCGTTGCCGGGGGAGGGCGGCCATGTCGACCTGCCCCTGAGCAGCCCGCGTGAAACCCAGCTGTGGCAGCACATCCACAATGAGATCGGCCACGTCAGCGCCGAGACCGCCCTGAGCGGTGCTGGCCTGCCGCGTGTCTATCGCGCAATCTGTGCGGTGGATGGCCATACGCCGGTGCTGGACACGCCCGAAGCCATTACGGCGGCGGGGTTGGCCGGTGACCCGGTGGCCGTGGAAGTCTTGAACCAGTTCAGCATCTGGTTGGGCCGCGTAGCGGGCAACAACGTGCTGACCACCGGCGCGCGCGGCGGTGTGTATATCGTGGGCGGGGTGATCCCGAGGTTTGCCGACTTCTTCATCAACAGTGGTTTTACCAAGAGCTTCAGTGACAAAGGCTGCATGAGCGACTACTTCAAAGGTATTCCGGTGTGGTTGGTGACCGCGCCGTATTCCGGGTTGACCGGGGCGGGTGTGGCGCTTGAGCAGGCTTTTGCATAGACCTTGATGGCCTCATCGGGGGCAAGCCCCTCCCACACTTCGATGTGTGAATACATTCAAAATGTGGGAGGGGGCTTGCTCCCGATGGTGGCCCTAAGCAACACATGACTCAAGCTTGGCCATAACTACAAGGAGGACCCCGTGAGCGTAATCAGTAAATCGATTCTCCTCGTCGACGACGACCAGGAAATCCGCGAATTGCTGCAAACCTACCTCAGCCGCGCCGGGTTCCAAGTCCGTGGCGTGTCGGATGGTGCGGGGTTCCGCCAGGCCATGAGCGAGGCACCATGCGACCTGGTGATTCTTGATGTGATGCTGCCCGACGAAGACGGTTTCAGCCTGTGTCGTTGGGTTCGTCAGCACCCACGTCAGGCCCAGGTGCCGATCATCATGCTGACCGCCAGTTCCGACGAAGCCGACCGGGTGATCGGCCTGGAGCTGGGCGCCGACGATTACATCGGCAAGCCCTTCAGCCCCCGCGAGTTGCAAGCGCGGATCAAGGCCCTGTTGCGTCGTGCCCAGTTTGGCCAGGAGCGCAGCGGCGCGGGTGACGTGCTGGCGTTTGACGAGTGGCGGCTGGACATGATCAGCCACCGCCTGTTTCATGTGGATGGCGAGGAGGTGATCCTCTCCGGCGCCGACTTTGCCCTGCTCAAGCTGTTCCTTGACCACCCCCAACAGATTCTCGACCGCGACACCATCGGCAACGCCACCCGTGGCCGCGACCTGATGCCGCTGGACCGTATCGTCGACATGGCGGTCAGCCGCTTGCGCCAGCGCCTGCGCGATACCGAAAAACCCCCGCGGCTGATCCGCACCGTGCGTGGCAGCGGTTATCAACTGGCAGCCAGCGTGGTTGCCGGCAATGCCCACTGAGCGTCTGACCGAGCGCCGCGTCCGCTTTCCCGTACCCCGTTCGCTGCTGGGGCGCATGTTGCTGCTGACGCTGCTCGTGGTGCTGTTTGCCCAGGCACTGTCCAGCGTGATCTGGGTCTCGCAATTGCGCGCTACCCAGCTTGAAGGCCTGGTCACCAGTGCCCGTAGCCTGGCGCATTCGATGACCGCCAGCGTCAGTTACTTCCGCTCGTTGCCCGTGGCCTATCGCCCTTTGGTGCTCGACCAACTGCGCAGCATGGGCGGCACCCGTTTCGTGGTGACCCTCAATGACCGGCCGCTGGACATGGCGATATTGCCGCAGACGCCGCGCAAGCAGGCCGTGCTTGAGGCGGTGGATGAAGTGCTGCGCCAGACCCTGGGCGCCGATGTGCATATCTCGGTGGAGTTCGTCAGTGCCGAAGACCTGCGGATTTTCAACGCCGGTTTGAAGCTCGATGAACTGCCGCGCTCCTGGGCGCATTACGCACTGACCCTGGAACCGGTGAACCCGCCAGTGCTGGTGACCCAGATCCAGCTTGCGCCCGGTGAGTGGCTGTACATCGCCTCGTTGCTGCCCGAGCCTTACACCAGCCTGGAGGAGCAGGGCCTGCCGGCCCAGCAGGTGTGGTTTATCGTGCTGACCAGCGGCTTGCTGTTGCTGTTCATCGGCCTGCTGGTGCACTGGCAGAGCCGGCCGCTCAAGCGCCTGGCGCGGGCGGCGCGGGACATGTCCCTGGGCGCCGATGTCGAGCCGGTAGCCGAAGGCGGCGGCAGCGAAGTGGTGGAAGTCGGACGCGCCTTCAACGCCATGCGTGAGCGCATCAGCCGTTACTTGACCGAACGCAGCCAATTGTTCAGCGCGATCTCCCATGACCTGCGCACGCCGATTACCCGCTTGCGCCTGCGCGTGGAGCTGCTGGAAGACGAGAACCTGCAAACCAAATTCGGCCGCGACCTGGATGAGTTGGAGCTGCTGGTAAAGGGCGCGCTGCAATGTGTGAAAGACACTGACATCCACGAAAACATCGAACCGGTGGATTTGAATCACGTGCTCGATTGCCTGGTGGAGCCGTACCTGGCGCCCAATGGCAATGGCCGCATCACCCAGGACGGCCGTGCCCTGGCGCCTTATCCGGGTAAGCCGCTGGCGCTCAAGCGCTGCATCGGCAACCTGATCGACAACGCCTTGAAGTACGGGCAGAAAGCTCACTTGCATATCGAGGACGATGGCGTGGACTTTATCCTGCACGTCGACGACGAAGGCCCCGGCGTACCGGAGCAGCGCCTGGAACAAGTCTTCGAACCGCATTTCCGCCTGGCCGGGCAGCAACAGGGCTACGGCCTGGGCCTGGGGATTGCGCGCAACATCGCGCACAGCCATGGCGGGGAAGTGAGCCTGCAGAACCTGCGTGAGGGGGGCCTGCGGGTGACCTTGCAACTGCCTCGTGGATTAGACTGAATACATGAGGTCAAAATGTGGGAGGGAGTAAGCCCCCTCCCACATTTTTGATCTGCATGGGCTCAGATGCTCTGGCGCAATCGGGCCAGGTCTCTTAACGGCGGTGCCCCAAACAACCGGCTGTACTCGCGGCTGAACTGCGACGGGCTTTCATATCCGACTCGATACCCTGCCGCCGACGCTTCCAGCCCCTCGGCGATCATCAGCCGCCGCGCTTCCTGCAAACGCAACTGCTTCTGATATTGCAGCGGGCTCATTGCGGTGATCGCCTTGAAGCGATGGTGCAAGGTCGAAACGCTCAGGTTCACTTCCTTGGCCAGGTCATCGATACGCAGCGGCTGTTCGTAGTTGCCGTTCAACCAGGTGATCGCCTGGCTGACCCGATGGCTTTGGCTGTTGGCGACGGCGATCTCATACAGCCGATAGCCCTGCGGGCCACGCAATAGCCGATAGAGGATCTCGCGGTTGATCAATGGCGCGAGCATGGCGATGTCTTTGGGCGAGTCCAGCAGGCGCGTCAAGCGCAGCACCGCGTCGAGCAGTTGGCTGTCGATGCGGTCGACGTACATGCCACGGGAGGTGGGACGCGAGGGCACGCCCATCGGCCCGGCCTCGGCGATCAGGGCGGTGAGCTGCGCCGGGTCGATATTGATGCGTACTGACAGGTTGGGATCGTGCGGCGTGGCGTCGATGATCCGTCCCGCCACGGGCATAGCAACCGAGAACACCAAGTAGTTGAGTGGGTCGTAGGCAAAGATTTCGTCGGCCAGGCGAACTTCCTTGCTGCCACTGGCGAGGATGCACAAGGCCGGCTCCACCAGCACCGGCATGAAATCGCGCGGTGTGTTGTGGCGGTTCAGGTACAGCGAGGTGATAGCTGTGCCATAGGAACCGTCTTCCCAGGTATGGCGTTGCACGATGCTGGCCAGTTCGGCGCGCTGCTTTTCCATCTCGGCATCGAGGGGAATCAGCGGATGTTCAGGCGACGACATGGAGTGACCTCTACACGCTTCTTCGATGGGCTCAGCTTAGTGGGCGCTTTTCAAAAAGTGTTACGTCGATTCTGCACAATCCTTGCCTGATCCTGCGATATGGCGTGAATCAGGCAAGCGCAAGGCCCGTCATCTCCCTGAAACACTGAGTGTGTGCCTGGAACACCACCTGCGGGCCGAGTGGCTTATCTACGCTTCTCGCAGGATTGTGCAATAAGCCTGCAGGAATTGACTAACCGCGTTTGCACCCGCGCCGTTATCTTTGATCCTGTGGCAACCCGCCCTCAGCGTGTTTGCCGAGTATCACTTCTCAACGGGAGAGTCGAACATGTCCACCCCCATTCCCGCGAGCCATATGGCCTTTATCCGTGCCCGTACCGGGTGCAGCACCGAACTCGGTGCACGCTTGAGCAGTTTGATCGAACCGGGCCGTCAGGCTCAGGGTTGCCTGCAGTTTTCGTTGCAGCATTCCCAGGTCGACCCCGATGTGTGGCTGATCTCGGGTTTCTGGAGTAGCGAACAGGCGATGAGCGCCTACTTCAACTCGCCGGCCCTGATGATCTTTACCGAGTTGTTGAACGACATGGTAGTGCGCAGCATGGACTTCCAGACCTTCACCGACGCATCTGCCGTGCATGCCTACGGCGAGTACCTGCAACTCGCCGGTTGAGGGTTAGAATGGCCGACTTTCCATTGGCCAGGACCTGCAACATGGCACGTAAACAATTTGCCCACCACGAAGCCGTTTCCGCCGTAGTACCGGGGGAAGGGGGCTACAGCGCAGCCGTCGCCGTCAAGGCACTCGATGGCATGGGCGCACCCAGGTTTCACAAGATCCTTGATGGCCAGAAGTTCAAGACCGCCTCCGACGCCGACGATGCAGCCGCGCTGCAACTTGAATACCTGGTCGACGTAGACGAAGACGGCCAACTGGCTTGGGCCACTGCCGCAAACTAGAAAGCGCCGTCGATCAGGGAGGGGGCTCCTGATAGCAGAGAGTCAGTCGATGCTGTGTTGACTTCACCAACGCTATCGGGAGCAAGCCCCCTCCCACAGGTTTTATTGCATGCCATCAGCGGCTATTGGCACCAGGGCGATACATCTTGAACAGCGCCTCTGGCCCCAACTGGAAGTAATCCGCCGGGCCGCCACCGCGCAGGATCGGTTCGGCGGCGGCGGTGTCGTAGATGCCATCCTTGAGCAACCACTTGGCGATGTGCACCGCGACCACTTCGCCCAGTACCAGCCAGCTCGGCACCAGCTGCTTGTCGGCGCGCTGCAGTTGAATGATCTGGGTCACCTTGCATTCAAACGAGACCGGGCTCTCGCCCACCCGGGGTACGCCAACGATTTTCGAGGCCACCGGCGTCAGGCCGGATAACTCGAATTCGTTCACCTCCGGCGATACGGCGGCGCAACTCTGGTTCATCTGCTCGGCCAACGGGCGGGTGGCCAGGTTCCAGACAAACTCGCCGGTCTGTTCGATGTTGTTAAGGCTGTCTTTACGCCCGACGCTGGAAAACCCAATGATCGGCGGAATGTAGTTGAACGCATTGAAGAAGCTGTAGGGCGCCAGGTTCAGGCGACCTTCGCGATCGTGGGAAGAAATCCAGCCGATCGGCCTTGGCCCGACGATGGCATTGAACGGGTCATGGGGCAGGCCGTGACCGTTGGCAGGCTCGTAGAAATGAATATCGTCAGACATGACCGGGGGTTCCTGCTATTGGCTTCGGGATGGAGGCCATACTGCAAGGCATGGCGCTGAATTTCCATCAGCCGTATGGAATTTTCATTGATTGCCCACCGAATTTTCACAGCTCTGCATTCAGTCTGCGCGCCAGGCCGACACCCCTCTAAGTCGGCGCGTTGAAAGACTGAGCTTCGGAGCCTTCTGTACCATGAACAAACTTCCTCAGATCACCCTGGCGTTCTGGGTCATGAAAATCTGCGCAACCACCCTGGGCGAAACCGCCGGGGATTTGTTGTCGATGACCCTCAACGTTGGTTACGCCATCAGCTCGATGATCTTGATCAGCGTGTTCCTGGTCACCTTGCTGACGCAACTCTGGTCGAAAACCTACAACCCTGTTCTGTACTGGATCGTGATTTTGTCCACCAGCACCGCGGGCACCACCATGTCTGACTTCATGGACCGCACCCTGGGGCTGGGCTACGCCACGGGCTCCATGATCCTGATCGCGATCCTGATGATCATCTTCGCGTTGTGGCATGTCAGCGGCGACTCGCTGAACGTGAACAAAGTGCAAACCTTCCGGGGCGAGTTGTTCTACTGGATGGCCATCCTGTTCTCCAACACCTTGGGTACCGCGCTGGGCGACTTCCTGGCCGATGACTCGGGGCTCGGCTTTGCCGGTGGCGCCTTGTTGATCGGCTCGGCGATTGCCGGGGTAGTGGCGCTCAAGTACTTCACCCGGATCTCGTCGGTGCTGTTGTTCTGGGTGGCGTTTGTCTTGACCCGGCCGTTTGGTGCGACGCTGGGTGACTTCCTTACCAAACCCTATGAAAAGGGTGGGCTGGATTTCGGCACCATCGGTTCGTCGGCGGTATTGGCGGGTGTACTGGTGGTGATGATTGCCGGGGCGTCGTATGCGCAGCGGCGATATGGGCGTCAGCCGGCAGCAGAGCTGTCCTGATCCGACTATCCTGGCAAGATAGAACTCAATGTGGGAGGGGGCTTGCTCCCGATAGCAGTGGTTCAGTCAACCGATTTATGGCTGACACACCGCCTTCGGCAGCAAGCCCCCTCGCACCGTTTTAGTCGGTGGTGATGCGCGAGTGCTTGCGGGTGTCTTTCATGGTCACATAGACCAACAACGACACCGCGATACACGCAGTCACGTACCAGTAGTAGCCGGTTTCCATACCGATACTCTTGAACCACAGCGCGATGTATTCAGCGGTACCGCCGAAGATCGACACGGTCAACGCATACGGCAGGCCCACGCCCAAGGCACGAATCTCGGTGGGGAACAGCTCGGCTTTCACCACGGCATTGATCGAGGTGTAGCCGCTGACGATGATCAACGCCGCCATGATCAGGAAGAACGCACCCCACCAGGTCTGGATGGTGTGCAAGGTGGTGAGGATCGGTACGGTGCAGAGCGTGCCGAGGATGCCGAAGGCAATCAGGATCGGCCGACGGCCAACCTTGTCCGACAGCCCGCCGACCAGGGGTTGCAGGCACATGAACAGGAACAGCGTCGCCGCCGAGATGGTGGTGGAGTCGGAGATGCTCATGCCGACGGTGTTCACCAGGTATTTCTGCATGTAGGTGGTGTAGGTGTAGAACGCCAGGGTGCCGCCCATGGTCAGGCCGACGACGGTCATCAGTTCCTTGGGATGGCGCAGCAACGTGCGCATCGCGCTTTCCTTGGCTTTCTCCTTCTTGGTGAACGACTCGGTTTCTTCCATGCCACGACGCAGGTACAGCGCGACAACCGCGCACAGGGCGCCGATGGCGAACGGGATGCGCCAGCCCCAGGCATACAGTTGCTCGGTGGTCAGTACTTGTTGCAGCACGATCAATACCGCCAGCGCGATGAGCTGGCCGGAGATCAGGGTCACGTACTGGAAGCTGGAGAAGAAACCGCGACGCTCCTTGGTCGCCATTTCACTCAGGTAAGTGGCCGAAGTGCCGTATTCGCCACCGACCGACAAACCTTGCAGCAGGCGGGCGAAGACCAGCAGGATCGGCGCGCCGATGCCGATGGTGTCGTAGCCAGGGCTCAGGGCGATCAGCAGCGAGCCGAAGCACATCAGCAATACCGAGGCCATCAGTGCAGCCTTGCGGCCCTTGTAGTCGGCGTACATGCCCATCAGCCAGCCGCCGATAGGACGCATCAGGAAGCCCACGGCGAAGATCGCAGCGGTGTTCATCAATTGCGCGGTAGAGGAGCCTGCCGGGAAGAAGGTCTTGGCGAAGTACAGCGAGAAGGCGGCGTAGACGTACCAGTCGTACCACTCGACCATGTTGCCGACGGAGCCGCTGAAAATCGATTTGATCCGGCTGGAGGTGGTGCGCTCTTTTGCCGGCACGGCCGCCGACCCCAGAGGCAGGGTGTTGGAGTTATCCATTGAAGGATCCTTCATCTAGTTGTTTTTATGGAGCAGCGCGTGCGCAGCCTGGTTCGGCTATAGCAGGAGCTGTGCCAAGGGGATGAAGGCCCGGTCTAGAAGGGTTGCAGGATTATTTTGAGCGGAAAGTCGCCGATGATTCTTGATGGTTGAGCGGAAATCCGCTTAAGGCGGCAGGCCTCATCGGGAGCAAGCTCCTCCCACATTGTGATTTGTGAACACATTCAAGTGTGGGAGGGGGCTTGCCCCCGATGACGGCCTGAAAGGCACCGCAAAGCCTGGCTTAGAGAAACATCTCCCGCACCAACCCATGACGCTGCATCTTTTCATTGAAAGTCCGGCGCGGCAGTTGCAGTTCCGCCAGGACCGCCTTGATATCGCCCTTGTGCCGGGTCAATGCGGCCTTCAGGCAATGAGCCTCGAAGGCTTCTTGCTGCGCGGCCAGCGATTGCCCGGCCTCGATACCCTCAGGCTCAGGTTCGCCAAGCCCCAGCACCTGGCGTTCGGCAACGTTGGCCAGTTCGCGCACGTTGCCCGGCCAGTCATGGCTGAGCAGGCGTCCCAATTGCGCGCCGCCGAGCGGTTCGGCGCTGCGGCCAAGGCGCTCGGCGGCATTTTGGGCAAAGTGATCGAACAACAATGGAATATCTTCACGGCGCTCACGCAAGGGCGGCAGGCGCAACTGTGCGATGTTCAGGCGATAAGCCAAGTCTTCGCGAAAGCGCCCGGCGCGGGCCTCTTCCAGCAGGTCGGGTTTGGTGGCGGCAATGATGCGCAGGTCGACGTGGATGCTCTGGTTGGAGCCCAGCCGCTCCAGTTTCTGCTCCTGCAACACACGCAGCAGTTTCACCTGCTGGGCCAGGGGCATGCTTTCGATTTCATCCAGGAACAGTGTGCCGCCGTGAGCGTATTCCAACTTGCCGATACGCTTGCCCTGGGCGCCGGTGAAGGCGCCGCTTTCGTGGCCGAACAGCTCGGCTTCAAACAGCTGCTCGGGGATCGCTGCACAGTTGAGCGCCACAAATGGCTTCTTCGCCCGCGGGCCGAAATCATGCAGGCAACGGGCAACCAGCTCCTTGCCGCTGCCGGTCTCGCCACGAATCAGCACATTGACCGGCAAGCTCGCCAGGTCCAGCACCTGCCGGCGCAACGTCTGCAAGCCCCGGGATACGCCGAGCAGGCTGGATTCAAGCTGTGCCCGGTGATCGGCCTGCTGGTGCAGGCGGCGGTTCTCCAGGATCAGCCCGCGTTTGTCCAGGGCGCGACGCAGGCTATTGAGCAGGGTATCGGGGCTGAAGGGTTTCTCGAGGAAATCGTAGGCACCGTCACGCATGGCTTCTACCGCCATCGGCACGTCGCCGTGGCCCGTCAGCAGGATCACCGGCAGGTCGGCATCGCGGCGCTGCACTTCGGCCAGCAGCTCCAGGCCGCTGAGCCCGGGCATGCGCACGTCGCTCAAGATGACACCGGGAAAGTCCCTGGGCAGTTGCGCCAGGCAGGCCTCGGCGCGGCTGAACAACTGCACGTCAAACCCCGACAGGCTCAGCCATTGCTCGACGGCCGTGCGGATGCTGGCTTCGTCATCGACCACAATCACCGCGTTCAACATAGGTCGGGTGTCTCCAGTGCGATAGGCAAGGTCAGGGTGAACACCGCGCCGTCGCCACGGTTGCCGGCGATCAGGCGCCCGCCCAGTTCGTGCACGATAGCGTAAGACACCGCCAGCCCCAGGCCCAGCCCGTCACCTACCGGCTTGGTGGTGAAGAAGGGGTCGAACACGCAGCTCAAATGCTCATCGTCAATCCCGCCGCCACTGTCGCTGACGGTCAGTTGCCACAGTTGCTGATCGGCCTGCAGGCGGATTTCCAGGCGTTTGCGCGGTTTATCGGCCATGGCGTCAAGGGCGTTGCGCAACAGGTTGATCAGGACCTGTTCCAGGCGGATCGCATCGCCGCGTACCCAGGCGGGGCGGGTCAGGTCCAGCACCACGCCGATGGCCTCATTACGCAGGCGCGCATCGAGCAGGTGCAGGGACTGGTCAACCACCGTGGCCAGGTCCAGGCGTTCACGCAGGCCACTGGGGCTTTTACGGGCGAACGTCTTGAGGTGGCCGGTCAGCGCAGCCATGCGTGTGAGCATGTCGTCCAGTGGGGTGAGCGCTTGGTAGGCATCGTCCACGCGGCCATGATCCAGCAGCAGGCGCAGGGTTGCCAATTGCATGCGCTGGGCGGTTAGAGGCTGGTTGATTTCATGGGCGAGGGCGGCGGACATCTGGCCCAATGCCGCCAGCTTGGCCGACTGCACCAAGCCGTCCTGGGCCATGCGCAAGGCTTGGGTGCGTTGCGCCACAAGCTGTTCGAGTTCTTCACGGCTGCGCTGGCGCAAACGGGCCAGGCGCCAGCGCTGGGTCAGAAACAGCGTCAGGAACACCAATGCCAGCCAGGAGCCGGCAGCGGCGAGGCCGGCATTACGCTGGTCTTCAAGGGCGGGCTGGGGCTTGCGCAGCAGGTGCAGCGTCCAGCCTTCGGCCTTGAGCGGCAGCGATTCCCAGATGTAATCGGCGCTGCCGTCGGGGCCATTGACGCGCATCAGATGGCTGTTGTCATCGAAACGCTGCAGGGTTTGGGTCTCCAGCGGCTGCAAGCGCTTTTTGTCGTATTGGCGTGTGGCCTGGAGCTCGGCGAGGTCGCCGTCCGACAACGGGCGCAGGTTGCGATAACGCCAGCCAGGCTGGTTGGCGATAAATACGATGCCGCGCGCGTCGCTGACCAGCAGCAGGTCATTGCCCTGGGCCCATTCGCGCTCAAGCTCGGGGAACTCCAGCTTCACCACCATGGCACCGAGAAACTGCTCGTGTTCGTCCACTACCGCGCTGGAGAGAAAATAGCCGGGAATACCGGTGGTCACGCCCACCGCATAAAAGCGCCCGGCGCCCTGGCTCAGGGTCTGGCTGAAATAGGGACGAAATGCGTAGTTATGCCCGACATAGCTGCTGGGCAGGTTCCAGTTACTGGCAGCGACAGCAAGGCCGGTGCGGTCCATCAGTTCCAGGGTAGAGGACTGCGCCGCACTGTTGATGCGTTCCAGCTTGCGGTTGAGCACAGCCTGGGTGGTGGCATCCAGCGGGCCCTTCAACGCGTTGATCATTTCCGAGTCCAGCGCCAGCACGGCAGGCAGGGCACGGTAACGTTCGATCAGCGTGTGCAGGGAATTGCCATACAGCGTGAGCTGTTGTTTGGCGCGTGAAGCGTCGTCCACCAGGGCCTGGCGTTCGGCATGGCGGGTGGCGAAGGTCGCGGCGAGCAGCGCACCGGCGATGATCAACAGGCAGTAGAAAGTCAGGCGAAGGGGGCGAGGGATCGCGATCATACGGTGATGGGCAGGCACGGTAAGGGGTGAGCACCATACCATGCGCCATCGAGTGTAGTGAGCGGGCTTGCCCCGCGCTGGGTGGCAAAGCCGCCCCAATCAGGACACCACGGTGTATCAGAAAGACCGAGGCGCCTGGGTTTAGGGCGGCTGCGCCACCCAGCGCGGGGCAAGCCCGCTCACTACGGGCTTACTGGACTTCTACCGCCAGGCTGTCACTGATCTTTTTCTGCCAGATGGCAGGACCGGTGATGTGGACGGACTCGCCCTTGCTGTCCACCGCGACGGTGACCGGCATGTCTTTGACCTCGAACTCGTAGATCGCTTCCATGCCCAGTTCGGCGAAAGCCACGACGCGCGACTTCTTGATGGCCTGGGCCACCAGGTAAGCGGCGCCGCCGACGGCCATCAGGTACACGGCTTTGTGGTCCTTGATCGCTTCGATGGCGGTTGGGCCGCGCTCGGATTTGCCGATCATGCCCAGCAGGCCGGTTTGTTCGAGGATCTGACGGGTGAACTTGTCCATCCGCGTCGCGGTGGTCGGGCCTGCCGGGCCAACCACTTCTTCGCGCACCGGATCAACCGGGCCGACGTAGTAGATGAAGCGGCCCTTGAGGTCCACCGGCAGGGTTTCGCCCTTATTCAGCATCTCGACCATGCGCTTGTGCGCCGCGTCGCGACCGGTGAGCATCTTGCCGTTGAGCAATACGGTTTCGCCCGGCTTCCAGCTCTGCACTTCTTCCGGGGTCAGGGTGTCGAGGTTGACGCGGCGGGCCGACGGGCCGGCTTCCCAGACGATCTCCGGGTAGGCGTCCAACGGT
Source organism: Pseudomonas sp. R19M (assembly GCF_050312585.1). Taxonomy (NCBI): domain Bacteria; kingdom Pseudomonadati; phylum Pseudomonadota; class Gammaproteobacteria; order Pseudomonadales; family Pseudomonadaceae; genus Pseudomonas; species Pseudomonas sp. R19M. Next base: position 183,219 of record NZ_JBNPJV010000062.1, read on the forward strand.
GGCGCTTCCAGCGATGCCGGGCCGGAACCGTCGAGCACGAAGTGGGCGTGACGGGTGGCGGCGCAGTTGGGGATCATGCACACCGGCAAGGACGCGGCGTGGGTCGGGTAGTCCATGATCTTCACGTCGAGCACGGTGGTCAGGCCGCCGAGGCCCTGGGCGCCGATGCCCAGTTGGTTGACCTTCTCGAACAGCTCCAGGCGCATCTCTTCGATACGGTTCTGCGGGCCGCGCTTTTTCAGCTCGTGGATGTCGATGGATTCCATCAACACTTCCTTGGCCATGACGGCGGCTTTTTCGGCGGTGCCGCCGATGCCAATGCCCAGCATGCCCGGTGGGCACCAGCCGGCGCCCATGGTCGGAACGGTCTTCAGCACCCAGTCGACGATCGAGTCGGACGGGTTGAGCATCGCCATTTTCGACTTGTTCTCGGAACCGCCGCCCTTGGCTGCCACATCCACTTCCACGGTGTTACCCGGGACGATGGAGTAGTGGATCACGGCCGGGGTGTTGTCCTTGGTGTTCTTGCGCGCGCCTGCCGGGTCGGCAAGGATTGATGCACGCAGGACGTTTTCCGGCAGGTTGTAGGCGCGACGCACGCCTTCGTTGATCATGTCGTCCAGGCCCATGGTGGCGCCATCCCAACGTACATCCATGCCCACGCGCACGAACACGGTGACGATACCGGTGTCCTGGCAGATCGGGCGGTGGCCGGTGGCGCACATGCGCGAGTTGATCAGGATCTGGGCGATGGAGTCACGGGCCGCTGGCGATTCTTCGCGCAGGTAGGCTTCGTGCATGGCCTGGATGAAGTCAACGGGGTGGTAGTAGGAAATGAATTGCAGGGCGTCGGCAACGCTCTGAATCAGGTCGTCTTGCTTGATCACGGTCATGAGTCGCGCTCCTCTATAAGGGAACATTCAATAAAGGTGGCTTCAGTGTTGCATCGGTCGGCTGAAACCACCTTTCCAAGGCACGCCAAAGTGGTGCAGGCGCGACGCTAAAAAGGCGCGGCAGTATAACCCGGCACGGTGGCCGATACACCCGACTATGGTCAAACTGTCGCAGGCGTGATTCCCTGTGTGCCCCTTATGATTGAGTCCTCCCATGCCTGAACTGTACGTCGGTGAGCGCCACTGGTCGGTCACCACCGGCAGCAACCTGCTGGATGCCCTGAACCAGGCGGGTGTGGGCGTGCCCTACAGTTGTCGGGCGGGCAGTTGCCATGCGTGCCTGGTGCGATGCCTGGGACAGGTCGACGACCAGCAGCCAGACGCCTTGAGCCCGGCGCAACGCCAGGACGGCTGGCGTTTGGCGTGTCAGTGCCAGGTTATCGGCGATCTTGAGGTTGAGACCTTTGATCCGCTGCGTGACGGTTTGGCGGCCCGGGTGGTCGGTGCCGACTGGTTGAACACAAACGTGCTGCGCCTGCGCCTGCAACCGGAACATGGCCTGCGTTATCGGGCCGGGCAACATCTGGTGTTGTGGGCGGGGCCGGTAGCGCGCCCCTATTCCCTGGCCAGCTTGCCCCAGGAAGATCCGTTCCTGGAGTTTCACCTCGATTGCCGCCAGCCGGGTGAGTTCAGCGATATTGCCCGGCAGTTGCAGGTGGGCGATGCGCTGCGATTGGGCGAGTTGCGCGGGGGAGCACTGCAATACGATCCCGACTGGCACACCCGGCCGTTGTGGCTGCTGGCTTCCGGCACCGGCTTGGGGCCTTTGTGGGGTGTGCTGCGTGAGGCGTTGCGCCAGGATCATCAAGGCGCCATCCGCGTGATTCACCTGGCCCATGATGCGCAGGCTCATTACTTGGCCGGTCCCCTGGCGGAGCTGGCCGCGCAGCATCCCCACTTGACTGTGGAACTATGGACGGCGGCTGAGCTGGCCCAGGCATTGGCGCAACTGCGGCTTGGTTCGCGGCAAACCCTGGCTCTACTCTGCGGGCATCCTGCCAGTGTCGAGGCGTTTTCCAAGCGCCTGTTCCTGGCCGGTTTGCCGCGTAATCAACTGCTGGCCGATGTGTTTGTGCCCCGTGGTTGAGGGCTGAATTGCGCTGCTGCGGTGAAGGTGTGTTGTCTGGGTGGGCCTCATCGGGAGCAAGCCCCCTCCCACATTGTGATTTGTGAACACATTCAAGTGTGGGAGGGGGCTTGCTCCCGATGGGGCTATGAAGCCAATACAAAATCCGATCTGCAAAGCAAAAAGCCCCGCCATTCACATGGCGGGGCTTTTGTTTTTCAGCGTGTCACTCAGACCTGTGGGTCGCCCACGTGCAGGATCTTCATGCCATTCGTGCCACCGGTGGTGTGGTAGCTGTCGCCCTTGGTCAGGATGACCCAGTCGCCTTTCTCGACGACGCCGCGCTTGACCAGTTCGTCGATCGCCTTCTGGCTGACTTCGTTAGGTGCCAGCGAAGCCGGATCGAATGGAATGGTGTATACGCCACGGAACATCGCCGCGCGGGCCTGGGCTTCGCGGTGGGGGGTGAACGCGTAGATCGGCACCGAGGAGCGGATGCGCGACATGATCAACGGCGTGTAGCCACTTTCGGTCAAGGCGATGATCGCTTTCACGCCCGGGAAGTGGTTGGCGGTGTACATGGCGGCCAGGGCGATGCTCTGGTCGCAGCTTTCGAACACTTTGCCGATACGGTGGCTGGAGGTCTTGCTGGTCGGGTGCTTTTCGGCACCGACGCAGATACGCGCCATGGCTTGAACGGCTTCCAGCGGGTACGGGCCGGCGGCGCTTTCAGCCGAGAGCATCACGGCGTCGGTGTAGTCGAGCACGGCGTTGGCCACGTCGGACACTTCGGCACGGGTCGGCATCGGGTTCTGGATCATCGACTCCATCATCTGGGTCGCCACGATCACCGCTTTGTTGTGGCGACGGGCGTGCAGGATGATTTTCTTCTGGATACCGATCAGCTCGGCGTCGCCGATTTCCACGCCCAGGTCGCCACGGGCAACCATCACGGCGTCGGAGGCATTGATCAGGCCGTCGAGGGTTTCGTCATCGGCCACGGCTTCGGCGCGTTCGATCTTCGCCACCAGCCAGGCGGTGCCGCCGGCTTCGTCACGCAGTTTACGCGCGTATTCCATATCAGCGGCGTCGCGCGGGAAGGACACGGCGAGGTAGTCCACTTCCATTTCGGCGGCGAGCTTGATGTCGGCCTTGTCTTTGTCAGTCAGCGCCGGCGCCGTCAGGCCACCACCGCGACGGTTGATGCCTTTGTGGTCCGACAGCGGGCCGCCGATGATCACGGTGCAGTGCAGTTCAGTCGGGGTCGCGGTTTCGACGCGCATCACTACGCGACCGTCGTCCAGCAGCAGCTCGTCACCGACGCCGCAGTCCTTGACCAGGTCCGGGTAGTCGATACCCACGACTTGCTGGTTGCCTTCGGTCAGCGGATGGCTGGTGGAAAAGGTGAAGGTGTCACCGATCTTCAGCTCGATACGCTTATTGGTGAATTTGGCGATACGAATTTTCGGACCTTGCAGGTCACCCAGCAATGCAACGAAGCGACCGTGCTTGGCGGCCAGGTCACGCACCAGTTTGGCGCGAGCCTTGTGCTCGTCCGGGGTGCCGTGGGAGAAGTTCAGACGGGCGACGTCCAAACCAGCCAGAATCAGCTGTTCGAGGACTTCCGGCGAGTTGCTGGCCGGGCCAAGGGTGGCGACGATTTTGGTACGACGGACGGACATGCACAGACTCCTGAGTTCAAGCGCTGGGGAAGGCTACTATGCTCTTTCGTTGTAGTCATTGTTCGTTTGCACTACTTATCGGCGATTGACTTGTTTTCGTTGCGGCTGAATAGGCGAACGCCCTTGAAGATTTTCGACAAGGGGTCGATACACTGCACAAGACAGGAGAACCCCCATGCGAATTTTGCTCGTTGCCGCCTTGGCCGTCAGTGTAGTCGGCTGTACCCGCTGGTCGATGGACCATCATTTGAACAATGCCTACCGTGCCTACGGGGTGGGTGATTGCGAGCGTGTCACCCTTGAGCTGTCCCAGGTCGACCGTGAAAGCCGTACCCGCCGTTATGTGCAACCGGAGGTCTCGATGTTGCGCGGGCAATGCCTGGAGCGGCAGAAACTGTTCGTCGATGCGGCGCAAACCTACCAGTTCATCATCAGCCAATACCCATCGAGTGAGTACGCCTATCGTGCCCGCGCCCGGCTCGATACCTTGCAGCAGTTGGGGCACTACTCGGGTGCCAGCGTGGCACAGCCACGTCCCGCATCTTTGTAATGATATTTGTGATTTGATTGCTGGCCTGTTGCCAGGCGTGGGCTATCCTTTGAATGTCCGTTTGTACAAGTTTCCATTCAAACGGATGAGGCGCCCGGATTCGGCCGTTGTTTAGTGGCAATGCAGTAGCTGTTGCCACACCGATATCCAGGCAGAGCGGGCAATGGGCTCGTTCCGAATCACTGGCACGGCCAGATTCATGGCCACTGGATGGCGATTTCATCATGATTACCGAACGAAGGATCGAACGGCATCAGTTATCTTGTTTTTTGCAGGTGTTCAATCGTCTGACCGACAAGCCTGTCGGCTTTCTGGGCAATCTCTCTGAAGAAGGGCTGATGTTGATCAGCCAATTACCCATGATGGTCGATGCGGATTTTGAGTTGCGCTTGAAGATCCCCGGATCTGACGGCGAGTTTCAGTACGTTGACCTGACGGCCACCTGTTTGTGGAGTTATGAGGACATCAACCCACAGCATTATGATTCCGGCTTCTGCATACGTCAGGCATCCGAAGAGTATCGGCAGTTGATCACTGCGTTGTTGCATTATTTCAGCTTCGATCCGCTGCAGGCCTCCGCTTGAACACGACGTGTTGTCGGCTCGGTCGGCGCTTGTCCTCGATCGGGCCGTACGTTTTTTTTAGAAAGCCCCGGCTTTTTTCCAGCTCTGATAACGCGTGACCAATTTGGCTCCCAACTCGGACGGCAGGGCATCGAGCACCGATAGCCCATGGGCGTTCAAACGATCATGCAGTTCATTGCGCGTGTTGAGGTAATCAATCGCGCCACTGTAGGCCAATGCTTCCGACAGGGTCTGCACGGGGACTTGGCGCAGTTCATCGAGGACATGTTCTCGCAGGCTGGCGACCATCACCCGGTGCTGCCGACTGATACGGTTGACGGCAGTCATGAGTGCCTCATCGTCTTCATCCCTTAGGTTGGTCACCACGATCACCAGCGCTCGACGCTTTTGTCGAGCCAGCAGATGGCTTGCGGCGGCCTCATAGTCGGCTGTTTTACGGGTGGTATCCAGGTCGTAAACCGTATTGAGCAATACGTTCAGTTGGCCACTACCCTTGACCGGTGCCAGGTAACGCGGCTGGTCACTGGCAAAGGTGCACAGACCCACGGCATCGCCCTGTCGCAACGCGACGTAGCTGAGCAACAGGCAGGCGTTGAGGGCGTGATCGAAATGGGAGAGCTCATCGTCCTGGCTGCGCATGCGTCGACCGCAGTCGAGCATGAACACGATTTGCTGGTCGCGCTCATCCTGGTATTCGCGGGCGATTGGCGTGCGTTGCCGTGCCGTCGCTTTCCAATCGATCTGGCGCAGGCTGTCACCCTCGCGAAACTCGCGCAGCTGATGAAACTCAAGCCCCAACCCTCGTCGCGGGCGTTGACGTACACCGAGTTGGCTCAGCCAGTTATCCACACCCTGCAACTGTGCGCCGTACAATCGGGCGAAATCCGGGTAAACGCGGGTAGCGTCCCGAGCGTCGATCAAGCGTCGAGCCGACCATAGCCCTAAGTGGCTGGGCAGGTGGATTTCGCAACGACTGAAGCTGAAATGCCCTCGTCGCAAGGGGCGAACGCGATAGCCCAGCTCGCAGCGCTCGCCAGGTCGCAACTCGATGGACTGCGGCAGGTTCTCCAGGCTCAAGCCATCCGGTACGTGATCGAACACCGTCAAGGTGATGGGTTGTGGATAACTGTGCTGCACTGCCAGCCTGACTTCCCCCCAGCGTCCCAACGCCAGGCTGCCGGGTAATTGCCGTTCTATTCGCGGCGAAGGGCGGCGGCGCAGGCGTAAAGCGTCCAGCAGCGAGAGCAGCAGCAACGCCAGCAACAAGCCCCAGGCCACCGAATGCAACGTGTCGGGCACCTTGAGCTGCAAGGCAGCCGCAGCACCCAGCACAATATTCAAGCCCAGCAGCACGCCAAGCCAGGTCAGAAGCAGACGGGTTGGTTTCATTGCCGGGTCATTGCCTTGGTGCTGCAATCTGATCAAGCAACTGCTTGAGTACCTGGTCCACTTCCAATCCTTCTATGTCCAGCTCAGGCGCAATACGTACCCGGTGACGCAGTACCGCCAGGGCGCAGCCCTTGATGTCGTCTGGCGTGACGAATTCCCCGCCGCGCAACAGGGCCCGGGCACGAGCTCCACGTACCAGAGCGATCGAGGCCCGTGGGCCGGCGCCGATGGTCAGCCCTGGCCAGCTGCGAGTGGCGCGCGCTATCCGTACCGCATAATCGAGGACTTGTTCATCCAGGGGCATCTCACTGGCGATCTGTTGCAGCTGCACCACATCGTCAGCCTGCAGCACAGTGCGTAATGGTTGCACGTCCAGCATGTCGGCCCTGGATGACCGGGTCACTTCGCGCACCATATCCAGCTCTTGTCGAGCATCGGGATAATCCATGCGCACCTTGAGCATGAAACGATCCAGCTCGGCTTCCGGCAGCGGGTAAGTACCTTCCTGTTCGATGGGGTTCTGGGTCGCCAGCACCATGAACGGTTGGCCGATGGGCAAGGCTTCCCCTTCAAGCGTGACTTGGCGCTCCTGCATGGCCTCAAGCAGCGCTGCTTGCGTCTTGGCGGGAGCACGGTTGATTTCATCGGCCAGTAGCAGGTGCGTAAACAACGGCCCCTTGCGCAACTTGAACTGTTGGCTTTGCAGGTCGTACACGGCATGCCCGGTGACGTCGCTGGGCATCAGGTCGGGGGTGAACTGGATGCGTGCGAAATCGCCACCAAAGCAGCGGGCCAGGGCCCGTACCAGCAGGGTCTTGCCCAGGCCAGGCACCCCTTCGAGCAATACATGGCCTCCCGCGATCAGTGCCGTGAGCACGTCATCAATGACCTGATCCTGGCCGATCACGGCTTTGCGCAATTCAATGCGCAAAGCCTGGGCTTGCTGGCTGGCCTGCTGCAGGCTTGTGGTGTTCAGGACGGTGGACGGTGGGTATTCGCTCATAAGGCATTCCTGAGAGTTTGCAGGCTGGTCACCTGGCGGCTGAAATCGGCGCTGGAGAGCCGTTTCAACGGGAGTGGGCCGAGTGCCTGGCGGATGGCATCGGAGGGTTGTCGAGTCAGGTTTTCCAGTACCTGCCATTGTGCTGCCGTGTCCAGGTGTTCAAAGCCTGGATGGCGCTTGCGGGCGGTGCGCAGGATGTCGCGTTGGAGCGCTTGCAACAGTGCGGCCTGCCCACCGCGACGCAGCAGGAAATCGGCGCTGGCCTTCAAGTGTTCCTGCAACTGCCGGCGCGCTCGGGGGACGGGCGCCTGTATCGGGCCTTGGCGCATGCCGACGTGCCAGAGCGCCAGGCTTATCAGTGCGACGAGCGCTACCAATGCCTGTGGGAAATAACGCATCAACAGGGTCAGCAAGTTTTCCACGTCGCTGTTGAACAGCAAGGTGACGTCGGTGTTCTGGTTGAGGTACCACAGCAGCCAGGCGTTATCGTGCTTTCCGATATTCGGGGTTTTCCACAGGTCGCTGTCGGTGACCACCGTCACATGGCCTTGCCCAAGGTCAAGTTGCATCAGGTGGCTGGACTTGGCGCTATTGGCTGAAAACTGGGCAAGGTGCCTCGGGTCGGTGAGGTTGAAGTCGGTATCGAAACTGAAATAAGCCGGGGCGGTTTCGTTGTCGACGTAAAGCTTGGTCAAGTCCGGTGCTTTCTTTTTACGCGGTGATGCCGGCTCGTCGAACGTGTCACTCAGGGCCTGATGGATATTCAGGCGATCGAGCAGCAGGTCGCCGCTTTTGCCCGTTTCCTCATCCCATAACGCCTCGGCCACCACCAGCAGGTGGCCACCGGCTTTTGCCCAATCCAGCAGTTGTTCAACCTGGCGCGGGGTCATGTTGCTGCGCTCACCCAGCAGTAACAGGCTTTGGCCTTTAGCTGGGCGATCGGTTAGCCGTTCGATGCCATAGGCATGTTCCACTGCCAGGCCTTGGCTGCGTAGAAAGTACTCGGCTGCCAGGTAGGGATTGGCCAGCGCTTGCGCAGACGGACCGTGGTCCACCACTTCTTCATAAGGGATCGCCTTGTGCCAGGCGTATAAAGCGCCGGCTCCCAGCAGCCCAGCCAGCAGCAGCGCGACCCACAGTAACGGCCTGTTCATGGGCGCACTCCCGAACTGAAGAGTGCGCGCCAATCGTTGCAAAGCTGTTGTTGGGTGGCGGCGGGAGGAAGGCGGTGACCGTATGCAAGGTTTTGCCAGTGGCGCGTCAGCTCATCACTGAAGGCCAGCAATTGCGGTTGCCTCAAATGATGAATGTGTTCCAGTACCTGGCCTTCGGTATCGGCGCTTTTCAGCGGCAAATTGAATTCATGCAGTAATCGGCTGAGCAGGCCGCGATACAACAAGCCCAGTGCTTCCCGTGGTTGGCTGGCCCATAGCTGCTCGGCAGCGCCGGCGATGTCTTCCGGCAAGGTTTCAACTCCCAGTTCCAACCCGAACAACTGAGCGGGAACCGGTTTGAGCGTTTTGGGTAAAGGCTGCCGGCCACGGCTGACGAATGTGCGCAGCCATTCACGGTAGCGCCACAGCAGCAGGGCGACTGCGCCGAGCACCAGGCTCCACAGCAGTATCTCCAAGCCTTGGGCAATGTGTTTGAAGGCATTGCTGTTGAGGTTATCCAAGAGTGCCTGCAACCAGGCTGGCAATTTACCATCGCCTTTTGCTTTGCTTTTGACGGCTGTTTTTTCTTCACCAAAGCGATAACGGGTGACGGTTTCAGGGTTCTTGAAGGGAGGGTTTTCCAGCACCGACTGAATGGATTGGCTGGCCGAGTGAGTGCTGAGCGGTTTGGAAACAACCGGTTCGTTCGCCATGGCGGGTGGAGTGAAGGGTGTGAGCATCAACCCGACCACCAGCAGCAGTAGCGGTACGATGCTACTCAGGCGTTGGCGCAGGTTGCGGAATATCAGCTCCAGGTCCCAGGCTTCCAGGACGGTACGGCGATTGAGGTACAGGCTGAAGCCGCAGGCGACGTAGATAGGTTCCCAGAACACCAGGATCAGGGCGTAGAAGGCGTTGCCCAGATGGTCCAGCCACAGTTCGTTGGCGTCTGCTGCCAATGCCATTCGTTGCCAGTCCCAATCCATTTCTATCTGTTTTGGAATGAACAGGTAGAACAGGGCCATGCAACCCAGCCATAGGCCGATTTCCAGGTGCATCCCTATGAGGGTCAGCCAGCGTGCGGCTCCAGCGTTATGTTGCAGCAATACCCCCAGGCGCTTCTGACGTGCCGGGCCGTCCAGGCCCTCAAGCTGGCTGACCGGCAATACAAAGCTGCGGCTCAGGCTCAGTCGGCGCCAGGTCAGGCTGGCCAGCAGTTGGCCCTTGAGCAGGCGCGGCCAATGGCGTACGGCCTGCCTGATGCCTGGTATTTCACCAAACAGCGCCTTGGAAAGGATGTACAGCGGGAGGCGGTCGAAGGCCGGCTTGAGCCACCAGAACAGCAGCAGGGAGAAAGACGGATACTCCCAGAGCAACACCGTGAGCAAGGTAAATATCGGCAAAGTGACCATCGCCCAACTGCTCATCAGCAGACGACGATGTTCTCTGGCCATCAATCCACCAAGGTCCATGGCTTCCCAGGAGGTACGCGGGCGAATGGCCACGCTGGCGTCAGTCAGGCGCATGACGGGTCCGTCCAGCCAGGCTCAGATAAGCGAGCACCAAACACCAGAATGTGGCGCCCACGAGGTATTTGATCCAGGGGGCGATCGTGGCGATGGATGACCAGTACGCTTCGATGAACGCCGCGATCAACAGGAATATCATCACGCCACAGAGCATCTGCACGCTTTTGCGCGCTGCCAGGCGCAGGGATTCGCTGCGCGTCAAATGCCCGGGGGCTATCAACGACCAGCCCAGTTGCAAGCCTGCCGCACCGGCCAGGGCGATGCCACTGAGTTCGAATGCACCGTGACCGATCACAAATGACCAGAACGTCTGGCCGTAACCGATTTCGGTCAGGTGTCCGGATATCGCCCCGATGATCAGCCCGTTGAAAATCAGGAAGAACACGCTGCCCACGCCGAACAGCAAGCCGGCGGCAAACGTCTGGAAGGCAATGCCGATGTTGTGCATCACGTAGTAGCCGAACATCATCCAGTCTTCGCTGGAGGCCCGTTCGGCCGCACGGCCCAGGTGGCTGGCAGCAGGGTCGTACATGCCTTGCATTTCAGCGACCTGTTGGGGGCTGACGATGCTGTAGATCAGGTCAGGGAACAGATAGACCAGCAGGGCTATAGCCACCAGGCTGCCGAAGAACAACAGGCCGGCGATCAGCACAAAACGCCACTGTTCGCGTACCAGGCGGGGGAAGTCGGCCAGGATGAAGGCCAGTACGTTCGCCGCCAATTGGCTGCGATGACGATAGAGTTGTTGGTGGCCACGCAGCGCAAGTTGCTGCAGCGGGTCCACCAGGTAACTGCTATAGCCGCGCTCCTGGGCCAGGGCCAGGTGTTGGCACAACCGCCGGTACTGATAGGGGAAGTCGGTGACATCAGCGGCCTTGGCTTTACCTTGTTCCAACTGCTCCAGTTGTTTGGCGAAGGCTTGCCATTGCTGCTGGTGGCGGCTTTCAAATTGGCTCTGCTTCATGTCGGCCCCAACAGGCCGCGGGCCACGCCATTGAGTTGTTCGGCGGCACGAGCCGGGGACACGTGCAGGGGCACGGCAAGGATTGCGGCCAGTTCATGCACGCGCTCGGCCGACAGTTCGCCCTGGCGTTCGGCGAAAGCGAGGATTGCACGTTGTTCGTTCAGGTCCAGTGCAAAGGGCAGGCGCAGGGGGGCGGCTTGAGGTATGCGGGGCCGAACCAGCGGCTGCTCGCGATAGACCACCAGCGTCCCGGCGGCCAGGTCGCCGAGCCGTTTGAAATGGGGATGTTGCAGGCAACTGATGGCGCCGAGGAAGTAGCCGAAAGGCAGCATGTCGACAAAGCGCAACAGGTTGCGGATCAGGGAGGACGACCAGCCGATGGGAGTACCGTCGTCCTGTACGACACGCAGGCCCATGACCTGCTTGCCTGGGGAGCTGCCTTGGTTGAGGACTTCAAACAGCACCATGTACCACCAACTGACCAGGAACAGGAGCAACGAGCCCAGGCCGATGCCGATGTTGCCGAGCAGCGCCAGGGGCACGAGCAGGATGCCCATGAGCAGCCCACGCAAACCGAGGTCAAAAGCAAAGGCTAATACACGTACCAGCAAGCCGGCGGGGCGCAGGGGCAGGTCGATACCCTCCGGGGTCTCGATCTGGTAGCGGGTGTCCAGCGGGGCTGATGACATTGCGATCCTTGGCAGTGCTGAGCGGTTCAGAGACACGGATGCTAGCAGTGTCGACGCCGGAAGCAACCATTCAAGGTTTTGCTGGATATTTGTACAGTGCATGTAGCGCTGGCCCCGGACGCCTCGCTGCGCCTAGACTTTGTCGATCTTCAGTACAGGAATAGCCCGTGACCTCCATTTTCTGGTACGACTATGAAACCACCGGCATCAACCCGCGCAGCGATCGTCCGCTCCAGGTGGCCGGCATTCGTACCGACCTCGAACTCAACGAGATCGGCCCGCCGCTCAATCTTTATTGTCAGCCCAGCGACGATATCCTGCCCCATCCGGCGGCATGCGCGATCACGGGTATTACTCCGGGCGTACTGGCGGAGAAGGGCTTGGCCGAAGCCGATTTCATGACACGGGTGCATACCGAGCTGGCTGCGCCCGGTACGTGCGGTGCCGGCTATAACACCCTGCGGTTCGACGATGAAATGACGCGCTACAGCTTGTATCGAAATTTTTTCGACCCTTACGCACGCGAGTGGCAGGGGGGTAACAGTCGCTGGGATCTGATTGATGTGGTTCGCACCGCCTACGCCCTGCGTCCCGATGGGATTGTCTGGCCGGAGCAGGATGGGCGGGTCACCCTCAAGCTTGAGCGGCTGACCCAGGCCAACGGTATCGATCACGGGCAGGCCCACGATGCGCTGTCCGATGTGCGTGCGACCATCGCCTTGGCGCGGTTGGTGCGAGAAAAACAGCCCAAGCTGTACGAATGGCTGTTTCAACTGCGCAGTAAGCAGCGGGTGATGGACCAGGTGCGTCTGTTGCAACCGATGGTGCATATCTCCGGGCGCTTTTCCGCCGAGCGCCACTACGTGGGGGTGGTGCTGCCGCTGGCCTGGCACCCGCGCAATCGCAATGCATTGATCGTCTGTGACCTTGGGCTCGACCCCCAGGCCTTGCTGGACCTGGATGCCGATGTGTTGCGTCAGCGCCTCTATACGCGCCGTGATGACTTGAAGGAAGGTGAGCTACCGGTTCCTCTCAAGTTGTTGCATATCAACCGTTGCCCGGTCGTTGCTCCACTGAATGTATTGCGGGCGCAGGATCGTGAGCGGCTTCAGTTGGATATGGACACCTGTCAGGCGCGGGCGCTGCGACTAACTGACGCACAGGAAGTTTGGCGTGACAAGTTGGCCGCCATTTACAGCGAGGAGGATTTTGCACCGAGTGCCGACCCGGAGCAGCAGCTCTACGATGGTTTTATTGGCGACCGCGATCGCCGCTTATGTGAACAAGTCCGCGCGGCAGAGCCTGCACAACTAGCACGCCAGCAGTGGCCTTTCGATGATCATCGTTTGCCGGAATTATTATTTCGCTACCGTGCCCGTAACTTTCCTGAAACCCTGGACAGGGACGAGCAACAACGTTGGAAACTTTTCTGTCAGCAGCGTTTGTCAAATCCGCAATGGGGGGCACCCAATACTCTGCTGGCATTTAAACAGGCGTGCGAGGAGTTGGCTGTTAGTGCTACACCGTTTCAGTGCCAGGTACTGGGCCAATGGCAGGAGTATGCCGATTCGCTGGCAGCGCGTTTGAACTCGTAGTCAGAAATTGCAGAATATTCAGACATAAAAAAACGCCAGCAAGCTGGCGTTTTTTATGTATCGCGTATCAGGCGAGAGCCCGACTCGGCTTAGCCCAGCAGGGTAGCCCAGCCTTCAACCACGTCGCCGCCCCACTTGGCTTTCCACTCTTTCAGCGTCTTGTGGTTGCCGCCTTTGGTTTCAATCACTTCGCCGTTGTGCGGGTTCTTGTATTGCTTGACCTTGCGCGCACGCTTGGTGCCGGTGGTTTTCACGGCGCCACGCGGTGCTTTAACTTTCGACTCTGGATCCAGCAGCGCGATGATGTCGCGCAGGGACTTGGAGTATTCGCCCATCAGAGTGCGCAGTTTGCCTTCGAATTCCAGCTCGGTTTTCAGCTTGTCGTCTTGGGACAGGTTTTTCAAACGCGCTTGCAGCTCTTTGATAGCTTCTTCGGTGGCGCGGTATTCGTTGATCAGTGACATGGGGACTACCTTATGTAGAGCGCTGATTGACAGGGACAGTGAGCTAATAATAGTCAGGCAATTTCATCAAGTAAACATTTAAGCAGGCATTTATGTGAATTACTTTGAATGTTTGTGGTAAAGCTGCGCAGTCGAGTTAATTAGTCGGTCGCCGGCCTAAAGATAATCCCGTTTATTTTTTGATAATTCCTTGAGCTGGCCGTTGTACGGTCATATAGACGAGGTAAAACCTTACGCTATTAAGGGGTGTCCTCTCGGTCTGGATTCAGAATAAGGTGCAAGGAATACTGCAGTTTTTCTGCGCAATCGCTAGAATGGCGGCCTTTGCGAAGTTCTGGAGTTTCCCCCTAATGCGCACTTTTCGGCTGGTGATTGCTTGCCCGGACCGGGTTGGCATCGTTGCCAAAGTCAGTAACTTTCTGGCCTCCCATAATGGCTGGATCACCGAAGCGAGCCATCACTCGGACGATCTCAGCGGTTGGTTTTTCATGCGGCACGAAATCCGTGCCGACACGCTGCCCTTTGGTCTTGAGGCCTTCCGCGAGGCGTTTGCGCCGATCGCCGAAGAGTTCTCGATGACCTGGCACATCACCGACACCGAACAGAAAAAGCGTGTCGTGCTGATGGCCAGTCGTGAGTCCCACTGCCTCGCCGACCTGCTGCACCGCTGGCACAGCGATGAGCTCGATTGCGAGATCGCCTGTGTGATCTCCAACCATGACGACCTGCGCAGCATGGTCGAATGGCATGGCATCCCGTACTACCACGTACCGGTCAATCCGCAGGACAAGGAGCCCGCGTTCGCCGAGGTCTCGCGTCTGGTCAAGCAGCACGAGGCCGACGTGGTGGTGCTGGCGCGCTACATGCAGATCCTGCCGCCGGAACTGTGCCGCGAATACGCCGGCAAGGTGATCAACATTCACCACAGTTTCCTGCCGTCGTTCGTCGGGGCCAAGCCGTATCACCAGGCATCCCTGCGCGGCGTGAAGTTGATTGGCGCAACTTGCCACTACGTTACCGAAGAGCTAGACGCAGGTCCGATCATCGAGCAGGACGTGGTGCGTGTCAGCCACAGTGACAGTATTGAAGACATGGTGCGTTTCGGCCGTGACGTCGAGAAGATGGTGCTGGCGCGTGGCCTGCGTTATCACCTGGAAGATCGCGTACTGGTACACGGCAACAAGACCGTCGTGTTCTGATCCAGCGTTGTGATTGAAGTCAGAAGGGCTTGGGCGTTAAATCGACCCAGGCCCTTTTTACATCTGCGCAGGACTGAGTGATGAGCGACCCGCTGGATAAAGCCACGTCAAAAGCCCCGGCAACATTGGGGGAGGGGTGTTTGAGCCGGTATGACCCGGACGCGCTGGACGCAGAAGACGGCACCGAGTTTCCTGGCGCCGCCGAGTTGTGGGAGCAGGAGCGGCGTAAAGACGAGCCCCCGGCAAAATAGCGGCCCGCCGCTGTATCAGCGACGGGCCTGGGCGTCAGATCCGGAAACTGCCCACCAGTTGCTTCAAGCGCGATGCCTGTTGCTCCAGGTCGGTACAGGCGCGCAGGGTTGATTGCAGGTTTTCCACACCTTCCTGGTTGAGGGTGTTGATTTCGGTGATGTCCATGTTGATCGACTCCACCACGGAGGTCTGCTCTTCGGTGGCGGTAGCGACTGACTGGTTCATACCGTCTATCTCGCCAATGCGCTGGGTCACGCTGCTCAACCGTTCGCCGGCCAGGTTGGCGATCTCCACGCTGTCCTGGCTGTGGCGCTGGCTTTCACTCATGGTGCTGACGGAATCCCGAGCGCCGACCTGAAGCTCCTCAATCATTTTCTGCACTTGTTGCGCCGATTCCTGGGTGCGATGAGCCAGGTTGCGCACTTCGTCGGCCACGACCGCAAACCCTCGGCCGGCCTCCCCGGCCCGCGCAGCTTCGATGGCGGCGTTGAGCGCCAACAGGTTGGTCTGCTGGGAGATGCTGGTGATCACCTCGAGGATCTGGCCGATATTGACCGTCTTGCTGTTGAGCGCTTCGATATTGTTGCCGGAAGCGCTGATCATCTCGGACAGTTGGTTCATCGCCTTGATGTTGCTTTCCACCACTTGCTGACCGTCTTCGGCCAAACTCCGCGCGTCACTGGCTTGCTGCGAAGCCTGTGCCGCGTTGCGCGCGATTTCCTGGGCGGCGGCGCCCAGTTGGTTGATGGCGGCGGCGACGCTGTTGGTGCGATTAGCCTGTTCGTCCGAGTTGACCATCGACGAGTTGGAGGCGCTGACCACCCGCAAGGCCACTTCGTTGACCTGTTCGGTGGCCGAGGACACTTCGCGAATCGAAGTATGGATACGCTCCACGAACCGGTTGAACGCCTCGCCCAGGGTGCCGAATTCGTCATGATTCTGGATGGTCAGGCGTCGGGTCAGGTCGCCCTCGCCATCCGCGATGTCCTGCATGGCCCGGGTCATCAAATTCAATGGTTGCAGCAAGACGCGGATCAGCATGCCCAGAAGGGCGATGATGATCACCACGGCGATGATCGTGGCGATCACCGCCGACGTGCGGAACTGGCTGAGCATCGCGAAGGATTTGTCTTTATCTACCGAAACGCCCAGGTACCAGTTCACCGATGGCAAACCCTTGATCGGTGTAAAGGTCACGATATTGGTTTTGCCGTTGGCCTCGACTTCGCTGAAGTCGGCGCTGATCTTGGGGGTGTTCTTCGGGTACACCTCTGCCAGAGTCTTCATGACCAGGTTTTTGTCCGGGTGCACCAGCACTTTGCCGTCGGCACTGACCAGGAACGCGTAGCCCATGCCGCCGAAGTTCAGCGCGCTGATGTTATCTACCAGGGTTTGCAGGCTCAGGTCGCCGCCCACCACACCAATACTCTGGCCGCCCTTGGCGCTGGGGGTGGCGATGGAAATGATCAACTGCCCGGTGGCCGCATCGATATAGGGTTCGGTCAGGGTCGAACCGTTGCTGCTCTGGGCGCCTTTGTACCAGGGACGGACGCGCGGATCGAAACCGTCCGGCATCTTGGCATCGGGGCGGATGGTAAAGGCCCCTTTACTGTCGCCGACGTAGGTCGCCATAAAGGAAGAGGTCAGCGCTTTCTGTTCCAGTAAGTTGGCGACGGCGGACGGTTCGGGATTGATGGCGATGTTTTGTGCGGCGTTTTCCACCAGCACGATACGCCCGGCAAGCCAGGTTTGAATGTTGCTGGCGGTGACACCGCCCATTTCATGCAGGTAGTTATTCAGGTCGTCGCGTATCGCGTTGCGTTGCAGATAGTCGTTATAGAGGGTAAACAACGCGAAGGCGGCGATGACGATAAGGGCGGCTGCAAGCAGGATTTTGTGGCTGAAGCGCAGGTTTTTATTCATGGCTTGTAGGGTCCGCTAAGGTCTTAAATATCCAAAGCGCGTCCTTTTGGGAGGCGCAAAATGGCAGCGTCAAAAAAGGTGTGGTACTTCTGGTGATAGCTCTGTGGGTTTTTGTAGGAACCCTCCGACCTATTTTTAGACTTTGTGGGTCTCACATTGGCCTGTATCGGCTTGGCTGCACTAAAGATTAACCATAGGTGACGAAATGCCTGACTCCACGCAACTTCTTATCGGTGCCGGCCCTGACGGCCAGCCCATTGCTCAGGCCATGCGCCTGGCCAACCGCCATGGCCTGATTGCCGGTGCCACAGGTACGGGCAAGACCGTCACCCTGCAACGCCTCGCGGAAGCCTTCAGCGATGCGGGCGTGGCGGTATTCGCCGCCGACATCAAGGGGGATCTCTGCGGCCTGGGTGCCGCAGCCTTCCCCCAGGGTAAAGTCGCCGAGCGCATTGCAGGCATGCCTTTCCTCAATTACACCGCGCAGGCTTACCCGGTCACGCTGTGGGATATCCACGGACAATCCGGCCATCCATTGCGTACGACGATCAGCGAAATGGGACCGTTGTTGCTCGGCAGCCTGCTGGAACTCACTGACAGCCAACAGTCGGCGCTCTATGCCACTTTCAAGGTAGCGGATCGTGAGGGCTTGCTGCTGTTGGATCTCAAGGACCTCAAGGCCCTGCTCAACCACCTGCGCTATCACCCGGAACTGCTGGGCGACGATGCGGCGTTGATGACCACCGGCTCCAGCCAG
This sequence comes from Pseudomonas sp. R19M, assembly GCF_050312585.1. Classification (NCBI taxonomy): domain Bacteria; kingdom Pseudomonadati; phylum Pseudomonadota; class Gammaproteobacteria; order Pseudomonadales; family Pseudomonadaceae; genus Pseudomonas; species Pseudomonas sp. R19M. The sequence continues at coordinate 200,972 of NZ_JBNPJV010000062.1, forward strand.
GCGCTGTTGCGGCGCCTGGCGGTGCTGGAGCAGCAGGGTGCCGAAGCCTTGTTTGGCGAGCCGGCCCTGCAGCTCGAAGATATTTTGCAGCCCGACGGCGACGGGCGTGGGCGGATCCACCTGCTGGACGCCAGCCGCTTGGTGCATGAGGCGCCGAAGGTCTACGCGACCTTCCTGTTGTGGCTTCTGGCTGAGTTGTTCGAGCAACTGCCTGAGCGTGGCGATGCCGACAAGCCGCTCTTGGCGTTGTTTTTCGACGAAGCGCATTTGTTGTTCGCGGACACGCCCAAGGCCCTGCAGGACCGTTTGGAGCAAGTGGTGCGCCTGATTCGCTCCAAAGGGGTGGGCGTGTACTTTGTCACGCAATCCCCGGGTGACTTGCCTGACACGGTGCTCGCGCAACTGGGGCTGCGCATACAACACGGTTTGCGAGCCTTCACCACCAAGGAACAGAAATCCCTGCGGGCGGTGGCCGAGGGTTTTCGCCCCAACCCGGCGTTCGATACCTTGGCGGTGCTGACCGAACTGGGCACCGGCGAGGCGCTGGTGGGCACCTTGCAGGAAAAAGGCACACCGGAAGTTGTCCAGCGGGTACTGGTCGCGCCACCACAATCGCGGATCGGGCCGCTCACTGAGACCGAACGGGCTGCGTTGATCGCCCGTTCATCTTTGCTCGGGCGCTACGACAAACCGATAGATCGTGAGTCGGCCTATGAAGTGCTGATGGCTCGCAAGGACCTGGGGCCCGAGGAACCAAGCAAGCCGGCGGCCGAAGAGCCGAGCTTTACCGACAAGGCCGGCGCATTTCTGGGCACGACGGCAGGCAAGGCGCTGAAATCAGCGATGCAGCAGGCCGCCAATCAGATGGGCCGCCAGTTGGTGCGTGGGTTGTTGGGGTCGCTGTTGGGCGGCGGCAAGCGCAAATAGCGGTCAGGGTTTGCGCCTGGCGTGGGCGGCCAGCCGCTCCAGCGCCGCGCGCAGGCCCGGATCACTGATCTCATCGGCCGTAGCCTGAATGGTTTCGGCCGCATTTTCCGAGAGGTCCACCGTATGCCCCGCTGCGCGTGGCTGCACGGCTGGGGGCTGCACTTTGAACTGGATGCGCGTCAGGCCGGCAAACTCGTCAAAGGCCATCAGTTGTCGTTGCAGGCGTTTTTGTTGATAGCGCAACCGGGTGGCCCAATGGCCATCGGTGACAATCAGCAGCAAATGGCCTTCCCGCCACGACGCTACATGACAATGTTCACGCGCGGCCGGTTGCAACTGGCTTTCGAGCAGGCGTTGCAGCAGGCCCAGGCGTTGTGCATGGCCAAAGATGGCTTTCAACGGCTTGGCTTCGCGAAGCAACGCGCCGGGCGCGCGGGCTGGTTGATGGCGTAACGCCATATATAGACACCTGAAGTAACAGAGTGGTCATCTTAACAGAAAGCGCCCATAAGCCCCCTGGCCATGCGTCCGCGTAGTTTTCCCGTAAAATCAATCGGTAACTTCTGCCTTCCATGGGTTGAAGTTCCAGTAAAAGCCCTTATTTTAAAAAGGGCCTCTCACAGTGCCATGCCTGCCTCGTGCAATAACGCCACTTTCCTCACCCACGATTCCGGGTAGAATGCGCGTTCGCATGCGGCCGTGAGGGCTGCTCGGGCCACTCACGGTGCGCCCTCCATCCCTATGTGTGGAAGAACCTGCCGATATGTTTGCGCCTTTGTTAAAGAAACTTTTTGGAAGCAAGAATGAGCGCGAAGTCAAACGCATGCTCAAGACGGTGCAACTGGTCAATGCCCTCGAAGAGCAGATGGTTGCCCTTTCGGACGACCAATTGCGCGCCAAGACCCAAGAGTTCAAGGCCCGCATAGCCAAAGGTGAAACCCTCGACAAACTGCTTCCCGAAGCCTTTGCGGTCGCCCGTGAAGCCGGTAAGCGTGTCATGGGCATGCGCCACTTCGACGTTCAGTTGATCGGCGGCATGACCTTGCATGAAGGCATGATTGCCGAAATGCGTACCGGTGAAGGCAAGACCCTGGTGGCAACCCTGGGCGTTTACCTCAACGCACTGTCCGGCAAGGGCGTGCACGTGGTGACGGTGAACGACTACCTGGCTCGCCGGGACGCCAACTGGATGCGCCCGCTCTATGAATTCCTCGGCCTGACCGTCGGCGTGGTAACGCCGTTCCAGCCGCCGGAAGAGAAGCGTGCCGCCTACGCTGCCGACATCACCTACGGTACCAACAACGAATTCGGTTTCGACTATCTGCGCGACAACATGGCGTTCAGCATGGAGGAAAAATTCCAGCGTGAACTCAACTTTGCCGTGATCGACGAAGTCGACTCCATCCTGATCGACGAAGCCCGTACTCCGCTGATCATCTCCGGCCAGGCCGAAGACAGCTCGCGCCTGTACACCGAAATCAACAAACTGATTCCGCGTCTGACCCAGCACATCGAAGAAGTGGAAGGCGTCGTGACCAAAGAAGGTCACTTCACGATCGACGAGAAGACCCGTCAGGTCGAACTCAACGAAGCCGGTCACCAGTTCGTCGAAGAAATGCTGACCCAGATCGGGGAGCTGGCCGAGGGCGAAAGCCTGTACTCGGCACACAACCTGGGCCTGTTGACCCACGTCTACGCCGGCCTGCGTGCCCACAAGCTGTTCCATCGCAACGTTGAATACATCGTGCAGGACGGCCAGGTCGTGCTGGTCGACGAACACACCGGGCGTACCATGCCCGGTCGCCGTCTGTCCGAAGGCCTGCACCAGGCCATCGAAGCCAAGGAAAACCTCAACATCCAGGCTGAAAGCCAGACGTTGGCGTCGACGACCTTCCAGAACTACTTCCGTCTGTACAACAAGCTGTCCGGCATGACCGGTACGGCCGATACCGAAGCGTTCGAATTCCACCAGATCTACAACCTGGCCGTGATGGTGATTCCACCGAACAAGCCGCTGGCGCGTAAGGATTTCAACGACCTGGTATTCCTGACTGCCGAAGAGAAATACGCGGCAATCATCAACGATATCAAGGACGGCATGGCCAAAGGCCGCCCGATCCTGGTGGGTACCGCTACCATCGAGACTTCCGAGCACGTGTCCAACCTGCTCAACAAGGAAGGTATCGAGCACAAGGTCCTCAACGCCAAGTTCCACGAAAAAGAAGCCGAGATCATCGCCCAGGCCGGTCGCCCAGGCGCGCTGACCATTGCCACCAACATGGCCGGTCGTGGTACCGACATCCTGTTGGGCGGTAACTGGGAAGTGGAAGTCGCGGCACTGGAAAACCCGAGCCCCGAGCAGATCGCCCAGATCAAGGCCGACTGGCAGAAACGCCATCAGGCCGTGCTGGAATCCGGTGGCCTGCAGGTGATTGCGTCCGAGCGTCATGAATCGCGTCGTATCGACAACCAGCTGCGTGGCCGTGCCGGTCGCCAGGGTGACGCCGGTTCCAGCCGTTTCTACCTGTCCCTGGAAGATAGCCTGATGCGTATCTTCGCCTCGGACCGGGTGAAGAACTTCATGAAAGCCCTGGGGATGCAGTCCGGCGAGGCGATCGAGCACCGCATGGTGACCAACGCCATCGAGAAGGCGCAGCGCAAGGTCGAAGGCCGCAACTTCGACATTCGTAAGCAACTGCTCGAGTTCGACGACGTCAACAACGAACAGCGTAAAGTGATCTATCACATGCGTAACACGTTGCTGGCCGCCGACAACATTGGCGAGACCATCGCCGATTTCCGTCAGGACGTGCTCAACGCCACCGTCAGCGCCCATATCCCGCCACAGTCCCTGCCTGAGCAGTGGGATGTCGCCGGCCTGGAAGCGGCCTTGAAGAGCGACTTCGGTGTTGACCTGCCGGTTCAGCAGTGGCTGGACGAAGACGATCACCTGTACGAAGAGACGCTGCGCGAGAAGCTGATGACCGAGCTGCTGGCCGCGTACAACGAAAAAGAAGAGCAGGCGAGTGCCGAAGCACTGCGCACCTTCGAAAAACAAATCGTACTGCGCGTGCTGGACGACCTGTGGAAAGACCACCTGTCGACCATGGATCACCTGCGTCACGGCATCCACTTGCGTGGCTACGCCCAGAAGAACCCGAAGCAGGAGTACAAGCGCGAGTCGTTCACGCTGTTCTCCGAACTGCTGGACTCGATCAAGCGCGATTCGATTCGCGTGCTGTCCCACGTTCAGGTGCGTCGCGAAGATCCGGCCGAGGAAGAAGCTCGCCTGCGTCAGGAAGCCGAAGCGCTGGCCGCCCGCATGCAGTTCCAGCATGACGAGGCACCGGGCCTGGAAGCGCCTGAAGTCTTGGGCGAAGAGGTGGATGTGGCGCTGGCTCAAACGCCGGTTCGCAACGATCAGAAGCTGGGCCGCAACGAACTGTGCTACTGCGGTTCGGGCAAGAAATTCAAACACTGCCACGGCCAGATCGAATAAGATTTTCGCCCGACGCTGCAATACTCCGCGCCGCGACCGGCTTTTGCCGTCGCGGCGTTTTGCCATTAATTTCACCGTCGCTTACGACGGCACAGACACCCCCTATTTTTGAGGAGCGCATTCATGGCTGTTGGTCTTGGTCCTTTGCCCACATTGCACCCGGTTGCCGGTTTCGAACTCGGTATCGCTTCGGCCGGTATCAAGCGTCCGGGGCGCAAGGATGTGGTGGTGATGCGCTGTGCCGAAGGCTCGACCGTCGCGGGCGTGTTCACCCTCAACGCGTTCTGCGCGGCACCGGTGATCCTGGCCAAGCAGCGCGTTGCCGGTTCGATTCGTTATCTGCTGACCAACACCGGCAATGCCAACGCCGGTACCGGCGAGCCAGGCCTGGTTGCCGCTGCGCGCACGTGCGCCAAGCTGGCCCAATTGGCGGGCGTAGACGCCAGCCAAGTGCTGCCGTACTCCACCGGCGTGATCGGTGAGCCACTGCCGGTGGAAAAAATCGAAGGCGCCTTGCAAGCTGCCCTGGACGACCTGTCTGTGGATAACTGGGCTGCCGCCGCCACCGGCATCATGACCACCGACACTCTGCCCAAGGGCGCGAGCCGTCAGTTCGTGCACGAAGGCGTGACCGTCACGGTGACCGGCATCAGCAAGGGCGCCGGCATGATCCGTCCGAACATGGCCACCATGCTCGGCTACATCGCCACCGATGCCAAGGTTTCCCGCGAGGTGCTGCACAAGCTGATGCTGGATGGCGCCAACAAGTCGTTCAACCGCATCACCATCGACGGTGACACCTCCACCAACGATTGCTGCATGTTGATCGCAACCGGCAAGGCCAACCTGCCGGAAATCACCACCACCGAAGGCCCCCTGTTCGACGCGCTGAAAAAGGCGGTGTTTGAAGTGTGCATGGACGTGGCCCAGGCCATCGTGCGCGACGGCGAGGGCGCTACCAAGTTCGTCACCGTTGAAGTCAACGGCGGCGGCAACCACCAGGAATGCCTGGATGTGGGCTATACCGTGGCCCACTCGCCGCTGATCAAGACCGCACTGTTCGCCTCTGACCCGAACTGGGGGCGCATCCTGGCGGCCGTTGGCCGTGCCGGTGTGCCGGACCTGGACGTGAGCAAGATCGACGTGTTCCTGGGCGATGTGTGCATTGCCAGCCGCGGTGCCCGTGCTGAAACCTACACCGAAGCCCAGGGCTCGGCGGTGATGCAGCAGGAAGAAATCACCATCCGTATCGAGCTGGGTCGTGGCGAGTGCAGCGAAACCATCTGGACCACCGACCTGTCCCACGAGTACGTGAAGATCAACGCGGAATACCGTACCTGATAGCCAAGAGGATAAACGCGGTGAAACGAGTGCATGTAGCAGCAGCGGTGATCCGCGGTGCCGACGGCAGGATTCTGCTGGCGCGCCGTGCCGATACCCAGCATCAGGGCGGCCTCTGGGAGTTTCCTGGGGGCAAGGTGGAGGCCGATGAGTCGGTGGCAACCGCCTTGTCGCGCGAGCTGCACGAAGAGCTGGGCATCCGGGTCACCACGGCGCGGCCGCTGATCAAGGTGCAACATGACTACCCGGACAAGCAGGTGTTACTGGATGTCTGGGAGGTCTCGGCGTTTACCGGCGAGCCTCATGGTGCCGAAGGGCAACCGCTGGAATGGGTAGCGCCTCGGGACTTGATCAACTATGAGTTCCCGGCGGCCAATGCACCGATCGTTGCCGCTGCGCGCTTGCCTGCCGAGTACCTGATCACCCCGGGTGAGCTGGAAACTCCCACGCTGCTGCGCGGCCTTCAGAAAGCCATTGCCGGTGGTATCAAGCTGGTTCAACTGCGTGCGCCCAACGGTTACGACCCCAAGTATCGTGACCTGGCGGTGGATGCGGTTGGCCTGTGTGCCGGCAAGGCCCAGTTGATGCTCAAGGGGCCGTTCGAGTGGCTGGGGGACTTTCCTTCGGCCGGTTGGCACATGACTTCGGCGCAACTGCGTAAATACGCGAGTAAGGGGCGACCGTTGCCGAAGGACCGCTGGCTGGCGGCCTCGTGCCACAACGCCGAAGAACTGGCTCTGGCGCAAATGATGGATGTGGATTTCGTCACGCTGTCGCCGGTGCAGCCGACCCTGACCCATCCAGATGCACAGCCGTTGGGCTGGGAGCAGGCGGCGCAGTTGATCAGTGGGTTCAGCAAGCCGGTGTTTCTGTTGGGTGGGCTTGGGCCCGCCGAGCGAGAGCAGGCCTGGGAAGCCGGGGCTCAGGGTGTGGCAGGGATCCGGGCGTTCTGGCCGGAAGTCTGATCAGCCGTTGATGGCCTCATCGGGAGCAAGCCCCCTCCCACAGTTGAGCAAGTTGCCTTTGTGGGAGGGGGCTTGCTCCCGATAGGGCCCGATCAGTCACTACACAACCCTCAGTGTGGTTTAGCCGCCGCCTGCCACAAAACCTCCGAAATACCCTGGCGCCTGGCAATCACTCGCGCCGCCACAAACAACAGATCCGATAACCGATTGATATACGCAAGCCCCACGCCTTCCAGCGGCTCAAGCGCATTCAACTGCTGACAGCGCCGTTCTGCACTGCGCGCCAGGCTGCGACATACATGAGCTTGCGCGATCAGCGCCGAACCACCCGGCAGGATGAAGTTCTCCAGCGGCCCGACTTCTTCATTCCAGCGGTCAATCGCCGCTTCCAGCCGATCCACTTCCGCTGCATTCAAGGCTTTGTACACCGGCATTGCCAGTTCACCGCCCAGGTCGAACAACCGATGCTGACAAGGCGTCAGCACCTCGATCACATCCTTGAGTTCAGGGTGCTTGCCGCTCTGTTCCTCAAGATTGGCCAGCAGCAGGCCCAATTGACTGTTCAAAGTGTCGACCTCGCCAATAGCCTCCACCCGCGGATGGTCCTTGGGTACGCGCCGGCCATCGCCGAGGCCGGTTTCGCCTTGGTCGCCGGTACGGGTGTAGATCTTCGACAGGCGAAAGCCCATGGTCATTGCTCCAGTTGGGTGAGTTCGTAGGGTGGCAATTGGCTGCCCGCCAAGGGCAGGCGCAGCGTGAAGCAGGTACCTTGGCCGAGGGTCGACTGTACTTCCATCTGGCCCTTGTGGTTGTTGGTGATGATGAAGTACGAGACCGACAGCCCGAGCCCGGTGCCCTGGCCGATTTCCTTGGTGGTGAAGAACGGTTCGAAGGTGCGCTTGCGCACGCTTTCGCTCATGCCGATGCCATTGTCTTCCACCTGGATTTCGGCCCACGGCGGGTTGAGGCGGGTGCGCAAGATAATGCGCCCCGGCTCGCTGTCGTCTTCACGCAGGTGAATGGCCTGGGCGGCGTTTTTCAGCAAGTTGAGCAACACCTGTTCCAGCTCGTTGGCGGTGCCCGGTACCGGGCCTAGCAGTGGATCGAATTGGCGGATGATCGCCTGGCCCTTGAAGTCGAAGCCGATGGTCAGGTCAAAGTCGTTACCGGCAATTTCCACTGCCTGGTCGATCAGCGCCGGCAGATCGCAGGGCGCCATCTGCCGATTGCTGCGGCGGCTGAAACTGAGCATGTGGGTGACGATCTTCGCAGCCCGAGCGCCGGCTTGTTGGATGCCGTCGAGCAACTGCGGCACTTCGCGGCTTTGCAGGTAGCGGTTGACGGTGTCCAGCTCGATGCCCGCCTGTTCGGCGTGTTCCAGGTTCTTGGGCAGGTCGGGAGACAGGCGGCGGCGAATGTTCTGGACGTTGTGCAGGATGGCTCCCAGCGGGTTGTTGATCTCATGGGCCATGCCTGCGGCAAGCCCGCCGACGGAGAGCATTTTTTCCGACTGCACCATCATTTCCTCCAGCGACAGGCGCTGGGTGATGTCGTCGATCCGGATTACCACGCCGCGCCCGGCACCGCCCATCAACGGGTAAAACGTCAGGGCGTAATGCTTGGGCTCGTCATCCTTGATCCAGGTGACGCGCTCGATGCGTTCCACGCTGTGCTGCTCGACCGCGGCCTTGAGTTGCCTCAGGTAGGGTTTGAGCGGCTGGAAGGCGAGAAAGATCGGTTGATTCAGCGCCTCATCCAGGCGTGTCCCGGAAAGAGCGCTGGCTTCCTGGTTCCACTGGGTGACGTAGAGCTGTTCGTCCAAGGCGATCAGCGCCGACGGCATCGAGTCGATAATGCTGTTCAGATAATTCTGGAAACCGGTGAGTTTTTTCTCGATCTTGCTGCGAACCTGTACTTCCAGCTCGAGTTTGCGGTTGGTATGACGGGTTTCCTCGGCCAGGCCCTGGGCTTGGTCGTAAGCGGCTTGGGAGTCATCACGGGCGCGTTTGAGCTGCTGCTCGCGGGCTTCGATGCGCGACAGCATCGTGTTGAAGGCTTCCGCCAGGCTGCCGATCTCGTCATGGTTGCCGCGCCCGGCGCGCAAGGAATAGTTCTCTTCGCGAGTCACCTGACGCGACAGCTCTTCCAGTTCGTGGATGGGGCGAGTGATCAGGCGCTTGATCTGTCGGGCAATGACCAGCCACAGCAGCACGCTGAAAATCAGGATGCCCAGGCTAGCCGTCAGCGTGCCGGTATAAAAGGCCATCGGCAGTTCGCTGCTGGCCACCAGTAGCAGATGCCCGGGAGGCTGGCCGGGACGGGGCAGGGTGATGACCTGGTTGCTGCGAAACTCAGTGAGGCGCCAAGCCTCGATATGCCGGTAATTATCTGGCAGGTGTAGGCGATTGGCGTGCTGCATCTGCGCCAGGCGAGTGCCTTCGCCGTCATACAACGCAGCGGCGCGCAGCGGTGAATAGCTGGTCAGTTCATTGAGCAGGGCTTCGGCCTTGGTAGGCGATTCGAGGGCTTCAGCGGCCAGTGACGGGTTGGACACCAACCGCCCGATGGCCTGCAGCGCCTGGGGCGCCATGCTTTCCTGGGAGATCCAGTAAGCCGCGCTGATGAACGTCAGGTTGGCCACCAACAATACGGTGGTCAACAACACCAGCAAGGCGGCCAGCAGTTTCTGCCCTACCGGTAGATTTTCAAGACGCTGGCGCAGTGGCATCAGGGTTTTCCCAGGTGATAGACAGGTAGGCAGGGTAGCGCGTGCCTCAGTCGCTGGCCAATCCGTGTGCACGCAAGTGCTCGACCAGGCGCGCCTGTACCTGTTGCAGGTGCGGCAGGGCCAATTGATGGCGGGCAGCGGCTTCGCAGGCGTAGCCCAGCAGGTAGCTGATTTCGGTACGGCGGCGGTTGGCCACATCCTGGTACATGGACGAGTAGTTGGCGGCGGTGGCCTGGATCACCCGTTCCACTTCACTGTGCAAATGCTCGGCAGCGGCCGGCTGGCCGCTGCATTCGAGTAACTCGGTCAGCTCGGCGCACAGGGTCGCCACTTCACATTGATGGCTTTGCAGGCCGCCGTTGCGGCACTGGTACAGCACGGTCAAAGGGTTGATCGCACAGTTGAGGGCCAGCTTGCGCCAGAGGCGCGTGAGAATCGCGGTGCTCCACTCGTGGGGGATGCCCGCGGCGTGCAGGTCATCCAGCCATAGCGGTGGCGTGGGGTGGGCGGCATCGCCCAGCCACGTATAGCCATGGCCGGCAAATACCACGCGCCAGTCGCCGTCGCGGAATGCGCCTTCGGTGCTGGAGGCAAAGATGCAGCGGGCCTGGGGCAGTTGGGCTGCGACGGCGTCCTGGCTGCCGAGGCCGTTTTGCAGCAGGACCAGTTCGGCGTCCGGTACCAATCGATGTTGCAACTGGGCTACTGCGCTTTGCGCGTCGTAGGCTTTGCACGCCACCAGCAGGCGATGAATCGGTTCCGGGCTGTCAGGCGTTTCGCCGATTACCGGATAGGTGTGCGCTATGCCTTGTTCGACCAGCGTCAACCCCGGGCCCGCCCGATAGCTGGCCAGGCGTGCATCATCACGCAGGATCAGCCGTACGGGCAGGCCAGCGCGTGCCAGGCGCGCAGCCCAGAGGGTGCCCAGGCTGCCGGCGCCGAGAATGTGCCAGGTGGTCGACATCAGTTTTTACTCCGTAGGGCTGCTCGCAGTGAACGCGGCGAAAGAACCGCTATAATGCCCCGGCATTTTAGCTCGGGCGCGCTCCATCTCTACTGAGCCCGCCCCTTATATTGGAGAAATGACATGCCTTCGTTCGACGTGGTATCCGAACTGGACAAACACGAAGTCACCAACGCCGTCGAGAACGCCGTCAAGGAGCTGGACCGTCGCTATGACTTGAAAGGCAAGGGCAGCTTCGAATTCAAGGAAAAGGAACTGACCGTCAACCTGACCGCTGAAGCCGATTTCCAGCTGGAAGCGATGATCGAGATCCTCAAGCTGTCCCTGGTTAAACGCAAGATCGACGCGCAATGCCTTGAAATCAAGGATGCCTACGCTTCGGGCAAGCTGATGAAGCAGGAAGCCGTCCTCAAGGAAGGCATCGACAAAGAGCTGGCCAAGAAAATCGTCGCCCACATCAAGGATGCCAAGCTCAAAGTGCAGGCTGCCATCCAGGGTGAGCAGGTGCGGGTCACGGGCAAGAAACGTGATGACCTGCAAGAAGCGATCGCAGCGCTGCGCGCCAAGTCCTTCGACATGCCGCTGCAGTTCAATAACTTCCGCGACTGATGGCTCTGCGGGGAACCCGTCGGCGTTTTTGACGTCCCACGCCCCGGAACCTGCGCCTGCCATTGAGCCCCAAGGGGCTCATTTGCGTTTTCAGGCAGTTGATAAAGCCGCACACCGCCCAACAGGAGAAGCTACATGGATTTAAACGCAGAAGTGGATCAGTTGATCAAGACCTCGCAGTCGTGGGTCCCGATGATCATGGAATACGGCAGCCGGTTTTTACTGGCGGTGGTCACCCTGGCCATCGGCTGGTGGCTGATCAACGTCTTGACCCATCGGGTCGGGCGTTTGCTGGCGCTGCGCAATGCGGACCTGGCGCTGCAGCACTTCATCACCAGCCTTGCGAACATCGCGCTCAAGGTGATGCTGGTGGTCAACGTGGCCTCGATGATCGGCGTGGCAACCACCTCGTTCGTGGCTGCGATTGGTGCCGCGACCTTGGCCATTGGCTTGGCATTGCAAGGCAGCCTGGCGAACTTTGCCGGTGGCGTGCTGATTCTGTTGTTCCGCCCGTTCCGCATTGGTGACTGGATCGAAGCCCAGGGCACCTCGGGTACCGTCGACAGTATCCAGATCTTCCACACCGTGTTGCGCACCGGCGACAACAAGACGGTGATCATCCCGAATGGCAGCCTGTCCAACGGCATCATCACCAACACCAACCGTCAGCCGACCCGCAAGGTGGTGTTTGATGTGGGTGTGGACTATGACGCTGATCTGCAGAAAGCCCGTGAAGTGCTGCTGGAACTGGCCAAGGACCCTCGCGTACTGGCCGACCCGGCGGCGGTAGCCGTGGTGTCGACCTTGGGCGACAGTTCGATCACCGTTTCGCTGCGCTGCTGGACCAAGACGGCGGATTATTGGGATGTGATGTTCATGCTCAATGAACTGGCGCGTGATCGTTTGAAAGCGGCAGGTATTGATATTCCGTTTCCGCAGCGGGTTATTCGTGTAATGCAGGAAAGTGCTACGAAGTAACTAAGTGTGATGCTGCAAAACTTGGCTGAGCGGTCAGGTCAGGTGTGCGGGTTTTTGTCTGGTTAGTTAGCTTGCTATTTTTCCAGTGAAATATAACTGCAATAAAAAAGCCGCTCCCTTGTGAACAGGGGAGCGGCTTTTTAGTTAAGGCGGATGCCTTAAATCATCATTGCAATCAAACGGCTAATTACAAGATGTTCAGCGGGTATTGCGCGATCAGACGCAGTTCGTCGATGGACGCCGAACCGTAGTACACGCCGTCAGACGAACGATAGGTCGCTTGACGTACGCGCAGGCTCAGGTCTTTGGCCGGGCCGCTCTGGATCACGTATTTGGCTTCGATGTCGCGTTCCCACTCTTTACCGTTCGACGTGGTGCCGGTGTTGGCGCCGCTACCGCTGACGTAACGAGTCATGAAGCTCAGGCCTGGCACGCCGAAGGTGGCCATATTCAGGTCATAGCGAGCTTGCCAGGATTTCTCGTCTTCAGCGTTGAAGTCGGAACGGGCGACGGAGTTGGCCAGGAAAATCGTGCCGCCACCGTCTACGCCATAGCCGTAGTCACCGTCACCGCTGACCTTCTGGTAGGCCAAGGTAAATGTGTGAGCCTGGTAGGTATACGCGCCTTGCAAGCTGTAGGCACGGTTATCCAGTTTGGTGGTGCCGTCTTTTTCTGCGCGTTGCAGGCCGGCACCGTCGCTTTTGGTGCTGTAGATGTTGAAGTCAACGGCTACCGACTGATCTTTGTCGAGCGCGTGAGTCCAGTTCACGTTGGCGTAGAGCTTCTTCCAGTAGTCTTCTACTTTCGAGTAGTAGAGGCTGGTGGTGAACTCAGGCGTCCAGGAGTACACGCCGCCGACGAAGTTGGCATCGCGCAGGCCGGTACCGGTGCCTGGCTCGGCGCTGGCGATACTGTCCTTGTAGGTGTGGTCCTGGGCAACGATCGAGGTGAAGTGACCGGCTTCCAGTTTCAGGCCCTTGATCTCGTTGCTGGTGATCGAGATACCTTGCGGCAGCTCTGGCAGCAGGCGGCTGTCGTCGGATGCGAATACCGGAGCGGTGGTGTATTGGTCGCCCACTTTCAGGACCGTATCGGAAATACGGAACTTGATGGCTGCGCCACCCTTGGAATAGTCGTCCTGCGCACGGCCGTCGGAGCCGTTAGGGAACAGGCCGGTACCGGCGCGGCCCTTGCCGCTGTCGAGTTTGAGGCCCAGCAAGCCGATGGCATCGACACCGACCCCGATGGTGCCTTGGGTGTAGCCCGAGCTGAACAGACCGTGGAAGCCAAGACCCGTTTCTTCGCGGCGGCTCTGGGTGCCTGGCGCGTTGTTACGGAAGTCACGGCTGAAGTACAGAGTACGAGTCAGAATGCTGGCTGTACTGTCCTCGATAAAGCCCTTGGAGTCGTCCTGGGCGGACGCCATTGCGAACTGCGAGGTGCCTGCTGAAACAGCCAGGGCGATCATGCTCCACTTCATCACGCGCATCGTGATTTGCTCCTTTGGTTTTAGGAAGAGTACTGCCGTCCCACCTGTATTTTTATCTGGGCGGCTCTTTCTTTTTTGTGTCGGCGCAAAGTTATATCACGCAGACGTTATTGACGATACTTACCCATCTATCCTTTCAGCTTCTTTACGAGGCTGTCGTAAATCGCTAGCTCCATGTCGCAAATTCACAGCCCGACTGTAACTGGGCTGACAACTTCAATACTCTTTCAAACCACCCTTCGAAGTTTGAACTCATCCTTGGCGTGCATTGAAACGCTGCTGTTTTTTATCGCGAAACACCGGCTTCCAGGCGAGTGTCGTTGCCGACGATGTGGGTGTGAATGCAACAAGCGTGCACAAAGGGGTAACCGAATGTCATTTTTTCGTGAAAAACATTACGGCCCTGTAAAAACCGCATAAGCACGGGCTTTTTACGCCGTTTGGTTTGGGCTTGACGCACGTGCCGTTTACCCCTTCGGTGGTCCATGAATCCTGTGCCAGAGCAAAACGTTACCGGTTCACACTCCTTGGTGGGTAATCGGCGGATCTCTTTGAGGCACAAGTGGGTCATTTTGGTGCAACTGCTAGCGACCAGGATCAGCGTAGCTCAACTATTGGCCTGCATCGAAACAGGGCATGAATTTTCGTCGGTTGACTCAAGGCCCTGCGCATTCGCCGTGAAGCTGCATGCAATCGAAGGTATGCTGGGCGCCTGAAATCGACCCGCGCAACGGAGTACTCACGTGTTCGCCTTGGATCAACGCCTGCAACAAGACACGAAGGTCATAGGGGATTTCCCGCTTTGCCGCCTGCTGCTGTCCAACGATGCCCATTACCCCTGGTTCATCCTGGTTCCGCGTATTGAAGGTATCAGTGAAGTGTTTCAACTGGATGTTGCCGATCAGCAGACCCTGTGGCAGGAAACCACCGCCCTGGCGCAGCTGCTCAATGAAGGGCTGGCGGCCGATAAGATGAACATTGGTGCATTGGGCAATGTGGTCAGCCAGTTGCACGTGCATGTGATCGTGCGTAAACACGATGACGCCGCCTGGCCTGCACCGGTCTGGGGCAAGCATCCGGCGCAGCCTTACACTGAAGAGCAAGTGGCGGCTATCCGTAGTCGATTGCGCGAGCTATTGCCTGCCAGCTTCATTTTTACCCAGGATTGAACCATGGACCTGCAAGACCGCGTCACTGACCTGGAAAGCCGCCTGGCCTTCCAGGACGACACCATCGAAACCCTCAATGACATTCTGGTTACCCAGCAGCGGGCCGTCGAGCGCCTGCAACTGCAGATGACCGCGCTGCTCAAGCGCCAGGAAGAAATGGGTGGCCAGTTCGAGACGTCTGAAGAAGAAGCGCCGCCGCCGCACTATTGATCAATCGGCGCGAATAAAAAAACCGCGATCCAGCAGGCTGGGTCGCGGTTTTTTTTGCTGCGCAGGCTGGGGTCAGCGACGCGGCAGTGCAGCGATGACATCTTCGGCTTGCAGGCCTTTGTCACGGTTCATGACAGAGAACTCCACGCGCTGGCCTTCGACCAGGACGCGATGGCCTTCGCCACGGATAGCCCGGAAGTGGACGAAAATATCGTCGCCCGAGTCGCGGGAAATAAAGCCGAAGCCTTTGGACGTGTTGAACCACTTGACGGTACCGGTATCCCGGTTGGTCATGTCGTAGTTTTGCGACGCGGCCGCAGGGGACGAGCGGTAGAAGCTGATGGCCAGGTGAAGAACGATGGCGACCACAGCAATCACCAGGCTGAGCAGGATGGCCGGATGGCCGCCCACTTCAGGCATCGGTGCCAGGAGGGTGAGGGTTTGAACGACAACGGTCAGTACCAGCAGCGCGCTGACCAGGTTTTGCAGTTGATGACGCGTGCCTTTGTTCCAGTAAGGAATTACCGGTGCGAGCGCCAGGTTGAGAAGGCCGAACAAGGCCAGGTACAGGGCATCGTGTTGTTCCAGATAGGGCAGGCTTTCAGGCTGCAGGCTCGGGATAAACGACAGCAGCAAAGCTGCAACGCCCGTTAGCAGGTGGACGATTTTCAACATTTTGATTAACTCACGTTAAGACGGAACACTAAGGAAGAGCTGACCGGCACGGTTCGCTTCTGAACAATGGGAGGCGTTGAGCACGTGCGCGGGTATCAGCCTATGGGATGTGCCGCAGAAATGAACGGCCGCCCCACGTCACCTATTTAACAGCAAAGGCTGTGCCTACTCAAATCAAGCATTTCGGGGTGTTGCGGCTGCTTGGGCATTTCTGCGTCAAACGCTTGTCCTAGACAGGTGCGGGTTTTTTGAGCGGCATTTTCGGCATTTTCCTACTCCCTGAAGGCTTGCCGGTCGCGGGCCGACAAGCCGCACAGGGACGATTTGCCGCACTCCACCTCGGGAGGGCGGGCTGCACGCCGCCGGCACTCTTGCTAGAGTGGTCCTGCACCTGATCAATGAATGCTCGTCAATTGAAGGGGAAAAACATGGCAATCGATATTGGTATCAGTGAAGACGATCGTAAATCCATCGTCGACGGACTTTCACGGCTGCTGTCCGATACCTATGTGTTGTATCTGAAAACCCACAATTTCCATTGGAACGTCACCGGCCCCATGTTCCGTACGCTGCACTTGATGTTTGAAGAGCAGTACAACGAACTGGCGCTGGCGGTGGACTCCATTGCCGAGCGCATCCGTGCCCTGGGGTTCCCGGCACCGGGTGCTTATTCGATCTACGCCCGTCTTTCTTCCATCAAGGAGGAGGAGGGTGTGCCGAGCGCCGAAGAGATGATCAAGCAACTGGTCGCCGGCCAGGAAGCGGTAACGCGCACCGCGCGGGGCATCTTCCCATTGCTCGACAAGGTCAGCGACGAGCCGACGGCGGACTTGTTGACCCAGCGCATGCAGGTCCACGAAAAAACCGCATGGATGTTGCGCTCCCTGCTTGAAAACCAGTAAAGGTTAAACCCGGGTGGCGCCTTCCTGGCGCTGCCCGCTTGTTTCCGTGCACTTCCTGGCGTTGTCCTACGATTATCAACGCCGTGTCTTCTGGCTGCTCCTCGCGTCCTGCTGTTTTATAGGCCCACTGCCCAATGGGACAAGCCCATGGGCTGCTGTTTGGCAATGGAGTGTCAGGTGTATGTCACGCGGAATGGGTAAGGGAGTGATGGAGACCTGCGGTTTTCACAAGATAAAGGTCGACCCCTTCGCCAAGGGGTTCGACATGGGGCTGGCCAAACCGCTGTCGCGGTCGGTGAGGCTCAATGGGTTTTCCACCTGCCTGCGGCTTGAACAGATCTATTGGAATATCCTCACGGAAATAGCCAGGATCAATGCCTGCTCGGTCAGTGCATTGTTGTCCTATGTCGATCGGGAAGTGCACTTGCGGTATGGGGGGGTGAAAAACTTCAGCGGGCTGGTCAGGGTGGTATGCGTGGTTCACCTGTTAAAAGGCCGCGTTGCCCTCATGCCCCCCGATTAGCCTGGCGGTAGCGAAGCCGGCCCACTGTCAAGGCGGGCCGGGCTTCGGGCAGAAAGGCGGCTGCGCTGTGCCGATTTACCAGATATAATCCCGCGCTTTGCCGCGCATGCCGGCTTTCTTCGTGCTCCATGGAGCAATGAGCAGGCGTGGCGCCGTAACGATCTGATCGCCGAGACATCTCCATGCCCATGTACGACTATCAATGTGCTTCCTGTGGTCATCAGTTGGAAGCCATTCAAAAGATCAGCGCAGCACCGCTGGTCGATTGCCCTGCCTGCCAGGCGCCTGAGCTGAAGAAGATGTTGTCGATGCCGGGCTTTCGCCTGAGTGGCAGCGGCTGGTACGAAACCGACTTCAAGACCGGTTCGAAGAAGAACCTGGCGGGCGGCGACAAAGCAGACTGAGTTGAACTCTACGCGCAGGCTCCTGCATTATCCGTCCCCTGCTTTAATGTACGGTGACGAGGCGGGCCTCCACCGAATTTCGAATTACGAGAAGTGAAACCACTACCATGATGCGCAGCCACTATTGCGGCCAACTGAACGAGACCCTGGAAGGTCAGGAAATCACCCTTTGCGGATGGGTTCACCGTCGTCGCGACCACGGCGGGGTGATCTTCCTCGATATCCGTGATCGTGATGGTCTGGCCCAGGTGGTGTTCGACCCGGACCGCGCCGAGAGCTTCGCCGCCGCCGACCGTGTGCGCAGCGAATACGTCGTGAAGATCACCGGCAAGGTGCGCCTGCGTCCGGCTGGTGCCGTGAACAAGAACATGGCGTCCGGCGGTATTGAAGTGCTGGGCTATGAGCTGGAAGTGTTGAACGAGGCCGAAACTCCGCCGTTCCCACTCAACGAATACTCCGACGTGGGCGAAGAAACCCGCCTGCGCTACCGCTTCCTGGACCTGCGTCGCCCGGAAATGGCCGAGAAGCTGCGCCTGCGTTCGCGCATGACCACCAGCATCCGTCGCTTCCTCGACGAGAACGGCTTCCTCGACGTTGAAACACCGATCCTGACCCGTGCCACGCCGGAAGGCGCACGTGACTACCTGGTGCCTAGCCGTACCCACGCGGGGTCGTTCTTCGCCCTGCCGCAATCGCCGCAGTTGTTCAAGCAACTGCTGATGGTGGCCGGCTTCGACCGTTACTACCAGATCGCCAAGTGCTTCCGCGACGAAGACCTGCGCGCCGACCGCCAGCCGGAATTCACCCAGATCGACATCGAGACCAGCTTCCTCGATGAAAAAGAGATCATGGGCCTGACCGAACAAATGATCCGCAACCTGTTCAAGGAAGTGCTGGGCCTGGAGTTCGGCGAGTTCCCGCACATGACCTTCGAAGAAGCCATGCGCCGCTACGGTTCCGACAAGCCAGACCTGCGTAACCCGCTGGAACTGGTGGACGTGGCCGATCAGCTCAAAGAAGTTGATTTCAAGGTGTTCAGTGGCCCGGCCAACGATCCGAAATGCCGTATTGCCGCCCTGCGCGTGCCTGGCGGCGCGAGCATGCCGCGCAAGCAGATCGACGACTACACCAAGTTCGTCGGCATCTACGGTGCCAAGGGCCTTGCTTACATCAAGGTCAACGAGCGCGCCAACGGTGTTGACGGCCTGCAATCGCCGATCGTGAAAAACATTCCGCTGGAGAACCTGAACGCGATCCTCGATCGCGTCGGTGCAGTCGACGGCGACATCGTGTTCTTCGGGGCCGACAAGGCCAAGATCGTCAGCGAAGCCTTGGGCGCACTGCGTATCAAGCTCGGTCATGACCTGAACCTGCTGACCTGTGAGTGGGCCCCGATGTGGGTCGTTGACTTCCCGATGTTCGAAGAGAACGACGACGGCAGCTTCAGCGCCTTGCACCACCCGTTCACCGCGCCGAAGTGCTCGCCGGCCGAGCTGGAAGCCAACCCGGCGGGCGCTCTGTCCCGTGCCTACGACATGGTGCTCAACGGCACGGAGTTGGGCGGCGGTTCGATCCGTATCCACCGTAAAGAGATGCAGCAAGCGGTGTTCCGCCTGTTGGGCATCAACGAAGCGGAACAGGAAGAGAAGTTCGGCTTCCTGCTCGACGCCCTGAAGTACGGCGCGCCGCCCCATGGTGGCCTGGCGTTCGGCCTGGACCGTCTGGTGATGCTGATGACCGGCGCCCAGTCGATCCGTGAAGTGATTGCCTTCCCGAAAACCCAGAGTGCTGCGGACGTCATGACCCAGGCGCCGGGTGTGGTGGATGCCAAGGCACTGCGCGAGCTGCACATTCGCCTGCGTGAGACGCCGAAGGCTGAGTAAGGCCGCTGCGTGAAAGCGCACTGAGGTTTACGCAGTCTAAAAAGGCGCATCTTCGGATGCGCCTTTGCGTTACAAGGGCTGCACTTTAAAAAGAAAAGTCCGCCCTGGGGCGGGGTTGATAAGGTTTCTACAGAATTTCGGAGTTGTGTTATGGCTGGCCATTCCAAGTGGGCGAACATCAAGCACCGCAAAGAGCGTCAGGATGCCAAGAAGGGCAAGATCTTTACCAAGTGGATTCGTGAGCTGACCGTCGCGGCCCGTCAGGGCGGTGGTGATCCGGGTTCCAACCCGCGCTTGCGCCTGGCGCTCGACAAGGCCCTTGGCGCGAACATGAGCCGTGACATCATTGACCGTGCCGTGGCCCGCGGCGCCGGCGCCGCCGACACCGACGACATGGTCGAACTGAGCTACGAAGGCTACGGTCCAGGCGGTGTGGCGGTAATGGTCGAGTGCATGACCGACAACCGCAACCGCACCGCTGCGGCCGTGCGCCACGCATTCAGCAAGTGCGGCGGCAACCTCGGTACCGACGGTTCGGTGGCTTACCTGTTCGAGCGCAAGGGGCAGATCAGCTTCGCACCGGGAACGGATGAAGATGCGCTGATGGAGGCCGCGATGGAGGCGGACGCCGACGATGTGGTGACCAACGAAGATGGCTCCATCGACGTGTTCACCTCGTTCGTCAGTTTCTACGCTGTGCGTAACGCCTTGGACGCCGCTGGTTTCAAAGGCACCGACGCGGAAATCGTGATGCTGCCGACCACCAGCGCCGAGCTGGACCTGGACGGCGCGCAGAAAGTGCTGAAGATGCTGGATATGCTTGATGACCTGGATGATGTACAGAACGTGTATTCCAACGCGGACATCCCGGAATCCGTCGCCGAACAGCTAGGCTGAAGGGCGATGCAGATCCATGTGGGAGGGGGCTTGCTCCCGATAGCGGTGGTTCAGTCGACTTA
>NZ_JBNPJV010000025.1:0-36974 GCF_050312585.1 Pseudomonas sp. R19M
ACGCTGGTTGCTCATGGCACCTCCTAATGGGCCTCATTTTAAGGCTTGGAGGTGTCTACGAAACTAGGGGCGATTCACCCATTACTTCAGACCAAGCCTTCTTATGGCTCTCTATTAGTTTCATATAACTTAGATTACTGTCGATGAGACAGCTTACAAGCGGAGTATAGTTCTCAACAAACCATAAGGAAAATGAGCTACAGCTATGAAGAATCTTGGTTACATATCGATTTATCTGGTCGCCGTCTTGGGGTGGAGATATACCTTTCTCAAGCCACCGCGAGAATTTTTTAATGTTCTTAAAATCTAGCCCGATTCCTTCTAGCAGCATTATCTCTATATCGATACAACTTACTTTTGCCCAAGTGAACAAAAATGCAATATGATAAAATATCGTCTTTATACTTGACCTATATCTGCGACTGCCCATTGAATACGCCACTTCGTACACACTTGCAGTTAAACTAGGAACACATGTTTCAATTGACGTCAACATGTATCTAGCCAAGCGACCATCTGAGAACTTTATAACTTTGTACTCTAGATCAAATAGCCTAGTGGATAAGTTATTGCTAGCGAACTCAAGCATAAACGTCTGCCTCGCATAAGCCAGCTAAAGCCACACACCTAACTAGATGGCAGGCTTTCGCATTCTGCAAGAAAACGCTACAGAACAAAGGACATTTCGGGATCCGAAACTTTAAGAGAGAAATAACGAAGTTGTATGCCTTGATAATCAGCGGCAAGACGCTGAAGGATAGTACCCGAAAAAAACAACGAATCGATATGGACCAATATTTACTCATAACCCTGCACCCCGACAATATTTCAGTCATGGGGGCACAGATGCGAAGCCGCGGATGATTCCGTCGTCTATCTGCTATCCAAATACCCTAGGTGCTTCATTGGCACTGTTGTTCAAGGTAGACCGTCGAATAGTGATAATCAACCCCCTCTGATCGCCGCTCAGAGAGGACCTCCAAAAACACTCCTACCAAATATCTAGACACCCAAGATTGCGGTAAATCATGGATAAAGCCGAAGCTGACCGTCATGACAAGATGCTTGAACTCGCTGAGTTGCTCGCAGAAGTGTTGCAAAAGGCCGTGCCGTCCCTGAGCGAGCAGCAAGTGGAAGAAGCCGGGATCTACATGGCGAAGAACCGCGATGTGTTTGCCAAGGCGTTCAAGAGCCAGCCGGATGCACTGGCCGAGTTGCTGAACCCTGCAACGGAATGAAGCCCGAATTGAACAGGCCCTGAGTCACTGGCTCAGGGCCTTTTTAATGCCTGGGCTATTTGTACAGCAGACGCTCGGCCAGCTCATCGGCAACCCGTGCCGGGGAACGTTTTTCGGCTTGGGCGTGGGCGAAGATTTCGGTCAGGCGCCTGCCTATGTTTGACAGATGGGCCGTGATATCCGCCAACTCGGCGCCGTGGTGCTTGAGAGCGACGTAGATCAGGCCGCCGGAGTTGATCACGTAGTCGGGGGCGTAGAGGATGCCTCGCCCTTCCAGTTGGTCGGCGATCTCCAGGTTGGTCAGTTGCGCGCTGGCGGAACCGGCCACAGCGGCGCAACGCAGTTGGCCAACCGTATGGCGATTGAACACCGCGCCGACGCCGCAGGGCGCGAGGATATCGCAAGGGGTGCTGAGCAAGGCATCGTTGGCGATGGGGTGCGCGCCAAGTTGCTCCATGGCCAGTTGGACCTTGCCATGATCGATGTCGCTGACCAACAGCTCGGCACCGGCCGCGTGCAGTTGCTCGGCCAGGGCATACCCCACATTGCCCAGCCCCTGCACCGCCACGCGCAAGCCTTCGAGGTTATCGCTGCCCAGGCGGGCCATGGCGGTGGTGCGGATACCGGTAAACACTCCCATGGCCGCGTGCGGCGCGGGGTCGCCGGCGGCGGTGGTGCTGGTGACGAAGCGCGTGTGCTGGGCAATGCAGTCCATATCGGCAACCGAGGTGCCGCTGTCGATGGCGGTAATGAAGCGGCCGTCGAGTTTTTCGATGCAGCGGCCAAAGGCTTCGAACAAGGCGGCGCGGCTTTCCACGTGCACGGGGCGGATGATCACCGCCGTACCGCCGCCTACCGGCAAGCCGGCCAGGGCGGCTTTGTAGCTCATGCCTTGGGCCAGGCGCGCGGCATCCGCCACGGCACTTTGATCGTCGGGGTACGTCAGGTAACGACAGCCGCCCAAGGCCGGCCCCAGGCGACTGTTGTGGATGGCGATGATCGCCTTCAGACCGGTCACCGGGTCGACGCTCAGGTGCAGCGATTCAAGGCGGGTGCTGTGCATGAGCGCAAACATCAATGAGCTCCCGAATCACTTCTGGTAGTGGCCCAAGTATAGGCTTGCGGTAGAAAAATGCTGGACTGCACTGGAATAAGGCTCACGGTTTTGCAGGCCCTAAGACATAAGACGGTAGGATATTTCTCAAGACGCTGGACGAAAATTCACAGCAAGGCTAAAACGAGGGCATCCGCCGGAGAAAGCAATGAATCCCCGCCAAGCCTTTTTCGCCTGCCTGGACCGCTCTCCCCCCGCGCTGTTTGAAGCGGCGTTGTGGATTGCCGCCGAGCACGATCCCGCCGTGCAGCCGTTGCTCATCCTGCAAGACGTCACCTTGCTGCAACAACAGGTCGCGCTGGGCATGCCCATGTTGCCCGCTGACGAACTGGGTCAACCCCTGTTGCGGCGCTTGAACGACCTGGGATTCGCCCAGGACGACTTCACCCCGCTGCGCCCCGCCGCCGCCCTGCTGGACAAGGTACTGCAACGCAAGCGCGGGCAACCCTTGGCCATGGCGCTGATCGCACTGGAAATCGCGCGACGCCTGGACATCCCCTTGGTGGGCGTGAATTTCCCGGGGCATTTTCTGTTGCGGGTGCCCGGCGCCGACCATCTGCTGGACCCCTGTGGCGGTCGGCGTCTGTACCCCAATGACTGCCGCGAACTGCTGCAACGTCAATATGGGCCGAATCTCAAGTTGCAGGCTGAACACCTGAACACCGCTGAACCACGCTCGATCCTGCAACGGCTGTCACGCAACCTGCGCCAGCTGCACCTCTCCAATGATGCCCCGCTCGACGCCTTGATCGATGCCGAGCGCGTGCTGGAACTGGGCAATGCCAGCGCCGCCGACTACCTGGCCCGGGCCAGCCTGTATCAGCGCCTGGACTGCCCGAATGCCGAGCGCTTTGACCTGGAACATGCCCTGCTGCTCAGCGAAGACCCGATCCAGCGCCTGCGCCTGACCGAGCGGCTGGGGCATCTGCCGCCCAACACGGTGGTGCATTAAGCCCCCGGTGCCTTGAGGATATCCGTCTGCAACGGGCTCTTGGGCACGCTGACGACAGGCGAACGTACCTGAATGATCAGCAACGCGGCGATCACCGCCGGAATCGCGCAGAAGAAGAAAATCTGCTGTACCGGAATATGCATCGCCAACAGCAGGCTGCCGAACAGCGGCCCCAGGATCGAGCCGAATCGTCCCACCCCCAAGGCCCAGCCGGTGCCGGTAGCACGCACATGGGCCGGGTAGAAGTTGCTGGCGAAGGCATTGAGCGTCAGTTGCCCGCCGATGATGCAGAAACCGGCGGCGAACACGCAGGCCACCAGATAACGCGGGTTGTCATGGTTCAGCCCCAACAGGACGGTGCACAGCGCAGCCGCCGCCAATACGCCGGACAACAGCCGCACCTTGCTTTTCAGGCGGTCGGCGAACCAGGCCATGCCGATGGCACCCAGGGTGCCGGCAAACAGGAACATCGACGTCACCAGATTGGCTTCTTTCAAGGCCAGGCCACTTTCCAGCAGCAACGACGGCAGCCAACTGATCATGAAGTATAAGAGGATCAAGCTGACAAAAAAGGTCGCCCAGAGCAGCAGGGTCGGGCGCGCATAGCCGTTGCGGAACAGCTCCAGCACCGTCAGTTTGCTCCCCTCCTCCCGTTGGTTTTCGGCCGTGCTGGCCAGTGGCGGCTGCCAGCCGGGCAGCATGCGCGCAGTGACCTTTTGCAAGCGCGCATAGGGCGGTGCGTCACGCAACAGGCGCGGCAGGGATTCGGGCAACAGCCACATCAGGAAGGGGAACAGCAACAACGGCGTGACGCCGCCCGCCAGGAATACCGCCTGCCAGCCAAAACCTTCGATAAACCCCGCCGCGACGAAACCACCCGCCGCGCCGCCAAACGAAAAGCCGCACGCGGCCAACGTCACCATCAAGGTGCGCAAACGGGGTGGGGAGTATTCCGACATCAACGCCATGGCACTCGGCATCGCACCACCCATGCCGATCCCGCAGATAAAGCGCGCGGCCATCAGCGTCGTCAGGGAATTGGCAAACACCATCAACACCGTGAGGCTGGCATAGATCAGCACACAGCCCAGCAGGATGCGCCGCACGCCAAACCGGTCGGCCAGCGGCGTCACCAGCAGCGAGCCCAACGTCAGGCCCAACAGGTTGGCACTGAATACCGGGCCGAACGCGGCTTTTTCCAAGCCCCAGTCCTTGGCCAAGGCCGGTACCACGTAACCCAGCACCTGAGCGTCGTAGCCGTCGGTCACCAGCAACAGCGCCAGTAGCAGGAGGATCAACCACTGATAGTTCGACACCGGACGGGCATCGAGTGCAGCACGAAAGCTGGCAATCTGATTGTGCATCGCAAGGTCCCTTTATTTTTTTATGTGGGCAACTTCGATCCAATGTGGAAGGGGCAATCCCCCTCCCACATTCATTCAGGGTGTATCAGGGGTATCCGGCTGATTAGCCGGATGTGCTTGCACAAACGCCGGATGCCGGGCCGCCAAGGCTGCCACCCGCCCGATACGCGGGTACGCCGCCAAAGGCACCTTGAAACGTTCCGCCGCGTACAACTGGGGAATCAGGAACACATCCGCCATCCCCGGCTGCTCGCCAAAGCAAAAGCCTTTATCACCAATCAGTTGCTCCACCGCGCCCAGGCCCTGGCTGATCCAATGGCCGATCCATTCCAGCAACTGCGCCTCATCATGCCCCCACTTTCGCAACAGGTTCTGGGTGCTGGAGTTGTGCAATGGGTGGATATCGCAGGCGATGATCGAGGCAACCGCCCGCTCATGGGCACGGGCGGCCAGGTCTTTGGAGAGCAGCGGCACCTGTGGATAACGTTCCTCCAGATACTCGATGATCGCCTGCGACTGGATCAGTAACGCCCCGTCATCAGTACGCAACGCAGGCACGCGGCCTTGCGGGTTGATCGCCAGGTATTCGGGCTGGCGGTTGGCGCCGCCCGCCGGAACCAGCAGGTTGACCGGCACGGCGCTGAAATCCAGCCCCTTGAGCGCCAGCGCGATACGCACCCGATACGACGCGGTAGAGCGGTAGTAGGTATAGAGATCCATCGCCCGTCCCTCTCAGTGCGCCGCGACCACGGTGCCACGGCACTCGCCGAAGCCAATGGGAGCAAACCCTTCACGGCTGCAACGGGCACGCAGAATGATTTCGTCGCCGTCCTCAAGGAACTTGCGCACCTCGCCACTCGGCAGTTCAATCGGTTTTTTGCCGCCTTCGGTGATTTCCAGCAGGCTGCCGAACTGCCCCGGCTGCGGCCCGGACAAGGTGCCCGAGCCGAACAGATCTCCGGCCTGCAACTGGCAGCCGTTGCTGCTGTGGTGGGCAACCATTTGGGCTGCGGTCCAGTACATGTGCAGGGTGTTGCTCAGCGTCAGGCGATGAGCCGGCAGGTTCTGCTCACGCATCGAAGCGGTGGTCAGCAGGACTTCCAGTTCGATATCCAGGGCACCTGCGTTCTGGTCACGCTTGTCCAGCAGGTAAGACAGCGGCTGCGGGTCACCTTCGGGACGCGGCGCTTGCGCCTTGCGGAACGGCTCCAGCGCTTCAGCCGTAACCACCCAGGGCGAGATGCTGGTGATAAAGCTCTTGGACAGGAACGGCCCCAGCGGCTGGTACTCCCAAGCCTGGATATCCCGCGCCGACCAGTCGTTGAGCAGGCAGAAACCGGCGATATGCTCGGCCGCGTCGCCAATGGCAATCGCGTCGCCCATGGCGTTGCCCGGGCCGATCCAGATGCCCAGCTCCAATTCGTAATCCAGGCGTGCGCACGGGCCGAAGCTCGGCTCGGCCTGGCCGGCCGGCAGCGTCTGGCCCTTGGGGCGACGGACGTCGGTGCCCGATGGGCGAATGGTCGAGGCGCGCCCGTGGTAACCGATCGGCACGTACTTGTAGTTCGGCAGCAAGGGGTTGTCGGGGCGGAAGAGTTTGCCGACGTTCTGCGCGTGTTCGATGCCGACATAGAAGTCGGTGTAGTCGCTGATTTTCGCCGGCACATGCATCTGGCAATCGGCGGCGCGGTGCAGCACTTGAGCCTCGCGGGTTTGCAGTTGGCTGCCTTCGGCCAGCAGTTCCAGCAGGCGTTCGCGCAGGGCCACGCGCGGGCCACGGCCGAGTTCGAAAAAGGCATTCAACTGACCGCCGGCGGTGGCTTCCACGGCGCGGCGAGCCTCACCCTCGAACGCGTCCAAGGCGGCAAACAGGTCAAGGATTGAGTCACCAATCGCCACGCCGCTGCGCGGTGCCGAGCCCTTGATGCTGAACACCCCCAGCGGCAGGTTTTGCAGGGGAAAATCGCGGTGACCGTTGGCGGAGGCCACCCAGCTGCGGGTTAGCGTTGGATGAGTCATGGGTTATCTCCGGTTCGGGTTGAAGGTGGCGGGCAACGAGGCCCAGCACGCGTCATAAGTGTTTTGCAGTTGTGGGCATTCAAGGGCGAACTGTGTGGGACGCAGCACTTGGCTGGTCTCGAACATGAAGGCCATGGTGTTATCGATTTTGTGCGGCGCCAGCTCCACATTGATAGCTTTGGTGCAGGTCTCGCCATCCGGACCATGGGCACTCATGCAGCTGTGCAACGACGCACCACCGGGCAGGAAGCCTTCGGCCTTGGCGTCGTAGGCGCCCTGGATCAAGCCCATGTATTCGTTCATCAGGTTGCGGTGGAACCACGGCGGACGGAAGGTGTTCTCGGCCACCATCCAGCGCGGTGGGAAGATCACGAAGTCGAGGTTGGCCAGGCCGTGGGTGCTGGTGGGCGAGGTCAACACCGTGAAAATCGACGGGTCCGGGTGATCGAAACTGACAGTGCCGATCGTGTTGAAGCGACGCAGGTCATATTTGTACGGCACATTGTTGCCGTGCCAGGCGACCACGTTCAGCGGCGAATGATCCAGCTCGCAGGCCCACAGTTCACCGAGGAACTTCTGCACCAGGGTGGTCGGTTGCTTGAGGTCTTCGTAGTGCGCGACCGGCGTGAGGAAGTCGCGTGGGTTGGCCAGGCCATTGCTGCCGATAGGGCCCAGGTCCGGCAGGCGCAGCGGTGCGCCATGGTTCTCGGCGACGTAGCCGCGCGCCTCGGCGTCCAGCAGCTCGATACGGAATTTCAGGCCGCGTGGCAGCACGACGATTTCCAACGGCTCCACGTCCAACACGCCCAGCTCGGTGGCAACGCGCAAGCGCCCTTGCTCGGGCACGATCAACAGTTCGCCGTCGGCATTGAAGAACACGCGCTCCATGGAGCGGTTGGCACAGTAGTGGTAGATGCTGATGCCCGAGGGTTTTTCCGACCCCGAGTTGGCAACCATGCCCACGAGCCCATCGACAAAATCGGTCGGTTCGCTGGGAACATCCAGCGGATTCCAACGCAGGCGGTTCGGTGTCACCGCTCCCAGGGGCCCACCGGCCAATTGCCGATCCAACTTAACAAACGCCGGATGATTGGCCGAGGGCTGAATACGATACAGCCAGGTACGGCGCGCTTCGCTGCGGGCCATGGTGAAGGCGGTGCCGGAGAACAGTTCGGTATACAGCCCATAAGGCGCTTTCTGCGGGGAGTTCTGGCCGACGGGCAGCGCACCAGGCAGGGCCTCGCTGGCGAATTCATTGCCGAAGCCCGATTGGTATTCGAGGTTCATGGAACATCCTCTGTACGGAATTGTTTTTATCGTAATTCACTTACGCATAACGTAATTTGATCACTATCGACCGTCAAGCTATAAAGACGCCCATTCATCTCTCGGATTCTTGCCCTTCCATGGATACCCCCCGCGACACCGGAAAACAGAAAGTCCGCTCGGCCGAAGTGGGCACCGATATCCTCAAGGCCCTGGCCGAACTCTCGCCGGCCACCTCGTTGTCGCGCCTGGCCGAACACGTGCAAATGCCCGCGAGCAAGGTGCATCGCTATTTGCAGGCGCTGATCGCCTCAGGTTTTGCCGAACAGAACCCCGCCACCAACCACTATGGCCTGGGTCGCGAGGCGTTGCGCGTGGGCCTGGCTGCGTTGGGCAGCATGGACGTGTTGAAAGTCGGCGCGATGCCCCTGGCGGAACTGCGCGATGAATTGAATGAAACCTGCTTTCTCGCAGTGTGGGGCAATCAAGGCGCAACGGTGGTGCATATCGAGCCTGCGGTGCGCGCCGTCACGGTGGTGACGCAGTTGGGTTCGGTATTACCGCTGCTCAGTTCGTCCACCGGCCTGGTGTTCAGCGCTTATTTGCCGTCGCGGGAAACCGTGGAGTTGCGCGAGCGTGAGATTCAGGGCGGAACCGCCCATGCCCTGGCCGACGATCAGGCCTACGCCGCTGTGTGCGAGCAGATTCGCAGCCGTGGCCTGCATTTTGTGCATGGTTTGCTGATGCCTGGGGTCGATGCGTTGTCGGCACCGGTCTTCAACGCGGTCGGGCAAGTGGCGGCGGTGATGACCGTAGTCGGCCCCACCTCCTTGTTCCACGCCGATGAAAATGGCCCGGCGGCGCAGCAGTTGCTGGCAGCGACCCGGGCCGTAAGCTGGCGCATGGGCTATCAGCCCTGAATCAATCGTCCCAGCGTGACAGTGCCTCGACCACACGGTTTTCCACGCCTTTGACCTGGGCGCCGGCCACCACATAGTTGTTGCTGATCATGGAGAACACCAACCGCCGTCCGTGGGTATCGGTGAGGTAGCCGCTCAGGGACGAAACGCCGCCCATGGAGCCGGTCTTGGCATGCAGGTTGTTTTCCGCGAGCGTACCCTTCAGGCGATAACGCAGGCTGCCGCCGGTCATGCGCTCGGTATTGCCGGCGATCGGCAACGCGTTGTACCAGGCGTTGAACCACGGCTGCTTGCTCGCGGCCAATAGCACATCCGTGAGGTTTTGCGACGACACCAGGTTACGCCGCGACAGGCCCGAACCATCGACCTGGCTCAGCGTCGTGGTATCCAGGCCCTGACGCTTGAGAAACCCGGCCACCGCCACCGCGCCCGCCGCCGCCGTGCCACTGTTGGCGGTCTTGCGCCCCATGGCCTTGAGCAAGGCTTCGGACATGTTGTTGTTCGAGAGTTTGAGCAACGGCGTGATCAGCTCCTGCAGCGGCGCCGATTGGTGCTCGGCCAGCACGGTCGCCGTGGCCGGGCTCGCAGCGCCCATCACCCGACGCCCCGAAACGCGGATGCCCTGCTGTGCCAGCGCCTGCTCGAACAGGTTGGCGACCAACTGCGTGGGCTCCCACACACTGACCAATTGCTCGCTCTGCCTGCCCGGCGCGACCGCACCGCTGAGCTGCAAAAGGTTGGTGCCATGCCGGCGATTGATCCCGTAAGTGTTGCCCGGCCCGCTGACGGCACGGTTGCTCAGTTGCAGGTAATCGGTGGGCGGGTAGATCTCGACCGTGACAGGCTGGCCAACGCGCACCGGGGCCTTGGCCGTGACCAGGACACTGCCCGCATCGAAATCGCTATTGGGTGATACGGTCAGCGCTGAAATCTGCGCACCGTAGTAGGTGGTTTCATCATCGTGGGACCAGTCGACGCCCAATCGCTCGGCGTCGAACCAGGTGTCGTCGAACACCAGGTCGCCCTGCACCTGGCGAATGCCCTGGCTGGCCAATTGCGCCGCCAGCGCCTGGTAGTCGGCAAACTGCAGGGTCGGGTCGCCGAGGCCGCGCAGGTACAGGTTGCCGCTGAGACGATCGCCTTGGCGCGTGCCATTGCTGAGCAATTGTGTGGCAAAACGGTATTGCGGCCCCAGCACGTCCATGGCCGCAGCAGTGGTCAGCAGCTTGAGGTTGGAAGCCGGCACCAACCGCGTGCGTGGGTTGTACTGGTAGAGCGTGGCGCCACTTTTGGCATCCCGCACCATCAGGGAAACGCTTGCGCCGTGCAGCGCCGGGTCGGCCAGCAGTTGGTCCAGGCCCTGCCCGCCCGCCGTCTTCGAAGGCGTGGCGCAACCACTGAGCAACAACCCAAAGCCCAGCGCCATCGCGCCGGCGTGTATCCATCGTCCCCACTGCATAACACTGGCATTCCTGAAACTACGAGAGTGCGCAGCTTGGTTAATTCACAGCCCTCAATCAAGTGCCAGGGTGGTGATGGAGAACGTACCGGCCTGAAACTGCGGGTCGGGCTTGGGTTCGGCAGTGCTCGGCGCAGGCTGGTTGAAGTCCATGGCCGGCAGGTAAACCCGCTGGCGTTGCGCGTCAAAGGCCATGTTATAGGCCATCGGCACGGTGCTGACGGTGGCCGACAAGGCGTAATGATCGGCATCACTTTGCTCGATCACCATGACGTTCGCGTCCACGCCGCTGGGGATCAGCAAACGACGATGTTGCGCATCGTAGGCCACGGCATTGACGTCACGCCCAATCGGCAGCCTGGCCTTGACCTCGCCGCTTTCACGGTCCGCAACGATCAGCACCGGCGAGTCGCCTCGACACGCCACAAACAAGCGCTGGCGCTCGACATCCTGGGCCAGCGCGCTCGGCTTGGGGCAATCGCTGAATTGCCAGGTATCGAGCACGGCAAAGGTATCGGCCGCATAGCGCGCGACCTTGCCTTCATCACGCATCGGCAAGAAGAAACTGCCATCGCCCTTGAGCAACAGCGGGTCGATCTTCTTCACCGCCAGCTCATGCGCGCCGGTAATGCGTTCCTGCTGGGGGTCGAACTCGAACAGCGTCGAACGATCCGCCCGACGCCCGCTGACGATAATCACCTTGCCGGTGGACGGCTCGTACACCGCGCTGTTGAGGTTGCTTTGCGCAACGGCGATACGCTTGAGCGGCTTGAGTGTGGATAACTGCACCACACTCAAGCTGCCGTCAGTGTTGAGCACAAACACGCGGTCCAACCCAGGCACGAACACCACACCGTTGGCGCCATCGGACTGCAGCACGTTCTTGACCGTACGCTGGTGCTGGACATCAAACACGGTCAACCCGTTTTCGCGGCGGGCCAGGAACAGATAGGGACGCGTCGGATCGAGGCCGACGAACCCCCAACTGTGCCCGGAGCCAGGCAACGTCACTCGGTGTTCGCGGTGGATGGCGCCGCTGTCCGCCGCTGCGGTGGTGCTGATGAACAGGGCCAGTAGCCAGGCGACCTTGTTCATCAGAACGTCACCGTGCTGGAAATCGACACCTGCCGCGCATCGCCAATGGACACGAACTGCGTGTTCACCGAAGAGGTGTAGTAGGTACGGTCGAACAGGTTCTTCACGTTGAGCTGGAACTTGACCTTTTGCCCATCGATTTTGGTGTCATAGGTGGCAAACGCGTCGGCCACGGTGTAGCTCGGCAGTTCGAAGCTATTGGCGGCGTCCCCCGCCCGCTCGCCGACATAGCGCGCCCCGGCACCGACCCGCAACTGATCGCCGCCCAGGAGGCTGCCGAAGTCATACACCGCCGACAGCGAGGCGGTGTTCTTCGCCACGTTTTGCAGGTCGTTACCTTTGTATTTGCTGTCCTCGACCACCACCGCATCGGTATAGGCGTAACTGCCGATCAAGCTCCAGTTGTCGGTCAATTGCCCGCTGGCGTCCAGTTCCAGGCCACGCGAGCGTACCTTGCCGGCGACGCTGTACACCGAGGTCAGGCCATCGCCCACCTGCACCAGCACGTTGCGTTTTTCGATGTTGAACAACGCCGCGCTCGCGGTGATGCGCCCCGGCATATCGAACTTGGTCCCCAGTTCCCAGGCTTTGGATTGTTCCGGTTCCAGGCTGCCGTCCAGCACCGTTTTGTTGGCCAGCGGCGCAATGGTGGAGTTGGGTTTGAACGACTCGGTGTAGCTGCCATAGAACGACAACTGGTCGGTGTAGCGGTACACCAGGCCGGCACGGGGTACCCACTTCTGGCCGTTGCCATCGGTGTTGGCGGTAAAGGGCACGCCTTTGCCGGCGTACTGGTCGTACATCTGGTAGCGCGCGCCGCCTACCAGAATCCACTGGTCGGTGAGGTGGATGGCGTCCTGGAAGAACAGCGAATCGCTGCGCAGCAGGTCGGTCTGGTTACTGTCCGGGGCGCTGACGGTGGTGCCGGCCACTTCGTTGCCGTACACGGGGTTGTTGTAGTTGAA
Organism: Pseudomonas sp. R19M; assembly: GCF_050312585.1. Classification (NCBI taxonomy): domain Bacteria; kingdom Pseudomonadati; phylum Pseudomonadota; class Gammaproteobacteria; order Pseudomonadales; family Pseudomonadaceae; genus Pseudomonas; species Pseudomonas sp. R19M. The sequence goes on from NZ_JBNPJV010000025.1 coordinate 12,393, forward strand.
GACCCCACGCGGCGCCTGGCGGATCAGGTCGGCACGGTAGATCTTGCGGTACTCATCGTCCAGGCCGAACACCAGGTCATGCTGCATGCCGGCCACGTCGACCTTGCCTTCGAGGCTGGCGGTGGCAAAACGGTCGGTGGTCAACGCCCCTTGGGTGCCGTCCATGCTGCGGGTCAACGTACCGTTGGTATTGACCTTGACCACACGGACTTGGCTGGCGTCGTAGGTCTCGCGGTTCCAGCTGTAGCCGAAATGAGCTTTCCAGTCGTCGTTCAAGTCATGGTCGACTTCCAGGCGATACAGGTCGGAACGGCCTTCCATGTTGTTGAACGGCTCGTCCAGGCGCCGAGTCGCCGGGATATTCAGCGGGTGGTTGGTCTTGGGATCAATGGCGGTGCCACGGTCGAATGGTGAAAGGAATTCACGGTGTTCATAGGCGAACACCACCTTGGTGGTGTCGCCGTACCAGGCCAGGGATGGCGCCAGCAGTGTCTCGCGGTGGGTACCGAAATTGCGCCAGTAGTCTTCGTCTTCATGGTCGACGATCAGGCGGTAGGCCAGGCCACTGTCGCCAATCGGGCCGGTGGTGTCGAGGTTGCCGCCGCTGCCGTTCTTGCCATCGCCGAAGGTCGAGCCGCGTACCGTCAGGGAGGTGGACTGCACCAGCTCGGGCTTCTTGCTGACGATATTGACCACGCCGCCTGGGTCCTGGATGCCGTACAGCAACGACGACGGACCTTTGAGGACTTCGACCCGCTCAGCCGTGGAGTTCAACGCGCGCCCCTGCACCACTGGCATGCCGTCCTGCATGATCGAACCGTTACGGTTGTCGCCAAAGCCGCGCAACATCACGGCGTCTTGCGTGCTGCCAAGGGTGTTGGCCTGGGTGATCCCACTGACATTGCCCAAGGCGTCATCCAGATTGCGCGGTTGTTGATCACGCAATACCTGGGCAGGGACGACGTTGACGGTTTGCGGGGTTTCCAGCAGCAGGCCCTGGGAGCGCATCACTGAACTGGTGGGGGGTGGCTGGTAGCTGGTGGCGTCCTGGGTTTGGCTGGCAGCGTTGATGGTGGTCGCGCCGAGGTTGACGGCCCCTTCGGTAGGCACCGGTTCCAGGGCCAGGGTGCGAGCGTCGATCTGGCGGAAAGTAAAGCCCGATTGGCTCAGCAGGCGCTGCAGGGCCTGGGTCGCGCTCATCTGGCCACTGACCGCCGGAGCGTTGAGGCCGTAGGGGGCTTCATCGGTGTAGATCACGCTCATGCCGGTGACCCGGCTGAAATCGCTCAAGGCCTGGGGCAGCGGTTTGGCTGCCAGCGCAAAACTGAACTGGGTGCTTTGCTGCTCCTGCGCCCGTGCCACCGCCAGGGGCAGCAACGCCAGCCCCGACACCGCCAATACCGAGGCTCCCAGCCACTGTTTAACCCAACCGCCCGCCGTCGACTTCATGCTGTGAAAACCCGTGTAGAAAACGCTGTTAATGCGAATAAATCGCAGTTTCAAGCACTACACGGATGAGCCACAGGTTTACCTCACCGCGGTTCGCAAATAATTTTTCTATGACGCCTGGATGCGAAAGCCAAAGCGCGGGAAATGCACATGCACAGTCCCGCCACGTTCGTCAGTACGGCGCAGGATCAGCTCTTCGCGGCCGGCAAACAACAGTTCACCGGCTACCGGGTCGACGCCGTAGTCAGTCGCCGCAATGCTGACCTGCTGGCCTGCCTTGAAGCCGTTCAAGTCCTCGAATACCTCATCGGGCAAGGGTGCCGGGGTCGCGTTGCGGGCGATCTCCAACGCCTGCTCGCCGCTCATCTGGCTTGCATTGCCGTGACCGAAGCCCAGCACCCGCCCCAGCCAGGCCACCACCGCAGGATAGGCGTCCACCAATGGCGCAGTCACCGGCGTAGCCTTGAGAAACCACATGGAGTGGGCCAGGGCGAAGTCGGCGATCGACGGCTCGCCGAACAGAAAGTCGCCCTCTTCGCGCTGCAACTGCTGCTCCAGGCGCGCCATGATTGCCGGCCATTGGTGCTTGGCCAGTTCGGCGGGCAGTTTATTGGCCGTGCCGCCACTGAAGAGTGCGGCGCGGTCGGCGATAAACGCCTTGATTGCCTCTGGCGACAACTTGGCGAAACGCACCGCCACCGATTCAGGCTGGAAGACCAGGCTGACGGCATGCGCAAACACCACGCTGTCGGCCCAGGTGGCGAAGGTCTGGGTGATCATTTCCTGGCCTAGGGGAAATAGCACCGGCGAGGACTTTTCCTGCTCCAGCCGGCGCGCGATCAACGCCGTGTCGCAATAAATATCGGCGCCGACTTGCAACACCGGCGTTTTTCGATAGCCACCGGTCAACGCGGTCAGGTCCGGTTTGGGCATCACCGGCGAAATGAGCACTGAGTGCCAGGAGAGGCCCTTGAAACCCAGCAATAGCCGAGCTTTTTCCGCGAAGGGTGACGTCGGGTAATGATGCAGGATGAGCGCTGACATGCTGGAGTCCATTTACAACAAATGAGCCGTCAGCTTAGCGCGCAAAACGTCACGATGGCGTGATGGGAAACTATCAGTCAGGGTGATGAGCCACTCGCCGCCAGGCACTCCTTGGCGCTTTTCTTGAGTTTTTTGATCAGGCGTTCCTGACGCAAGGCGTCGGCTTTGCTTGCACACACTTCGGTGTACACCAGCGCCACGGCGGGGCTGGAGAGAAAAAAACGCGCGCCCTTGCCGCTCTGGTGCATCGCGAACCGGCGCACCGGGTCATTGCTGATGCCGCAATACAACGCGCCATTGGCGGCGCGTACCAGGTAGACAAACCAGGGTTTGGGGTCAGGCGTGTTCACAGCAGGATTCGGCCATGCAAAAAAGCCCGCAGCTTATCAACGACTGGCCTGAAATGCCTTCAGGCCTTTGAGTGCCTGGGCCCGCACGGCGTTTTTCACCAAGGGCGTCCAGCCCAGCAACAGGCCCTTGGTGCCCAATGCCTGGCGCGACCAGCGCCACAGGTCGAAGTGGTCGTGGTGCTCGCAGATCTTGCCATCACGAAACACGAAACGCGCCTGGATATCGTTGACCACCGTGTTGCCGGTGGCGCTGAACAGATACGTCGCCACCCAATGCGCGCCGCCGCTATGCTCATCGCTGCGCACGTTGTCGAAGGTCAGGGAGAAATCCTTGGCGCGGGTGGTGAGCATGCGCCACATGTCGCCGGCATCCCGGCCACGCAGTTCGCCAAAGGCCGGGTCACTGAAGACCACGTCATCGGTATAGCAGGCGGCCATGGCCTCGGCGTCCAGGCGTTGGAACGCCTGGTAGAAACGGGTGATCAACGCGGTATGGGCATCACTCATGTGCAGCTCCCTGAATCGTTGTTGTTGATAGGAGCGCACGATAATCCGCGCGGCCGGGGAAAGCCACGGTCATTCGCCAGGGGCATGAGTGATGTGTGGGCGGGTTACAGGTAGACAACGTCCAGCGTGGCGTTGCCGTCGATGAGGATTTCTTCGGTGACCGGCAACGTGGCCTTGTCGGTGATCCAGGTGGCAATCGCCAGGTCAGCCTTGAAGGTTTGCATCGGCAATGGCGCGTAGGAACCGCTCGCCCCGTTCAACGAACGCAGCCAATCAGGCTGCCAGAGGGTGCCGGCGTACAGCCAGGTGCTGCCATCGACCGATTCGATCACCTCACGCAGTTCACCGTCCGCCGTGGCGTTGTTCATCCTCAGTTCATACCAGCCGATTTTCTTGTCATTGGCGGCCAGCCCCAGCCCGAAGTATGAAGCGGTCCCGTTGTTGTAGCTGACGGTGCCGGAACGGTTATCGGTGACCTTGATGGCCAGGGTGGTGCTCGCTTCGCAGTTCACTTCAAGCGTCAGCGCGGCATCCGGCAGTTGGGTATTGCCCCGGGGATTGAGATCCTGGACGGATATCTTGCCGTGGTCGACAAGGCCACCATTGGACAATAACGGCGTACACGCGGCCGGGGTGATCTTGCCGGTAACGCTCAGGTCCACGCTTGAAGCAGCCGATACCGTGGAAACACCGGCCAGCATCAGCGCTGCGGCAATCATTAGTTGAGACTGTTGCATATCAATGCTCGCTTACGGTCGATTATAAGCGGGGCAGCAAACATGCGTCGCCACCCTGCAAGTTCGACTCAATTAATAGACTAGGAATGTCAGACTCCCACCACACTAAGGATGAGACGACAGGCAAACTTTAAAGCACGAGCGAGTTAAACCAAATACAAGTAATACGAATACACCCAGCACACTAATGTCATAAAACCGCAACTATCAGGGCACCATTCCCGCTTCACGAGCATAAGCAAACAAATCCACATCCGTGGAAATACACAGCCGGTGCATGGCCGTGCTTTTCTGTTTGCTGATCGTGGAGATACTGCGGTTGACCCGCGCGGCAATCTGGCTGACGGTCATGCCGCTGGCAAGCATGCGCACCACTTCCTGTTCCTTGCCGGACAGCCTGGGGGTCTGTGCCGGTTGCGCCTGGTCAAGCTGGGCACGCAGGCATTCACTGACAAAGGTACGCCCCTGCACCACGGTTTGCAGGGCCTGGGGCAACTCCCTGGCCGAGGCGCTCTTGGCCACTACGGCCCTTGCACCGTGGGACAACGCCGTGCGCAGGGTCGCGACGTTGGCAAACATGGTCACCAGTATCACCGGCAACCTGGGGTAGCGCCGATGCAACAACCCAAGTAATCCATAACCGTCAGCCTGTTGGTCACCGGGCATCGCAAAGTCCGTCACTATCACATCACAGGGCACGCTGCCCACCAATGCCAGCAATTCGTCCGGCCCGTTGGCCTCGCCCACAACCTTGCACTTACCACTCGCCTCAATCACCACTCTCTGCCCTACGCGAACAATAGGGTGATCGTCAGCAATAATTATGCGGAGCATCGGTAATATCCATGATGGCAAATAAGTAGCAGCCAAAATACATCGCCCTGCCGAAGGCAACAACCGCCAATAAACACAGCTGACAGGCTATTACCCCATACTTCTGGAGGCCGGCATTAACACCTACACAATTAAAAGAAAATACATACAGAAAAGTACTACATAACAGAATGGAAAACTCCTTCATTTATCAAGTTGAATTTTCCCCAAGTACTGTAGGTAGCGTTCCACATCCTCACGAAATATGCCCAGCGCCACAGCACAGTCAGCCACGCCCGAACGCTGTACGTCGTCCATCAGCCGCACCGCCTGCGGTTCAAGCGGCGTCGCACCGAGAAACGCCACGCCCCCCACCAGGCGGTGCAAGTGGTGGGCGGTCAATGCGGCATCCAGACTCGCCTGGGCCAGGGCCAGACCTGCCAGGTCGTACCGGGCTTCGTCGATCAGGCTGCGCAACATCGGCTCGACTACCTCCCAGGCGCCGAACGTGGCGACCAGGCTGGCGCGGGTCGGGCGCGGCTCGCACCGAGAGTTGGCCGGCCCGCGAGGGGCTTGGCGGGCATGGACGTGTGCATCCGATAGCCACTGCATCAACACTTCGCGCAACCGGGCCAGCGATACCGGCTTGCTCAGCCAGCCATCCATTTCACAAGCCAGGCAATGACGGACGTCCTCGGGGTCCAGCCGTGCGGTCAAGGCAATCACCGGCACCCGCGCATTCCCGGCCTCGCGTTCGCGGCGTCGCAGTTCGCGGGTCATGGTATAGCCGTCCATGACCGGCATGCGGCAATCGCTGATGACCAGGTCGAACGCGTCGGTGGCCAGACTATCCAGCGCCGCCTGCCCGTTGTTGACCACTCGATGGGCGACACCGAGCTTGTCCAGCAACCCGCTCATCAGCAGCCGATAAGTCGCGTGATCGTCGACCACCAAGACCTTGGCGTGCCGCCAATGACCGGGCAGATCGTCCGCCGACGACGCCTTAGGCGGCCCACCGCCTGGTTTATTGCCCCGCATAGTGACCTCATGCAGAGCGATAAGCTCACCAAGCCTTGCCTGACGCCAGGAGACGACGACACATCGCCGACTTTTCTGACAACTGCACTGGAACTTCTCGCTCAGAAAGTTTCGCCACCCACTGAGCTTGAGTAAAGGCGAAAAAAGCGCGAAACGTATCCAAATGAACTGGCCAAGGCGATACAACAACTACGACAACGGTATTTTTTCCCGAATTAAAACGCCCTCGTCGAACAGCATTACAGGGTTGCTTGCACTATCGTAATAGTTGCATTCACCCCGCACGGTCCCGGCGATAAATTCCCCCCGCTTTACCAATAACAGCGCGCGCCCCTCGATAACCCTAAATCCAATGGGCAACTTCCCCACGCGCTCTATCTGTCCCTGAACCTTGCACAGGAATACGTTCTCCCATGAAAGCCTCTTTCGCAGCCCTTGCAGGCAGCGTGCTGCTGGTGACTTGCCCTTGGGCGCTGGCTGCCAGCAGTGTCGACCTGACCGTCAAAGGCAGCATTACCCCCAGCGCCTGCGTCCCCACCTTGTCTCAGGACGGTACGGTGGACTACGGCAAGATCGCGTCCAAGGATCTATTGGTCGACAACTCAACCAAACTCACGCCTGTCACGCTGCAACTGAACGTGAGTTGCGAGGCCGCAACCCTGTTTGCCTTGAACGGCAAAGACAACCGCCTGGGGTCGGCCCACTTCTTCCTCGACCACAACTACGGCCTGGGTCTGATCAACGGCAACGAGAAACTGGGCAGCTATTCCATAGACCTGCTCAACCCGGTCTCGGAAGTTGCCGTGTACCCCCTGTTCTCCTCTGACCAAGGCCAAACCTGGTTGATGAACTCCGCAGGCAGCTATATGGGGCATCGCTACTGGAATGCGTTCAGCGACACCCTCGGCAGCGGCCCGCACTTTCCTACGGCGCTGCGCAGCGTGACCGTCGACCTGACCATCACTACTCACATTGCTCCGACCCGCACCCTGACGCTGAACGAGGAAGTCCCTCTGGACGGCAGCGCTTCACTGGACGTGCTGTACCTCTGACCGTCAACCCAACCCCCATTCACAAGGATCTGTGCCCATGGATAGAACCCCCTGCGCCGCGCTCGCCATTCTGCTGGCGGCCTGCACGCCCAGCGCTTTTGCAAGCAGCAGTATGGACTTGAGCGTCTCCGGGACCATTACCCCCGCGTCTTGCACTCCGACCCTGTCGAACGATGGCGTCGTCGACCACGGCAAATTGACCGCGCGCGACCTCGACCCCGTCCTTCCCACTCGCCTGCAAACCGGTTAGATGGATCTGGAAGTGCATTGCGAAGGCGCCACACTGTTCACCCTGACCACGGTGGATAACCGCGCGGGCACCGCCGCCGTCAACCCACGCTCGATGCACGGCCTGGGCATGGTCAACGACGACCAGAAACTCGGCGCCGTCTCGTTCGGGCTGTTTGAAGCGATCGCCGACAACGCGCCTGTGCAAACCATTATGTCTCGTGATGGCGGCACCACCTGGGGTCCCTCGTCTTACCTGGGGCACGCGGCCTTGACTGCATTTTCCGCCGCCAGCAGCGCCTACATACCTATCGCAGTGAAGGACCTGAACGCACGCCTGCGCGCCTACACGGTGATCGCACCGGCGAGCGACCTGACCTTGCTGGATGAGTTGCCGATCGACGGTCACGCCACGTTGCAGCTCAAGTACTGGTAATTGCCATTCCTTTTTCTGGAGACCCAACATGAATAAAGCCATCAAACCCCTGCTTGCCGGCCTGCTCCTGGCCAGCAGTACCAGTATTTTCGCCGCCTCCAATGTTGACCTGAGCGTCGTCGGCCTGATCACCCCCAGCTCCTGCGAGCCGAGCCTGTCTGCGCAGACGGTGGACTACGGCAAAATTTCCGCGAAGGATCTGAACACCACGCAACCCACCCCCCTTGAGGCAAAAACCGTCGACTTAACGGTCATCTGCGACGCCGCGACCCTGATGGCACTGGAGAGCAAGGACAACCGCGAAGGCTCCGACTTCGAAAACAACATGGTGGATTTCGGCCTGGGCCTGATCAACGGCACAGAGAAACTTGGCGCCATGACCCTGCGCTTGCTGAACCCTATTGCTGACAGCGTCGCCGCCCGGACCATTGGCTCCGATGACGGTGGCTTGACCTGGTTTGTCGAGCGCCACCTGATGCGTCACAACCTCATTTCAGTCGCCGACGCCGCTACCGTCGCCCCCATGCCGGTGCAGACACTGGTCTCGCAGCTGGTCATCGAGCCCAGGATCGCGCCCAGCAGCCAATTGACCCTTAACAATGAAGCCGCGATCGATGCCTCCGTGACCCTGACGGTGCGTTACCTGTAAACCCAGGAGTGGCGAACCTGTCGCTGCGCATTTAAACCACCTGAGAGGGGGTGCAGCCTCGGCCCCCTCGATACATCAGGCTCCCGGTGAACCGTTTCCATGAAGAACCTGACTTCAGGCCTGCTGGCCTTGCTTTACCTGTTCAGTATCAGCCAACCCGCACGGGCATCCTCCAGTACGGTCCTCGATGTCACGGGGTTGATCACCCCCAGTGCCTGCGAGGTCACCCTGTCGGACAACGGCATCGTCGACCATGGCAGGGTCCCGGCCCGCAGCCTCAATCAATACGAATTCAGCGCACTGCCCATGCAGACATTGGACCTGGGCGTAAGCTGCAACGAGCCGGTTCTGTTTGTGCTGGTAGGTCTCGACAACCGCGCAGACTCATCCCTGGGCCCTGGCTTCTATTACGGTTTGGGCCACAACGTCCACGCCCCAGGCGAACGCCTGGGCACTGTTTCAATTGCCTTTCGCGACGTCATGGCCGACGGCTCACGCGTGCTGGTACTGGCCTCGAGCAATCAGGGCCTGACCTGGTTTCCCGAGGCCAACGCCTACCCCGACAACTACATGGGCTTTGCCAGGCTCGGCACCCTGGTGCCGGAACCTCATCGCCTGCTGAACGCCACCTTGAACATCAACACGTCGATCAACGCCGCAGCGTTCCTGACCCTGAATCAGGAAGTGCCGCTGGACGGCTCTATCGTGCTCGACCTTAGGTATATGTAGCCATGCCAACCTTCCCTGGTTTCTCCTTTCAAACACTGCGTCGGTGCATCGGCGCTCTTCTCTTGCTGCTCAGTCACCCAGCCGTGGCTGACGGTATGGTCCCGGATACGTCGGTCGTCCTCCTCTACGAAGCCGAGGGCGAAACCTCGGTGTCGGTGACCAATACCGATGGAAAGCTTGCGTTGCTGCACGTCACCCTGGAAGACAACCCCGAGGACACCGAGCCGCTACTGTTTGTCACCCCGCCTCTGGCGCGGGTGGAGCCCTCCAAAAGCCAGTTGGTGCGCTTCATTCTGCAATCGGCCCAGCCGTTGACCACTCAGCGCTTGAAGCGAGTGATCTTCGAAGGCATGCCCCAGGGACGTTCGCAGGCCCAGGCCGGCCATGCGCGGGTGGGCGTGACCGTGCGCCAGAACCTGCCGGTGATCATCCATCCCAAGGGCCTGGCTCCCAACCGCACCCCATGGGAGGGTCTGGTCTGGCGCTTGGAAAAAAACCAGCTGACCGTGAGCAACCCGACCCCCTACGTGGTGCGCCTGGCCCAGGAACTGCGGCTACTGCCCGGCGACAACTCGGCGCTGCTGCCACGCACCTATGTGTTGCCGGGGGAAACCCTGAGCATCAATGTCAGCGCGGCAACGGCAAACACGGTGCGACTGCAACCTGCGACCACCTACGGCTTTGCCGTTGCGCCCTACGACGCGGCGCTCAACCTATAAGAACAGGCGACGGTCACACCGCGCCAACCCTCAAATAAAGAAGTGGCCTCATTGAAGGCCGCCGGGAAGCCTGGCCCTGAATTCAGCCAGTATGCCTCCACTCTCGAGTACGACCTTGTGAGCACAGTAATGACTGACCGCGACGGCGAAGCCATGCCCGCCGTTTCACCCCGCCGCACCCTGCTGGCCGGCCTGGCGCTGACACTCGGCGCCCTCTGGCCCGCCAACGAACCCTTGGCCGACGAGCCGACAAAAGTCGGGCTGTTCGATCCACAAACGTTGTCCCAACGCGGTATCGACCCCGAGCTTGCCAACCTGCTGCTGGACGCGCCGCGCTTCACCCCTGGGCGACACGCCGTCAACCTCAGCATCAACGGCCAACGCCGAGGCCGGATCGACGTGGCATTCGACCGCGAGGGCGCTCTGTGTTTCGACCGACCGCTGCTGGATGCCGGTAACTTGGTGGTGTTGGACGCAGACGCCGCCTGCCAGGATTTCCTGGCCGCCTACCCACAAACTGTTATCGAGCAAGACCCGGCCGCTTTGCAGCTCGCCCTGATCGTGCCCGGCGAAGCCCTTCGCCCAGCGGTGCAGGATGTGTCCGGCTATCAGAGCGGCGGTTTCGCCGGTTTGCTCAACTACGACCTGACTGGCCTGCATAACCAATCCGCAGGCAGCAGCAGCCGTTTTGCATCGGCCAACACCGAAGTGGGTTTCAACGCCGGCGACTGGATCGTGCGCAGCCGCCAGGTGCAGACCTGGCAAGACAAAATCTCGCGCACCACCCACCTGGACGCCTATGCCCAGCGCACCTTCGCCGAACAACAGTCGGTGTTCCAGGCCGGGCAGATCAGCCTCTATAACCCGGTGCTGGCAGGCGCGCAGATCACCGGCGCGCAGGTGCTTAACGAAACCGCCCTGCAAGACCAGAACCGAGGCGCGACCATTACCGGCATCGCCAACAGCCCGGCGCAGGTCGAGGTGCGCCAGAACGGCGCGTTGATCCACTCGACGGTGGTGCCCGCCGGGCCGTTTTCCCTGACCGATGTACGCCGCTTGAACAGTCGCTCCGACGTGGAGGTCACGGTCAAGGAAACCCATGGCGAAGAACGCCGTTTTACCGTGCCGGCCGCCATGCTCGGCCTGGGCCTGCCAGCGCCGGGTTATGCCGTGGCGGCGGGCCGCGTGCGCCAGATCGGCAACAGCGACGGTGCCGAACCCTGGGTGGTCAGTGCCGGTTGGAATGGTGCATTGCTTTCCCAGGTGAGCGTCGGCGGTGGCGGATTGATCGCCGATGCGTATCGTGCCGCCGGCATGAACCTGGGCTGGTTACCGCGCCCGGAGACCCAGCTGCAATTTACCGTGCAGGGCGCACAAGCCACGCGTGTGGGCAACGAGCAAGGTGTGCAGACCGACCTCTCCTGGTCGCAACAGCTGAGCGACAACTGGGCAATCACCACCGCCGCCTCGTGGCGTTCACTGGGCTACCGCGACCTCGATGAGTCGACCTATTCGCGCTACACCCACGAGCAGGAACGTTCACGCTATCGCGATCAGCAAAGCCTCACCGCATCGTGGGCCAGCCCGTGGCTGGGCGCCTTCAGCGCGGGGGTGTCACGCTCCGCGTCGTATGCCGGTTACAGCAGCAGCCGGGCGCTGGCGTCATGGGGCACATCGGTGGGTGGGGTGTCGGTTTCCGCCAGCGCCGAGTGGCAGGTAGGCGGCCGGCAGCAAAGCGACGACAGCCTTTACTTGAACATCAGCCTGCCCCTCGGTGAAAACCGCAGAGGCCGCGCCTGGGCGCGCAATACGGGCGGCGAGCACCGCGTCGGCGTGGGCATGAGCGAGCAGGTCAACGACCAACTGGCCTACCGTGTCGGCGTAGAACGCGACAGCCGCGACCGCGAAGTGGAGTCGTCCCTGGGGGTCTCGGCACTGCCCTACTACAGCCAGTTGGACTTCAACTACACCCGCTCCGAAGACCAGCGCTCCAGCTATCAAGGCGGCGCCCGCGGCGGTGTGGTGCTGCACGGTGACGGTGTGACGTTCTCGCCGTACCCGGTGCGCGACACCTTTGCCGTGGTTTCGGTGGGAGAGATGGCCGGGATCAAACTGTCGACCCCAAGCGGCCCGGTGTGGACCGACTGGCAAGGCCAGGCCGTGGCACCGCAACTGGCCGCCTATGGCCGTAGCCCGGTGGAAGTACAAACCCGCTCACTGCCACGCAACGCCGATATCAGCAACGGTTTGGCGGTACTGACCGCCGGCCGGGGCAGCGTCGACAAGCTGCAGTTCGGCGTCAGCCTGACGCGCCGCGTGCTACTGAGCGTGACCACCGCCGATGGCCGGCCGTTGCCGCGAGGTGCGGCAGTGAGCACTGAAAATGGTGAGTTCGTGACGCTGGTTCAGGAAGGCAGTCAGGTGTTTTTACCCAATGCATTGGATCAACGCCCATTGTGGGTCAAGGCCCCCGACCAGCCTCGCTGCCGCTTGGATTTTGCCTTGCCGAAGGCCGGCGATCCGAACGTGTATTTCGAAACCGCGCCCGCGCACTGCCTGACGCCATGAGGACCATCACCATGAAAGCTGCCTTGTTTCCCCTGGGTTTTCTGCTGCTGAGCGCCAGTGCGTTGGGCGCGGAGGAATGCCAACTGAACCTGAGCGAAAACCGCCTCGACTTCGGCTTGATGAACCGCGCCCTCGCCCTTGTCCCAAGCGGTGAGCGGCTACTGGGTGAGCGCCGCACAAGGCTCACCCTGAACTGCCCGCAGCCGACGGACATGAGCGTGTTTTATCGTGGCCTCGGCGCGGGTGTGGAGCGGTTTCGCTTCACCGAGCGTGGCAGCTACGGCCTGACAGCCAGCGATGCCGTGCTCGATGGCCAGGCGGTGGAGCTGGGTTTATCGGCAGGGCCAGGCCAGCCCGCCGTAACAGTCGCCACAGCCCTGGCTTGGCGCCCGGAACACAGCATAGTGCCAATGCGCGGCGGCATACCCGTAACCGGGCGCAGCCTGTCGGTGCAAATCGACGCCAGCGCCTGGGCCCGTGAAGAGGCCTCCCGCGTGCGTGAAGCCGTCACCTGGGAAACCAGCGGGCTGTTCGACGCCCGCGGCGCCGGGCGGTCGCGGGAGGTCAGCCTGCTTGCACAGTTTGCCCCGGCCGCCTGTACCCCGAGCCTGTCCAACGGCGGCAATGTGAACCTGGGCAAACTGTCGGTCATTGACCTCAATCAGCATCAGGAAACACCGCTGGCCCCGCGCACAGTGGTGCTGAACGTCACGTGCGACGCCCCGACCGCCTTCGCCATGCGCATGCAGGACAACCGCCAGGGCTCGGCCACCGGCGTGGCCGACGACAGCACCTACGGCCTTGGGCTGGACGCCAGGCAACAGAAGATCGGCCGCTACCGGCTGACCTTCGACCCATCGCAGATGACCGCCGATAACGTCGCTCAACTCTACCGAACCGACTCCGCAACCGGGTCCCAGCCGTGGAGCAGCGCCAGTGCAACCCCACTGCCGATTGCAGCCAACCGATACCTGGGGTTCGCCGCCCAGGCCGGCAGCGTCGGCGGCCCCATCGCCATTCAAAACCTCAACGCCACGCTGAACCTCGAAGCGGTACTCGCGCCCCTCGGCTCCCTGGACCTGGGCAGCGAAGTGCATCTCGACGGCTCGGCCACCCTCGAAATCAACTACCTCTAGAGGAGCACCCCATGAACGCCTACCTGATACCCATCGCGGCCTTGACGTTGCTGGGCACCTACACCTTGGCCAACGCCGCGTCCACCGTCGAACTGACCGTCACCGGCTTGATCACGCCCATGGCCTGCACGCCGCTGCTGCCTGGGGGTGGCCTGGTCGACTTCGGCAAGATTTCGCAAAAGGACCTGAACCAGGCGACCGGTACCCGCCTGCCCCTCAAGTACCTGACCCTGACGGTGAGCTGCAACGCCCCTGGCCGCTATGCCCTGCGCATGCGCGATAACCGCGACGGCACGGCCCACGTCAACAGCGAGATTTACTACGGGCTGGGGCTGGACAACAGTGGCGGCAAGATCGGTGTGTATTCGGTGAGCTTCGATCCCAAGCAAACCGTGGTCGATGACCTGCCGCAGATCTACGGCACCGAATCGACCACAGGCGGTGTGGCGTGGCGCACCGCCAACAGCAACCCGATCGATATCGGCTCGCGCAGCCTGCTGGGCTTTACCGACGTGCTCGGCAGCGTGGCCGGCCCGTCAGCGATCCAGAACCTGAGCACCACCTTGAAGCTCGAGGCGGTGATCAATGCCAAACAAAACCTGGACCTGAGCACGGAAACGCCGATGGATGGGTCAGCCACGCTGGAAGTGGTCTACCTCTAGGCGTCAGACCCTCTCACTGCGCACGTCCACATACAACGCCCGGCCGGCGCCCAGGCCGGCGACAATGGCGCCGAGCCCGAGTGCCGCGAAAATCCAGCCCACGGCGGCCCAGCCGCCGGTCCAGTCATGTACCAGGCCGACGGCGAACGGGCCCATGGAAGCCAGGGTGTAACCAATCCCCTGGGCCATGCTCGACAGGTTGGCCGCCACATGCGCATCACGCGAGCGCAGCACAATCAAGGTCAATGCCAGGCTGAAAGTGCCGCCCTGCCCGAGCCCCAGCAAAATGGCCCAGCCCCACAGCCCGTCGAGGGGTGCATACAGACAACCGAACAGGCCGCCGAGGGTCAGCACCATCACCACCACGATGGCCAGGCGCTGATCCTTGCCGCGTGTGGCCAGCCACGGTGCGGCAAGGGAGCTGATCAATTGCACGATGATGGAGCCCGACAGCGCCAACCCCGCTTCGGTGGCACTCAGGCCACGGCCGATCAGGATCGACGGCAACCAGCCAAACACGATGTACGCCAGGGAGGATTGCAGGCCCATGTACAAGGTGACTTGCCAGGCCAGTGGATCGCGCAACAAACCGCTCACCCGATAAGCCACCCGGTGGGCACCATGCTTCTGACCGACCTGCGGCAGCCAGCACAGTGCGGCCAGCAACGCCGGCAGAATCCAGAAGCCCAGCCCGATGCTCCAGCGCTCACCAAAGTGCTGGCTGAGCGGCACCGTAGCCCCAGCCGCCAGCGCCGCGCCCAGGCACAGGGCCATGGTGTAGACACCGGTCATGGCACCTGCCTGCCGGGCGAAATCACGCTTGACGATACCCGGCAACAACACGCCGATGATGCCGATACTCGCGCCGGCCACCAGGCTACCGGCGAACAACCCCACTTCACCCAGCGAACTGCGCAGCAGGATGCCCGCAGCCAGCATCAGCAAGACACCCAGCACCACGCGCTCGGCGCCGAAGCGGCGGGCCAGGATCGGTGCGGTGGGGGCAAACAGCCCCAGGCATAACACCGGCAAGGTCGTCAGCAACCCCGCCTTGGCCGCCGACAACCCAAGGCTTGCGGACACGTCATTGAGCAACGGAGACAGGCTCGACAGCGCCGGGCGCAGGTTCAACGCCACCAGCACCAGGCCCAGCAGCAACAGCCAGGGGCGACTCACTGGCGGGTGGCTGTTCTGCACCACTTCATCGTCGGCTTCGGCATCGATCAACAGTTCTTCGAGTTCGCTGGGGCGCTGGGTTTCAGGGTTCATTGATCAACTGCCGGCAGAGGGATTTGGCACGTTCCGGGTCTTGGTGTTCCACGGCGTCGAGCAGGGCGACATGCAGGTCGAACACCGCCTGGCGACGCGGCGAAATATTCAGGGTCTGGCGCAATTGCGCGCTGACGATGGCGGAAAAGTACTGATACAACTCGCTCAGCGCAGGGTTATGCGCGGCGTCCACCAGGCGCGTGTGAAACACCAGGTCGGCGCTGATATAAGCCTCCAAGTCGCCGTGGTACAACACGGCGCTGGCGTCGAGCGCCGCACGCAGGCCGTTGAGGTCCTCTTCGGTACGACGCACCGCCGCCAGGCTGACGGCCTCCACTTCAAGAATCTGCCGCGTTTCCTGCGCCTGCCCCAGGGTGCAATGGGACAACGCACGCATCGTCCCCAGTGGGTCGGTCATCGAGCGCAGATAACTGCCGTCGCCCTGACGAATATCGATCAGCCCGGAAAATGCCAAGACACGCATGGCTTCACGCACGGTATTGCGGCTGATGCCCAGCTCGGCGGACAGCTCAGGCTCGGTGGGCAACCGCTCACCCACGGCCCAGACGCCTTGGCTGATGCGCAGGCGCAATTGTTCAAGGGCCTGATCGACCAGGGAGCGTTTGATCAGAGGGGCGATGTCAGTCATGGGTTCTGCGCTTTCGTCCAATCATAGGATGAATTTTCCTACAGCGTATTCAGAGTTGCCTACAAAGGCAACGCTCCAGGTTTTCAGTCAGGCAAAAATAAACCCGGCACCAGGCCGGGTTTATTCATTCAAACATTGATCAATGCAAAATCTGACTCAAGAACAACTTGGTCCGATCATTCTGCGGGTTGTCGAAGAAGTCATTCGGCGCCGCCTGTTCCACGATCTCGCCCTTGTCCATAAAGATCACGCGGTTGGCCACGGTGCGGGCAAAGCCCATTTCGTGGGTCACGCACAACATGGTCATGCCGTCTTCGGCCAGGCCGATCATGGTGTCCAGCACTTCCTTCACCATTTCCGGGTCGAGCGCCGAGGTCGGCTCATCGAACAACATGATCTTGGGCTTCATGCACAGGGCACGGGCGATGGCCACACGCTGTTGCTGGCCGCCGGACAGTTGCCCTGGAAACTTGTGGGCCTGCTCCGGAATACGCACGCGCTCAAGGTAGTGCATGGCGATTTCTTCGGCCTTGCGCTTGGGCATCTTGCGCACCCACATTGGCGCCAGCGTGCAGTTCTGCAAGATGGTCAGGTGCGGAAACAGGTTGAAGTGCTGGAACACCATACCGACTTCACGGCGGATCGCTTCGATCTGCTTGAGGTCGTTGGTCAGCTCCACGCCGTCGACCACAATACGGCCCTGCTGGTGTTCTTCCAGGCGGTTGAGGCAGCGGATGGTGGTGGACTTGCCCGAACCCGACGGGCCGCACAGCACGATACGCTCGCCCTGCTTGACGTTGAGGTTGATGTCTTTCAGCACGTGGAACTGGCCGTACCACTTGTTGACGCCCTGCATCTGGATAATGCCTTCAGGGCCCACAGGCTTTTTGATTGCTTCGCTCATAAAAGAACTCCTAACGCTTGTGGCCTGTGTCGAGCTTGCGTTCCAGATGCATGGAATAGCGCGACATACCAAAACAGAAAATCCAGAACACCAGGGCGGCAAACACGTAGCCTTCGGTGGCCATGCCCAGCCATTTCGGGTCGGCGGCGGCTTGCTTGACGCTGTTGAGCAGGTCGAACAAACCGATGATGATCACCAGGCTGGTGTCCTTGAACAGCGCGATAAACGTGTTGACGATGCCCGGGATCACCAGCTTCAAGGCTTGGGGCAGAATCACCAGGCCCATGCTGCGCCAGTACCCCAGGCCCATCGCCGCGGCCGCTTCGTATTGCCCCTTGGGAATGGCCTGCAAACCGCCGCGCACCACTTCGGCCACGTAGGCCGACTGGAACAGGATCACGCCGATCAGCGCCCGTAGCAGCTTGTCGAAGTTCATGCCTTCGGGCAGGAACAGCGGCAGCATCACCGAGGACATGAACAACACCGTGATCAACGGCACGCCGCGCCAGAACTCGATGAAGGTCACGCAGACCACTCGAATCGCCGGCAGGTTCGAACGCCGCCCCAACGCCAGCACGATACCCAGCGGCAACGCGCCGGCGATACCGACGGTGGCGATCACCAGGGTCAGCATCAGGCCGCCCCACTGGCTGGTCGCCACGTTGGTCAGGCCGAAGATGCCGCCATGCAACAGGCAGTAGGCAATGATCGGGTACAGCACCAGGAAGCTTAGGCCGTAGATCGCCTTGCGCTGGAAACGCGAGATGAACAACGGCGCCACGCCCACGACGGCCAACCATACGGTCAGGTCCACTCGCCAGCGCAGATCGGCGGGATAATAGCCGTACATGAACTGCCCGAAACGCTGTTGGATAAACACCCAACAGGCGCCCTCCTTCGTACAGTCGGCACGGGTAGTACCGACCCAGTTGGCGTCCAGAATCGCCCAATGCAGAATCGGTGGCACCACCAGGTACACCAGGTAGATCGCCAGCAAGGTCAGCAGGGTGTTGAGCCAACTGGAAAACAGGTTGGCGCGCATCCAGGCCACCGGGCCGAAGACTTTGCTCGGCGGCGGCATGTCAGGTTTGAAAGTATGAGAACTCATGGGCGTTTCCTCACCGCTCGATCAGCGCAATGCGCTTGTTGTACCAGTTCATCAGCAGGGAAATGCTGATGCTGATCGCCAGGTACACGCTCATGGTGATGGCAATGACTTCGATCGCCTGGCCGGTCTGGTTGAGCACCGTGCCGGCAAACAGCGAAACCATTTCCGGGTAACCGATACCGGCGGCCAACGACGAGTTTTTCGCCAGGTTCAAGTATTGGCTGGTCAGCGGCGGAATGATCACCCGCAGGGCTTGCGGGATGATGACCTTGCGCAGCGTCGGCCCCGGGCGCAAACCCAGGGAGCGCGCGGCTTCGGTCTGGCCGTGGCTGACGGACTTGATGCCCGAACGCACGATCTCGGCGATGAACGCTGCCGTATAGACGGTCAATGCCAGGGTCAGGGCCAACAGCTCGGGAATCAGGACCCAGCCGCCGACAAAGTTGAAGCCTGCCAGCTTCGGCATTTCCCAATGCAGTGGGGCGCCGAAAACCAGCGTGCACAACGTCGGGATCACCACCAACAGCGCAAGCCCCGCCCAGAACTTGTGGAACGGAACGCCGGTGGCTTCGAAACGTTTATTGGCCCAGCGCGTCATCAGCACAATCGCGACAATCGCCACCACCACGCTGACCACAAACGGCCAGAAACCCTGCGCCATCAACGCCGCCGGCATGTTCAGGCCGCGACTGCTGACAAAGAAGGTATCGCCGAAGTTGTGGCTGTTACGCGGCCCCGGCATGGTCAGGAACACCGCGAAATACCAGAACAGGATTTGCAGCAGCGGCGGTATGTTGCGGAACACTTCCACGTACACCGTCGCCAGCTTGTTGATCATCCAGTTCGGCGACAGTCGCGCCACGCCGATGATGAAACCGAGCAGGGTCGCCAGGACCACGCCGATCACGGTCACCAGCAAGGTGTTGAGCAAGCCGATCACGAACACTCGGGCATAACTGTCCGATTCGGTGTAGTCGATCAGGTGCTGCGCGATACCGAAGCCGGCACTGCGCTCAAGAAACTCGAACCCCGAGGTGATGCCCCGGTGTTGAAGGTTGGTCTGGGTATTGTTGAAGAGGTACCAGCCCAGCGAGACCACCGCCACAATCGTGATGATCTGGAAGAGCCACGCACGCACTTTGGGATCGCTGAAGCTGAGCTTCTGCTTGGGTGCGCCGATTTGATTTTGCATGAAGTGCCCCGGAAATAATGGAACAGAACATCACCCGGTGGTTGGCCCACCGGGTGACAGAACCATCAGCGATCAGCGCACTGGGGGTGCGTATTGAATGCCGCCGTTGTTCCACAGCGCGTTCAGGCCACGGTCGATTTCCAGCGGAGTGCTCTTGCCGAGGTTTTTCTCGAACACTTCACCGTAGTTACCGACTTGCTTGACGATCTGTACAACCCAATCTTTCTTCACTTTCAGGTCTTTGCCGTATTCGCCGTCGGCACCGAGCAGACGTGCGACGTCCGGGTTCTTGGTGGACTTGGCTTCAGCTTCAACGTTTTTCGAAGTGATACCGGCTTCTTCAGCGTTGAGCATGGCGTAGCCTACCCAGCGCACGATGGCCAGCCACTCGTCGTCGCCGTTACGTACGACTGGGCCCAGTGGCTCTTTGGAAATGGTTTCCGGCAGCACCGAGTAATCCTTCGGCGAGGCCAGCTTGCTGCGCTGGGCGAACAGCTGGGACTTGTCGGAGGTCAACACGTCGCAACGGCCGGATTCCAGCGATTTGGCGCTTTCATCGGAGGTATCGAAGGTGATCGGGGTGTATTTGAGGTTGTTGGCGCGGAAGTAATCGGAAACGTTCAGCTCGGTGGTGGTGCCGGCCTGGATGCAGATGGTTGCACCGTCCAGCTCCTTGGCACTTTTCACGCCCAGCTTGTTGTTCACCAGGAAGCCGACACCATCATAGTAGGTGATGAAGCCCGGGAATTTCAGGCCCATGCCCGCATCGCGGGAACTGGTCATGGTGGTGTTACGGGACAGGATGTCGACTTCGCCGGATTGCAGCGCGGTGAAACGCTCCTTGGCATTCAACTGGCTGAATTTGACCTTGGTGGCGTCGCCGAAAACGGCAGCGGCCACAGCACGGCACACGTCAGCGTCGATCCCGAGGATCTTGCCGCTGGCATCCGGCACCGAGAAACCCGGCAGGCCGTCACTCACACCACATTGCACAAAGCCTTTCTTCTGCACGGCGTCCAGGGTAGCGCCGGCTTGGGCAAAACCACTGACACCCAATACAGCGGCCGCGGTGACGATGGCCAGGGTGGATTTCAATACCTTCATTCAAACCTCCAGTTGCTCTTGTTGTGTCGGAGCTCGAACCTCAGCGCACCCTTATGAGGCGATATCGACCCGTGTTGGCTTTTTTTAGGGTCAAGCGGCATGAGGTTGTCGCGATAATTCCAGCTGCTATCCCACAAGCGGCAGTCACTGATAGTGTTACCGTCTGCGAATAGTTCTGACATCGACCTACACATAGCAAGGCGCGTACCAGAGTGCCGGCTGAGTCGTTTCAGCCCATGTGCAATAGAAAAAGATTCAACCTTGCGACATTCTCTTAACAGATCGACCTTTTACGCACCGTTCCAACGCACCCAATCGGAGCGTGTGCACATAGATGGAGCAGACATGACCGAACCCTTGATTCTTCAGCCCGCCAAGCCCGCCGACGCCTGCGTAATCTGGCTGCATGGCCTGGGCGCCGATCGCTACGACTTCCTGCCGGTGGCCGAAGCGTTGCAGGAAAACTTACTGACAACCCGTTTCGTTTTGCCCCAGGCACCGACCCGTCCCGTGACGATCAACGGCGGCTACGAGATGCCCAGCTGGTACGACATCAAGGCCATGAGCCCGGCCCGGTCCATCAGCCTGGAAGAGCTGGAAACCTCGGCCAAAATGGTCACTGACCTGATCAAAGAGCAAAAAAGCAGCGGAATAGACGCCTCGCGGATTTTCCTCGCGGGGTTCTCCCAAGGCGGGGCGGTGGTGTTCCATACCGCGTACCTGAAATGGCAAGGCGCGCTGGGCGGCGTGATCGCCCTCTCCACCTACGCACCGACGTTCGACGATGAGCTGGAATTGTCCGCCAGCCAGCAGCGCATTCCGGCCCTGTGCCTGCACGGCCACTACGACGACGTGGTACAGAACGCCATGGGCCGCAGTGCCTACGAGCACTTGAAGACCCGTGGTGTCACCGTGACATGGCAGGAATACCCAATGGGTCACGAAGTGTTACCTGAAGAGATACGCGATATCGGTACCTGGTTGAGCACTCGCCTGGGCTGAAAAGCATTGCTTTATGTAGCCGCATGACAGACGCACTACGCCGCGCCCGTTTCTTGCATTACACTGGCCGGCGTACATTCCTTAACCAATTAATGAGATCACCGTGCTCAAAGCACTCAAGAAGATGTTCGGCAAAAGCGAGGCTGAGCCGCTCGCGCCAGTTTCCAGTGCCCCTGCCCCCACGTCCGGCAGTCGCAATGACGGTAAACAGCCAGGCCGGACCGCACCTGCCGCCCAGCCGAAAAAGCCAACGGTAAAGCCGGCCGAACAGGCAAAACCGCTCGAGGCCACGCCTGCGCCCGTCGCGCCCAAGCCACGTCGCGAACGTGCGCCCAAACCGCCGGTCACTTCGTGGAAACTCGAAGACTTCGTCGTCGAGCCCCAGGAAGGCAAGACGCGCTTCCACGATTTCAAGCTCGCCCCGGAACTGATGCACGCCATCCAGGACCTGGGCTTCCCGTACTGCACGCCGATCCAGGCGCAAGTCCTGGGTTTCACCCTGGCCGGCAAAGACGCCATCGGTCGTGCGCAGACCGGCACCGGCAAGACCGCTGCGTTCCTGATCTCGATCATCACCCAGTTGCTGCAGACGCCACCGCCCAAAGAACGCTACATGGGTGAACCGCGCGCCCTGATCATTGCCCCGACCCGGGAGCTGGTCGTGCAGATCGCCAAGGACGCCGCCGACCTGACCAAGTACACCGGCCTCAACGTGATGACCTTCGTGGGCGGCATGGACTTCGACAAGCAGCTCAAGCAGCTCGAAGCCCGCCACTGCGACATCCTGGTGGCCACTCCGGGCCGCCTGCTGGACTTCAACCAGCGCGGCGACGTGCACCTGGACATGGTCGAAGTGATGGTGCTGGACGAAGCCGACCGCATGCTCGACATGGGTTTCATCCCGCAGGTCCGTCAGATCATTCGCCAGACCCCACCGAAAACCGAGCGTCAGACCCTGCTGTTCTCCGCGACCTTCACCGACGACGTGATGAACCTCGCCAAGCAATGGACCACCGACCCGTCCATCGTCGAGATCGAAGCCGAAAACGTTGCCAGCGAAAACGTCGAACAGCACATCTATGCCGTAGCCGGTGCCGACAAGTACAAACTGCTCTACAACCTGGTCAACGACAACGGCTGGGAACGCGTGATGGTGTTTGCCAACCGCAAGGACGAAGTTCGCCGCATCGAGGAACGCCTGGTGCGTGATGGCGTCAACGCCGCGCAGCTGTCGGGCGACGTGCCGCAACACAAGCGTATCAAGACCCTGGAAGGCTTTCGCGAGGGCAAGATCCGCGTACTGGTGGCCACCGACGTGGCGGGCCGCGGGATTCATATCGACGGAATCAGCCACGTGATCAACTTCACCCTGCCGGAAGTACCGGACGACTACGTGCACCGCATTGGCCGTACCGGCCGTGCCGGCGCGGCGGGTGTGTCGATCAGCTTCGCAGGGGAAGATGACTCGTATCAGCTTCCGTCGATCGAGGCGCTGCTGGGCCGCAAGATCAGCTGCGAAACACCGCCGACGCACCTGCTGCGCCCGGTTGAACGCAAACGCCCATAAAGCTGGATGCAGTAAAAATGTGGGAGGGGGCTTGCTCCCGATAGCAGTCGCTCAGTCAACATAACTGTTGAATGTGCCACCGCCATCGGGAGCAAGCCCCCTCCCACAGTTGGTTTTGTGTTCGACCCGCTATTTCCAGCGGTCCGGCTTCGCTGGGGATGACTCTTATCAGCGGCGAGAGACCAATGCACTTGCTGCGCCCGGTTGAACGCAAGCGCCCATAAAGCTGGATGCAGTAAAAATGTGGGAGGGGGCTTGCTCCCGATAGCAGTCGCTTAGTCAACATAACTGTTGAATGTGCCACCGCCATCGGGAGCAAGCCCCCTCCCACATTGGGTTTTGTGTTTGCCCCGCTATTTCCAGCGGTCTGCGGCGGCATGGTCGCTGTGGCGCCCTTCTACCCAGCGCGGCCCTTCGTTGGTGTTCTCTTTCTTCCAGAACGGCGCTCGCGTCTTCAGGTAATCCATCACGAACGCACAGGCATCAAACGCGGCCTGGCGATGGGCACTCGCTGCCGCGACGAAGACGATGGGCTCGCCCGGCTCCAGCACACCAATACGATGCAGCACCTCCAGCTTGAGCAACGGCCAGCGCTGCTCGGCCTCCACGGCAATATTGGCCAAGGCTTTTTCAGTCATGCCGGGATAATGCTCAAGGAACATCCCCGACACTTCACGGCCATCGTTGAAGTCGCGCACATAACCGACAAAGCTCACCACCGCGCCCACACCCACATTGGCTGCGTGCATCGCATTGACTTCGGCACCGGGATCAAACGCCTCGACTTGCACACGAATCACCCTGTTCACCCCCCGGTCACGGGCGGGAAGAACGCCACTTCGTCGCCCGGCTGCAGCGGTTCGTCGAGGTTGCACAGTTCCTGGTTGCGGGCGCACATCAGGCTGGTCTCGTTGAGCACGGCAAACTCCGGATCCGCCGCCAACGCCAGGCGCACAGCGTCAACGGTGGCAAAATCGCCTTCCATTTCCAGCGAATCGAAGCCCACCACCTCTGCGTAGCGCGCAAAAAACAATACGTTGATGCTCATGCCTGCTCCGCCTTGAAATGCCCGCTTTTACCGCCGAGCTTTTCCAGCAGGCGAACGCTTTCGATGGTCATGCCGCGGTCCACGGCCTTGCACATGTCGTAGATCGTCAGCGCTGCGACACTGGCGGCGGTCAGGGCTTCCATCTCCACGCCGGTCTGGCCACTGAGTTTGCAGCGCGCCAGGATATGCACCGTATCCACACCTTCGGCGCTCAGCTCGACCTTGACGCCAGTGAGCATCAACGGGTGGCACAGCGGGATCAGATCACTGGTTTTTTTGGCGGCCTGGATGCCGGCGATACGGGCCACGGCAAACACGTCGCCCTTGGGGTGGGCGCCGTCGACAATCATTTGCAGGGTCTGGGGCAGCATGCGCACCCGCGCTTCGGCCACGGCCTCTCGGAACGTCACGGCTTTGTCGGTGACGTCGACCATATGGGCGCGACCTTGGGAATCGAGATGAGTCAGCACAGGGATACTCCTGATCAGGAGCGACAATTGTAAACCCGTAGGTCAAAAAAAGGGGCACAACACGCGGCCCCCCATCCAAATGCATGTAGTGAGCGGGCTTGCCCCGCGCCGCGGTGTGTCAGGCGGCTCAAACTTACCTGACACACCGCCGC
>NZ_JBNPJV010000046.1:0-34650 GCF_050312585.1 Pseudomonas sp. R19M
GGCGTGAAGGTCGCCGTCCAGGTAATCCCTCCGTCGCTGCTGCTCACCGCCGTCAAGGTGCCGTTGGCAACGGTCAGGTCGGCGTTGGTGAAACCGCTCACCGCCTCGCTGAAGGTGATGGTCACCAGCGAGGTATCACCGATTTTCACCGCGTTGTCCGCCACCACGATGGTCGCGGTCGGCCGTACGGTGTCGAGGGTGAAGTTGGCCGAGCTGGTGGTGCCTGAGCCCGCGTTGCCGGCCAGGTCGGTGATGCCGGTATTGTCCAGGATGATCAGGTTAGTGGCGTCCCGGGTACCGACGTTCGGGCTGAAGGTAGCCGTCCAGGTCACGCCGCCATCGGCACTGCTCACGGCACTGAGCGTGCCATTGGGCACACTCAGGTCGCTGTTGGTGAAGCCGGTCACCGCCTCACTGAAGGTGATCGTCACCAGTGATGTTTCACCGGCTGTCAGCGCCGAATCAGCAACCACAATGGTCGCGGTCGGCCGTTGGCTGTCGACGGTGTAGTTGTTGGAGTCGGTCGTGCCGCCGCCGGCGTTGCCGGCCAAATCGGCAACGCCGGTGTTATCCAGGGTGATCACATTGCTGGTATCGGTGATACCGGCCGCCGGGGTGAGCGTCGCGGTCCAGGTGATGCCACCATCACTGCTGCTCACCGCGCTCAATGTGCCATTGGCAATCGTCAGGTCGGCATTGGTAAAGCCGGTGACCGCCTCGGAGAATGTCACCGTCACCAGCGACGTCTGGCCGATACCCAGGGCGGTGTCCGTCACCACGATAGTTGCGGTTGGGCGCTGGGTATCGATGGCGTAGTTGTTGGAGCTGGTGGTACCACTGCCGGCATTGCCCGAAAGGTTGCGTACGCCGCTGTTGTCGAGGGTGATCAGGTTGGTCGCGTCGGTTATGGCGCTGCTCGGCGTGAAGGTCGCCGTCCAGGTGATCCCCCCATCGCTGCTGCTCACCGCCGTCAAGGTGCCGTTGGCAATCGTCAGGTCGGCATTGGTGAAACCTGTCACCGCCTCGCTGAACGTGATCGTCACCGCAGAGGTTTCGCCAATTTTCAAAGCGCTGTCCGCAACAACGATGGTCGCCGTGGGCAGCACGGTGTCGACCGTGTAGTTGGCCGAACTGGTGGTGCCCGAGCCCGCGTTGCCGGCCAGGTCGGCGACACCGGCGTTGGCCAGGGTAATGACGTTGGTGGCATCGCTGACACCGACCGTCGGCGTGAGGGTAGCGGTCCAGGTGATACCGCCGTCGCTGCTGCTCACCGCCGTCAAGGTGCCGTTGGCGATGGTCAGGTCAGCGTTGGTAAAACCGCTCACGGCCTCACTGAATGTGATGGTCACCATTGTGGTTTCACCGGCGCTCAGCACGGGGTCGGCGATGACGATGGTCGCCGTCGGCCGCTGGGTGTCGATAGCGAAGTTATTGGAGTCTGTCGTGCCGGTGCCGGTGTTGCCGCTCTGGTCGCTGTAGCCGGTATTGTCCAGGGTGATGTGGTTGGCGGCGTTGGTGGTACTCGCCGACGGGGTGAACGTTGCGGTCCAGGTGATCCCACCGTCACTGCTGCTCACCGCACTCAGCGTGCCGTTGGCGATAGTCAGGTCGGCATTGGTGAAACCCGTGACGGCTTCGCTGAAGGTCACTGTAACCAGCGAAGTCTGGCCAATCGCCAATATCGGGTTGGCGACCACTATCGTGGCCGTCGGGCGCTGGGTGTCGATCGCCACGTTATTGGAGTTGGTCGTGCCGCTGCCGGCGTTGCCTGCCAGATCCTGCACGCCCGTCTTGTCCAGCGTGATGTGGTTGGTCGGGCTGGTGATACTGGCTGTCGGGGTGAAAGTGGCGGTCCAGGTCACACCGCCGTCACTGCTGGAGACAGCGCTCAAGGTGCCATTGGTGATCGTCAGGTCGGCGTTGGTGAAACCGCTCACCGCCTCACTGAAGGTAATCGTCACCAGGGAGGTCTGACCGATAGCCAGGGTAGTGTTGGAAAACACAATGGTCGCATTCGGCCGCAGCGTGTCGACGGCATACGCGTTGGAACTGGTGGTGCCACTGCCGGCGTTGCCTGCCAGGTCGGCGACCCCGGTATTACTCAAGGTAATCACGTCACCGCTATGGCTAACCCCAGCGCTTGGCGTCAGGGTGGCGGTCCAAGTGATGCCGCCATCGCTGCTGCTCACCGCGCTCAGCGTGCCGTCGGCGACGACCAGGTCGGCGTTGGTAAAGCCGGAGACGGCTTCGCTGAAAGTGATGGTCACAAGAGAAGTGCCACCGATGTTCAGCGCTGGGTTAGACACCACAATGCTTGCGGTGGGGCGCACGGTGTCGACGCTGTAGTTATTGGACGTGGTGACGCCGGTGCCGGTATTGGTCGAGGCGTCGGTGTAAAGCGTGTTGTCCAGGGTAATGACGTTGGCACCACTGGTGATCCCGCCCGTCGGTGTCAGGGTCGCTGTCCAGTGGATGTTATCGCTGGTGGCCAGGTTGCTCAGGGTGCCGTTGGAGGCCGTCATGTCGGCCAGGCTGAAGCCGGAGACCGCTTCGCTGAAGGTGATGTTCACCACGGAGGTGCCGCCGATATTCAAACCCGTGCTGGCTACCGCAACCGTGGCGGTCGGCCGTACCGTATCGACGGTGTAGTTATTGGAGGTAGAAGTCCCGCTGCCCGCCAGGCCATTCGACACGCCGGTGACACCGGTATTATCCAGGACGATATGGTTGGTCGCGCTGGTCACGCTCGAATTTGGGGTGAACGTCGCCGTCCAGGTGACGCCGCCATCACTGGAACTGACAGCGCTCAAGGTGCCGTTCGACACGGTCAGGTCGGCGTTAGTGAACCCGTTGACCGCCTGGCTGAAGGTAATGGTCACCAACGAAGTGCTGCCAATGTGCTGGGCCGTGGTGGTGACGACAATGGTTGCTGATGGCGTGGGTGAGTAGGCGGTGTTCAGGGTGCCGCCATCGTTGAAGATATTGTTTACGGCCGCCACGGAAGCGCCCGTGGCACCTCCGCCTGCCGCCTGGCCGCCGGAGCCACTGCCACCAACGTTGCCGCTCAGGGCCGCAAAGTTGGCGGCGGTCATCAACAGCGTGCCTTTGTTCCAGATTGCGCCGACGCCTTTGCCGGCCGCACCGCCCGGGTCAGCACTGCCACCACTCCCACCACCGCCGCCGCCACCACCACCGGCCGCGATGTTATTGGAAATCACCGAAGTGCCGACAACGGTCAGGGTACCGCTGGTGGCGTTGTAGATACCGCCACTGGCCGAGGCACCGGCACGACCCGGCCTGTCCCATCCAGAGCCGCCACCACCGCCACCGATACTGATAGTGCCGTTGTTCGCCGTGCCGCCGCTCCCACCGTTACTGTAGCCACCGACGCCTACAGCACCGGCCCCCCCTACGTTGCTGCCACCCTTGCCGCCCATATAGGTGGGGCTATAGGAGCCGCCCGTGCCACCGGTGTTGGCGCTACCGGAGGTCCCGGCGTATACCCCCGTACCAGTGCCGGCGATACCGCCGTGGCCTCCGACCTGCCCACCAAGCGCACCGCCGCCACCGCCTCCACCACCGACCGGGCCACCGGCATAAGGCGCGGTCACCCCGCCACCGCCACCGCCACCCGAGGCGGCATTACTGGTCACCGTGACATTATTCAAGGTCAGGTTACCGAAGTTGACGATACCGCCGCCCATCGCAGCTGTGCCGTCGACACCTGCCTGCGCGCCATTCCCGACCGCCAGCCCTTGGGTGATGACCAGGCCATCGAGTGTCGCGGTCACCCCATTATTAACTCTCAGCACCTGGGTCTTGTACTGCCCGCTGAGGGTAACGTCCGCCACGCCGTCGTGGTTCAAATCACCCGCAACCGTGACATTCTTCGTGATCACCAGTTGAGAGTTCAGGTTAACCGTCATGCTTGAGTTGAACGTCACGGTATCGCCCGTCACCGAATCGCTCAGGGCTTGGCGCAATGAACCGGCGCCACTGTCGCCGTTGTTGGTCACCGTAATCGTGGCCAAGCCGTATTGGTACGCCGACATCGCCTGGTACGACAACGCGGTGTGGCTCTCGATGGAGCCCGTGGCAATTTCCAGCGTCCAGTCGCCGCCCCCGCCGGTGCGGTTGGTGGATGCGGCAATATCCCGGCCCGTCAATTGCGCGAGTGAGTCGACAAAGTTCAGCCCCTGGGTGCCCTGCGCCGTGTTGCAGGCATAGATCAGGATGTCGCCACCCACATTCATGTCCTGGCCGATCTGCGCCAACACTTCGCTGCGAGCCGCAACGTTGTCGGCCGACAGATAGGTACTGCCCAGCCACAGATCACCGGTGTTGCCGTGAGCGATAATCTGCACCGAACTCACGCCCTGATGGCTGCCCAGGTAATCGGCCATCTGCTGCAGGCCGTCCTTGCTCGCATCCAGTTGCACGACCTGAGTGCCGGGGGCAGCCCCCTTGAGCAGGTCGGCGGAGTCCTTGACCCGGGCGTCGACGAACACCACGGTCTGCCCCGGTACCGCCACGGGTGCCGGTGTCGCCGGCGCATCGGTTTGGCCATGGGTGTCTTTACTGACGGAGGCATGTTCGGCCGTCGGTGCCTTGGCCGCCGCATCGGCGGTGGCGTGGCTGTCAGCCTGGGCGGCATCGGCCACGGTGGCCGCGACCGCACCGTCAAACAACATGCGCGGCTCCAGGAACATGATCATCGGCGTCGCCAGGGTGTTGGCGCCTGTCGTTGCCTGCCGTGCCTTACCTTTGCTCCACCACATGTTGCTCACCCGCTTGTCGAATGCAGATACCCGCTATGAAAAAACCGCGATCAATTGATCACGGCATCGGCTTTGGTGCGAATCACATTGGCGGCGCTCAGGGTCCCATCCCGCCAGAAATCCATATGCGCGAACTGCTCGAAGAGGTCGGGCGGCAGGATCGTACGCCGAGGTTGCAGCGCGACCTTGGGTTTGACCCGGTGCAACCCACTGACGCCCAGCGCTTCGTCGAAGTCCGGTGCGTCGTAGCTGAGGTTGTCGAAGTCATGCTCGAACCACGGCTCGCCGATGAATTCGTAGACCAACCGCATCACGCGCTCCGGCGCCTGGGACAGCAGGTCGTAGTCGACGATCAGCATGGAACCGGCGTTTTCACCGTAGTAAGCCTCCTTGAGGGCCGACCAGGCATAACCCACCAGGCGATTGCGCTGGCCGAGGGTTTCGACGCGGCTGTACACGGTGTTGCGCTCGATATCGTCGTTGAACAGTTTGGTGTTCTCAAACGGATTGGCGCGGTAGAGGCGTTCCAGGCTGTCCATGATCCACGCGACATTGCGCACGCAGGCAATGACCTTGGCCTGGGGGAACAGGTCGTGCAAGGCAGGCATGCGCGCGCACCACTGGCGATTGGTGTCGAACACCACGGGGGTGGAAGGTTTGTCGCCGTAGTAAGCATCAAACAGGCCGCGCAACAGGCGACGGCGGGTGTCCGGATCAATGACCGAGCCAAACTCGCTGCCGGCGCTGCACTGCGCCAGCACGCCATTGAACAGCGTCCCTACGGGGCTGCTCATGCCCGCGCGAAAACGGGGGTTCTGCAGCAGGATCGCAGAAAGTAAGGTCGAGCCGGAACGCGGCAGACCGGAGATAAAGTGATAGCGCAATCCTTTCACCACTTTGTAGGACAAATCCATTTATGCCCGAAGCGTAGCTGAGGATTGCGGTGCTCACTAGTGGTTATTTGCCACTATTTAGACATTTTCTTAATGCCAATTCGCAATTAGCGGCAGCCCTCAGGCTGCGAAGGCTCTGGCCCGCGACACAGGACAAACAGGCGCGCTCTTGCGCCGCCGCCATCCTGGCGCATGAGTTCGCGCCAATCGGCGGGTATCGGGGCGAAATCATCCGGCGGCTCGGCACTGCTGATCAGCCACACGCGGCGGGTATCCGCCGGCAATGCCGACAGGCGGTCGAGATAAATGCGCCCACCGTCCTGGTCCACCAGGGTGCCAAAGCCGTAGGCGGTCGGCCGAGTCGGCGTACCGTCGGCTTTGGGTGGCGTGTAGAGCTGTAGTTGGGCGTCGGTCTGGTCGTAATACACGTAGCTGAGGTACCACAGCATGTCACTGAGAACGATGCGGTCGTCTTCCTGATAGTTACGGTTGACGAACTCCACCGGCACGTTGAATTGGTCATGCTCGTCCACGGTGGCGTTGTTCTTCACCCCCAGCAGTTCCACGCTGACAAACAGCACCAGGAACGCGACGCCCCAACGTGACAGCCGCTTGGGCAAACGGTCGATGGCCAAGGCCACCATGATCGGCAAGCCGAGGGCATACACCGTGAGGTAGCGCTCGATAAAGACCGGGGAAATAAACGACACCGCGTACACCAGCAACAGCGGCAGCAGGAAAAACATCGCCAGCAGGCCCGCCGGCCGATGGGCCTCACGATCACGCCAGGCGGTCGCAACCACGACGCCAATCAGCAACAGCGGAAACAGCCAGAACAACGGTTTCCAGAAATCGATGCCCTCATCCTGGAGCATGAACTGCCAGACCATCGACGGCATGGAGATCAGCGTGACCGGGTCTTCCCAACCGATATCGCCGCCGACCTTGAGCTGTTCAACGTGTTGGGTCAGGTCCAGCAGGTTCGGCAACCAGGGCAGGTACAGCGCCACGATCAGCGTATTGGCGCACCACCACGAAGGGCGCAGGATCAGACGCTGGCCCGGCGCCTGGGACGCGCACAACAGCCCCAGGTAGGACCAATGCACCAGCACACACAAGGCTGTGAAGTAATGGGTATAGAACCCAGCCACCATCAGCAGCACGTAGGCCGCCAGGTAGCGCCTGCGCTCGGGCCGGCGTACCCAGTACACCAGCGCCAGCGTGGCGGCCAGCAGCCACACGGCCAGCAGCGAGTACATGCGCACTTCCTGGCTGTAGCGCACGGCCGTGGGGAACAGCGCCAGCAGCACCCCCGCCAGTATCGCCGCGCGCCGGGTGGACAGTTGCCGCGTCAGCCAGATCCCCAGGCCCACCGCGACCACACCGGGGATTGCACTCATGCCGCGAATCGACCAGATGCCATCGCCAAACAGCCCGATCCACCCGCGCAACATGAAAAAGTACAAGGGCGGGTGCACATCATGGGCCGCGTGAAACCACAGGTCATCGATGGCGTATTCGCTCAGCAACAGGCTCGAGCCTTCGTCGCCCCAGATCGCCGAGGCCGTGAGGCCATAGAAACGCACGGCCATGGCCAGCGCCAGAATCGGCACCCACCATAAACGGCTGAGCCAACCGGCACCTTCCCAAGCCGCCGACAGGCGATTGACTGCGGGAAAAACCCCCACTTTGTTGTCTTGTTCTACCACAGACCGTCGCACCTCAATTCCCCTGACACTGCCCGATTCCCGGGCAAACCCCGCCGTTGCGTCAACATGCGCCACTCTAGGCCAAAAGCCCCCGTTTCGCTCGCGGTTTCGCGACCGCCGGGCGCCGCGCATCAGCGGCGTCTACGCTCTGCGATGACGCCAGATCAATTGGCGTCACACACCCATAGAGCCATAAGCAAGGATGAACGATCCATGGAAGTATTCATCGGCACTATTCAACCGTTCGCGTTTAATTTCGCCCCTAGAGACTGGGCCTTGTGCGCCGGTCAAACCTTGTCCATCAGCCAGTACCAGGCGCTGTTCGCCCTGATCACCACCACGTACGGCGGCGACGGGGTGCAGTCCTTCAAGCTGCCGGATTTGCAGGGGCGCCTGCCCATCGGCCAAGGCAACGGCGCGAACCTGTCGCCGCGAGTCATCGGCGCGTTCGCCGGGGTCGAGAACGTCACCGCCACGCTGGCCAACCTGCCGACCCACACACATGGCACCGCGGCCTTCACTTCCACCACCACCGTGCAACTGACCAGTGTCACCAGCAACCCGGTCACGGTCCCCACTGCCGCCAACGCGTTTATCGGCGCTTCCGGCCCCGGCCCGGGCAGCGCGACGATCTACTCGGACCAACAGGGCGCCAACCCGGTGACGCTCAAAGGCGTCAGTACCACCTTGACCGGCACCATCGACCCCGCCGGCCAAGGCCAGGCCATGGCCACGATGAACCCGTTCCTGGTGATCAACTTCAGCATTGCGCTGAACGGCATCTTTCCGTCCCGCAGCTAAGCCCCTGGCCGAGGCCCACGGGCCTCGGCATTTCTCAAGTGGAGCCGCCTTATGCTGAACCTGATGACCCTCAATCATTTCCAGCCTTTGTTGAACCAGACCAGTGTGCTTTACCTGCCCGATGGTTCTGCATTGCCCATCCAGATCCAACGCCTCACCCACGCCCCCAAGGCCAGCCTGCCTGGCGGCTCACGCACGGCGTTCAGCGTGTTGCTCGAAAGCCTCGTACCGACCGATTTCGTCGACGGCCTCTGCCGCCTGCCACTCGGGGACAGCTGCCTGGAAAACGTGTTCGTATCCCGCGAACCCGCGATGGGCCGCGACACCCAGCGCGGCTATTTCTGCATCGTTTTCAACTGAGACGGGTACCACACCAGGCGCTGCGCGGCGGGCGTCTGTTCTTCCACCTCAAACCCCAGCGCCAGATAATGCTGGCGCGCATGGGGGTTACTCGCCCACACCACCGTCGCCACCGGGCAACACACTTGGGCAGCGGCCTGCTGCACCCCTTGCAACACCGCACGACCAAAGCCTTGCCCACGGGCGGTAGGGACAAAAGCCAGGTACAACACACGGATTTCAGCAGGCCCGAAGTCGGCGCTCAACGCACCGATGGGCGTGGCCAGTTTCTCGATCACATAATGCAGGGCGCCGGGAAAATGCTCGTCCATCCCTCGTTCCTGCACCTGGAACTGCTGGGCAATCACCGCCTCCACCAACGCTTGCTCGCCATCGATCCATTGCAGATCCGCACGCGCCGAACGGTAGAGGCTCTGCAAAAACGGCCCATCGCTGCTGCGTGACGGGCGGACCACCAAGCCCTGCGCCAGGGCGCCATCCTTGTTCAACATCGTTCAACTCCTGTCAGAACCCGCTTTCTCGCACCCCCAACGCTGCCGCCCGACGCCAGGCGACGCCCAGCACCGACTCACTGCGCCCTTGCAACACCACCACACCGCGCAGGGGCTGGCGGGGTGTTTGGATCGGTTGCACGCTTTTCAACCGCGCGCCGTACTGGGCCTGGACCGGCTCCGGGCGCTGGTTTTCATCACGGCGTACGGCGATTGGCCCATGGTGGTCGGAGGTGAGTGCCTCCTGGTCCAGGTAGGCCACGCCATTGGTGTCGATATCGGTCAATTCGACAGGGATAGCGGCATGCATCGGGTCATCGGCGATAAAGCGCCCGGTGGCGCCCGGGGCTACCCGCCACAACTCTGCCTCGGCCAGGTAACCCCGCAGGCGTGCCCCCTCTTCCACCACTTGCGCGAGCGAATCCTTGGGCGACAGCCAACGGCCCACGCTCAATTGCGGCAACACATCGCGCACCGTGCCTGCATGGGGTGCGCGCAACAGCAACCGCTCGCGCTGGGCAGCCAGGCCTCGGTATTCGGCCAGGGCCTGGGACAGACGCTGATCGTTGATCCCGGCATCCGCCGCCGTTTCAGTGCGCCCGGCCTGGCGACGCATCTGCAACTGCAGAATCTCCACTTCACGGCGCACGATGCTTTGTCGCGCTTCCAGATCCGGCGACTCCAACTCGAACAATACCTGGCCTTGGGTGACGGCCTCGCCATCGGCCACCCGTACCTGCTTGACCCGCGCCGCCACGGGCGCATGCAATGCGCTGGCACGTCCGGCTTCGAGCATGGCCGGCAACTCCACGGCGCTGCGCCACGGCACCACCAGCGCCAGCAGCAGCAACAGCAGGCCCAGGCTGCTGAGCAACACCCGGGGGGCATGGGCCTGGGTGCGACGACTCCACCATTCGCGCCACTCCTTGAAGACCGGCAAGCCGATGAACCACACCAGTTCCATCAGCATCAGGAAGATCCCGAGCAGCTTGAAGAACAGGTGATACACCGCCAGCGCAATCCCCAGGAACAGCGCCGCCCGCCACAGCCACGCCAGGTAACCCCACCCCAGCAAGCGTCGTTGCATCGTCGGCGACCACGGCTCCGGCGCCGGCTCGCCATAACCGAACAACAGTTCGCGCAGGCGCCAACGGCACAGTGCAAAAGCGCGGCCCTGCAAGTTATCCACGCCCCACCAGTCACTGATCAAAAAGTAACCATCAAAACGCATGAACGGGTTGAGGTTGATCGCCAACGTGGTCAGCCAAGTCGCGCTGGCCAACATGAACGCCGCCGTGCGCGCCGGACCGTCGGGCAACAACGACCATGCGAGCAGGGCAATGCACGCCAGCAACAACTCGGCCATCACCCCGCCGGCTCCGATCATCAACCGCGCACGGCGATCATTGACCCGCCACGCGTCGCTCACATCGGTGTAGAACATCGGCAGCAACACCATGAACGCCACACCCATGCTCTGCACCCGGCACCCGGCGCGCTTGGCCATGAAGGCATGGCCGAATTCATGGCACAGCTTGGCGAAAAACAACGCCACACCGAATGCCAGGGCGCCGCCGAGGCTGAACAGGTGCGGGAAGGTCGCCAGGAAACGCTGCCAGTCGCGTGCGACCAGAAACACGCCCAAGCCCAGGATGATCGGCAAGCCGTAACGCAACAATCCCGGGCCAAAGCGTGCCAGCCAAGGCCATACACGGTTGAGAAACGCATCCGGGCGCCACAACGGAATGCGGAAAAACAGGTACTGATGCAGCAACACCTGCCACAGGCTGCGCCTTTGCGCGGCCGCTTTATAGAGATAGCTCGCCCGTTGCTGCGGGTCGAAGGCGGCGATCAGGTCATGGGCACGCAAAAAGCTCAGCAGTTCCTCCACTTCGCGACCCTCCAGGGGCAAACCCGGTTCGCGGTTGGCGGCCTGCAGGACTTTTTCCGGATCGCCCAGCGACCAGTGACGCAACAAACGAATCGCGCTGGCGCCAAGTTTGAAATAACGCCCACGTACCGGGTCGGCCAGGGTCCAGCGCGGCGAGCCGTCCAACGCGGCGCCGGCGGCGGACAGTTGCAGGTCTTCGCGCAGCCTGGGCAGGCTCATCAGAGACCCACGCTCTGGCGTAAGCCTGCCAGCGGCCGGCGCAGCAGGTACAGGGCCAGCGGCGCCCGCTCTCCATAGAGTTTCGCGGTACCGCGCAGGCCGATACGGGGCGGCGCATCATCGAATTGCGCATCGAGGCGATAGGCCAACTGCCCACCCGGTGTGGGCTGCGCTTCATAGGCGACCCGTTGCAGGGTCGCGAGGTGACGTTGCAGCGGGTCGCTGTCGAGAAACAGCGCGACCTGGGCATTGGGCGCCAAGGCAATCGCATCACCCACCGCCAATTCAATGCGCAACTCCGCCTGGGCCGGATCGGCGATCTGCAACAGCCGCTCGCCGGTTTGCACCGGTTTACCGGTCCAGCGATCGGCGTCTGCAAATACGGCGATCCCGTCGCGTTCGGCGCGCACTTCGCTGCGTTTGAGCAGCTCACGCGCATAGTCACGTTCAGCACGTTTTTGCTCGACGCGGGCGGCCAGCAGGTCAATCTTCGAGCTGGACTCGGCATCGGCAAAGGCACGCTGGGAATTGGCCTTGAGCTCCGCCTCGGCCACGCCCAGCGCACGCGCGGCCACATCGGCCTGGGCCGTCAGCGTGGTGCTTTCAAAGCGCAGCAACAGGTCGCCGGTTTTCACCGTCTGGTTAGGTTTGACCAGAAACTCCGCGATCACCCCATCCAGCGGCGCCGCGACGACTTGCCCGGCCAGCGGCACCACTTCGGCGGGCGCCAGCACCGACTGATGTACCGGGATCAGCAGCGTCAGCAGCAACGCCACCACCGCCGCTATCTGGCGTTTGCGGGTCAGGCGCAAGCGCCACGGCTGGCGCGGTTGCAACGCATGCCAGGCATGGCTGCAAGTGTCGCCCAGTTGCGCCAGCAATACTTGCTCGGCCGGGCTCCACGGCGTGTCCCGCGCCAACCACAGGCCGCCGAACACTCGGCCCTGGGGGTCAACCAACGGTAGCCAGAACACATGCCCGGCCGACAGGCCCTGCCAATCGGCTTGCACCGCACCACTCAATTGCTCAGCCGGCACCACCCGTGCGGTTTGGCTCATCGCCAGCTTGTGCAACTGCGCCACCGCTTGTTCGACAAAAGCCACAAACGGCGCGTTGGGGTCGACGCTGCTCACCGCCGTCACCGCCCGCACCTTACCGGCGATCAACAGGGCGGCATGGCGATAGCCAAACAGTGGTTGGCCATCGTTGACCAGGCTGTAGGCCAGTTGCTCGGTGGTACGCGCCGCACGAATCTGACGCTCAAGATCGAGAAACTGCGCAAACACGCGCTCGGCGTGGCCCGCCAGCGGTGCGTTCATTGCAATTGCGCAAAGCGGGCAGTACCGCTCATGCCTGCCAGCAGCCCGGAAGCGTTCGGCAAGGTGGCGACCAGCAGCAGTGTCTGGCTGCCTTCATCAATACGAGCACCCAGGCGCTTGACCGTGGCCGTGAATGCCTGACCGGTTTCGTCGGGAGTGAAATTGAAGGTTTGCCCGGGCTTGAGTTTGCCCATCCAGCGCGACGGCACCCGCAGGTGGATTTCCAGGCTGTGGTTATCGACGATCTCCAGCAACGGCGCCCCGGCCGATACGCTTTCGTAACGCTGGACCTTGCGCTGCACCACTTGGCCGTCATACGGCGCCAGCACGCTGCAGCGTTTGACCTGTACTTGATAAACCTGGGTTTGAGCCTGGGTCTCGGTGAGTTTGGCTTCGGCGCGGGCCACTTCAAAACGCCCGACGGAGTTGAGTGCCGCCAGTTGTTTGTTGTGGGCAAGCTCCTCACCGGCGCCACGGCTGGCGGCCTGGGCGGCATTGAGCTGGGCCTGGTAGGCCGAGCAGTCGAAGCGTGCCAGAGTGTCGCCCTTCTTGAACGATTCGCCCTCGCTGAAGGGCAACTCGACGATCCGCCCCGACAGCTCGCTGGCCAGCATTGCCTGGTCGCGGGCACGCAACACGCCACGCGCCTCGTCGGCGCCGGTCGCCGCCGCAGGGGGGTGATCCAGCAACGGGTCGTCCGCCATGGCCAGTTGCGTCAGGCCCATCAGACATGAAACTCCAAACACCCAACTACGTAACGGCTCCATGCGGTAACTACTCCCTGATGATGTCGGCAGTCTAGGGCAGGCAAATCAAATTGCCACTACCGAAAACGGATAAATCTGAATTTATTGTAGGGCGCTACCGACGTCTTCGCAGGCGTACGTTATGATTGCGACCCTCCAAGGACTCAGGATCAAAGGACACGTCATGCGCATCGGTTTTCTGCCTCCTCTGGGTCTGGCGTTGCTCGCCGGCCTTTCCTTCCAAGCCCAGGCCAGCGGCGATGATTCGTGCTACCCCGACTGGCGGGTATCACGCGACAGCCTTGAAGGCTGCAGCAACCTGCCCTTCCTGAGCCCGGGCAATGACAGCCGGGTCAACCTGCGCCTGTTACTGGCAGATAAACAGGCGATGCCGCTGAAACCCAACGCACTGAATGACACCGACCTGGAGCAAGGCTTCGGTCCGGTGCCGTTCCCGGTGTATCGCCTGACGTCCAATGACACCCCGCCCGCAGAAGCAGACGACTCCTCGGCCCCCGGGCTTGACGAACTGCTGGCGCCATTGGGCATCCAGCGCGGCGATAGCAAGGCCGCCGGCCAAGCCTTCCTCAGCGGTGAAGGCAGCCGTTGCCGCAGCAATGATGACGACAGCGCCGCGGCGTTTATCGGCCAAGTCGTCAAGGCCGACATGCCGGCGGCCGAGCGCGACGTGCTGGTCAAAGCCCGTGTGCAGTTGCTCGCCACCTGCGATTGGAATGGCCAGGTCGTGGAGCCGCAACAGATTCAGTCGCCCGAAGGCCAACTGCTGCGTACCTATCTGCAAGCAGCCGCCGACTTCTACAGCGGGCGCTTCAGCGACGCCGAACGCGGTTTTGCCGCTGCCAGCAGCAGCACCTTGCCCTGGCTGAAAGAAACCGCGCTGTACATGACCGCCCGCACATCGCTGAACCAGGCACAGGCCGAGGCCTTCGACGAATACGGCATGCCGAAGCTCGAACGTGTGGACAAGTCGGCCCTGAGCAACGCCGAAGAGGGCTTCCTCGGTTACCTGAAAACTTATCCACAGGGCGCTTACGCCACCTCGGCCCGTGGCCTGCTGCGCCGGGTGTACTGGCTGGCGGATGATACCGACAAACTGGCCGAGGCCTATGCGTGGCAACTGACCCAGGCGACGGATACACAGCGCAACGCGTCGCTGGAAGAACTGGTGGAAGAAGCCGACCTCAAACTGTTGATGGTCAATCGCAGCACCGTGCAAAACCCCATGATTCAGTTGGTCACCGACCTGATGGCGATGCGCGCCCATACCCCGCCGGAACTGACTCGCGAAGAGCTCGACGGGCAGAAAGGCGTGTTTGCCAATGAGCCGGCTCAGTTCGACTACGTACAGGCGGCCTACGCGCTGTACGTCGAGCATCAGCCCGACAACGCCTTGAAGCTGTTGCCCAAGGAAGTGCCGTCGAGCCTGGATTATTTCGCCTTCAGCCAACAGACCTTGCGCGCATTGGCCCTGGAGGAGAAAAAAGACTGGAAAGCCGCCGAGTCGCTGTGGCTGCAATTGCTCCCGCTAGCCAAGCTGCCACTGCAACGTGACCAGCTGGAATTGGCCCTGGCCATGAACTACGAACGCAGCGGCCAATTGGCCAAGGTGTTTGCCGCCGACTCGCCGATCAGCGCCCAGCAAGTGCGTTATATCCTGCTGCGCAACGTGGCCGGGCCAGACCTGCTGCGCCAACAACTGGCCAAGGCCAGTGACCCCGTTGAGCGCAACACCGCGCAATTCGTGCTGCTTTATAAAGACCTGTTGCACAGCCAGTTCGCCGACTTCGCCGCCGACTTCAAGCAACTGCCGGCCCCGGCGCCCGAAGACAAGCTGGGCACCAGCCTGGGCTACGTCTATACCTCAGGCCAGAGCCTGAACATGTTCCAGTGGAACGGGGACAAAGCCGAATCCGGCTATGCGTGCCCGAGCATCGCGCAAACCGCAGCAACCTTGCAAAACGACGCGAAGAACCCGCAGGGCCTGAATTGCTTCGGCGAGTTCATCCTGCGTAACGGCCTGGACGGCATGCCGCTGGAACAAGCCCGCGCCGCCGGCAGCCTGGGCAGTACGGCGTCGGACTTCAAAGGTGAAACCTTCTCGCGGCTCGACGGCTACAAACTCGTCATCGCCAACGCCAAGGCTCCGAAGAACGACAAGGCCTATGCCCTGTTCCGCGCCATCAACTGCTATGCGCCGTCAGGCTATAACAGCTGCGGTGGCAATGAAGTTGAACCGGCCGTGCGCAAGGCGTGGTTCCGCCAGCTCAAAACCAGCTTTGCCGACACCGAGTGGGGCAAGTCTCTGCAGTACTACTGGTGAAGCACCTGTGGCTCGGCTTGCTGCTGTTGGCAAGCCCGGCCTTTGGCGCTGTTGACGCCCGCGACTATGACGCCTTCTGGCTATGGAGCGGCGTCACGCCGCAGCCGGTGCTCAAGCAGGCCAAAACCCTGTACATCCTGCAGGGCCAGATCAACTCCACCCGCCGTGCGCCCCAGCGCGGCGTGCAATTGATCGCCCAGGGCATCAGCGTACCGCGCCTCACCCAAGGCGAGGTCTGGGTGGTCTACCGTGCCCACACCTTGCATTGGCCGGAGCAGATCTACACCCAAGTGTTCGGCCAGGTGCAACGCTGGCGCGACGCCGGCAACCCGGTGGTCGGGATCCAGATCGACTTCGACGCCCGCACCCAATACCTGCACGAATACGCAGCCTTCCTGCGCGACCTGCGCCAACGCCTGCCCGCCGACCTGCGCCTGAGCATCACCGGCCTGATGGACTGGAGCAGCAACGCCGACCCGGCGGCCATCGCCCAGCTCAAGGGCGTGGTGGATGAGGTCGTGGTGCAGACCTATCAGGGCCGCCACAGCATCCCGGATTACGCGGCGTACTTACCTCGGATGAATCGATTGGGATTGCCGTTCAAGGTGGGGCTGATTCAAGGCGGGGAATGGGAAGCACCGGGGTATTTGCAAGGGAATGAGTGGTTTCGAGGGTATGTGGTGTTTTTGCAGAATTGACAAATTTCTTGACATGGGTGCCGTAGACATGAAAGTTTTTGTCCACAGTCCATGGACGGTGGACACTGGAATGCGAGCATGAATGAAAAGTCAAGACATTGTAATACTCTTCAAGCTGATCAGTCTGGACCTGCAGGCCAGAGGCGAGAGAGTCAAGAAGCGAGAGTTCACGCTCAAACGCGACTTTGAGGAAGCGATGCTGCTTGCACCGGAGGCATCCCCAGACTACTTGGATCACGTTCTCAATCTGCGCCTTACAGGAAATAGTGAGAAAATCGAACTTTCACCTGTAGAGAAATGGGAAGGATGGGAGGACAGCGAAGACGCCACCACTCCACCCAACCTTGAAAGCTATTCAGTCAGGGCCTTGTCGGCTTCCCTCGCACTGAGCAAGAGCGAAGTATCCAACTCGCTTAATCGCTGCCGGGAGATTGGTCTTATCTTCACCGACTTATCGAGTGGAAAACCAACCGTCAGAAACACCGCTCTACTGGACTTCGTAAAATATGCAATTCGCTACGTATTTCCCGCCAAGCCAGGTCCTATCGTACGCGGCATTCCAACCGCATTTGCCGCCCCAATAATGGCAGGCAAGGTCATGAGTGGTGGTGATCTCATCCCCGTCTGGCCCGACGCCAACGGGAAGAGGAAAGGGCAGCAAGTGCTGCCTTTATTCAAAACCGTACCGGTAGCAGTCAAAAAAGATGAATTGCTCTATCACTTCCTTGCACTAGTGGACGCCATTCGCATCGGTGGTCCTCGTGAAACCAAAATCGCTGACGCCATGCTACGGGAGTGGATCTTGTGACATCGAACCGGGAAATGATGTTGCAAATGCTTGAAGAAGTCGCCGATGCGCTGGGCAGTGACCTACGCGAGCATGTAGCGTTTGTCGGTGGATGTACAACCATCTTGCTTATCACTGACGAATACACCTTAGAGTCGATTCGCGGCACGGATGATGTTGACCTAGTCATTCATCTGACTGGCACCGCCGACTGGTATCGCCTGGAAGAAAATTTGAAACCCCGAGGCTTCAAAAATACCGGCCAGGACTCCGTCACCTGCCGCCTGAGGCTAGGTCATCTGAAGGTCGACTTCATGCCAACGGATGAAAAGGTACTGGGCTTTTCCAATAGCTGGTTTGTCGGCGGATTAGAAAATGCCGTCGACTACAAACTCCCCAGCGGAACACTCATCAAGACATTTGCCGCTCCGTGGTTTCTCGCCGCAAAACTACAGGCATATCAAGGACGAGGTCGGGGTGACATGCTGATGTCCAATGATATTGAAGACATCGTCGCGTTACTGGACGGTCGGGAAGAACTCATTCAAGAAGTGGCGCAAGCACCGATCGAACTGCGCCGTTTTGTAAGCGAGCAGTTTGAGGCGTTTCTGAAGTTACCCGCATTTCAGGACGTGATCCAAAGCACCGCTCAGGACTCTGATCGCGAGGCGTTGCTTCTCGAACGATTAACGACCCTGGTTGGATTCGGAGTGCCTACTTGATCCGGTACTTGAGCCTCAGCCGTCAAGGTGCTGACAGAGCCGAAAACTGCGATGTCAGCGGCTCAGCACAGAACTCGGACGCTTATCTCTACGTGATCGCCGATGGCTCCTCTAAGCCGAACAGTGGCGAATTGGCGAGAACACTGACCCGCTACCTTCTTGAGTCCTTTACCCGTGCAGCGCCCTCCATCGCATCATGTCCTGACAAGGCAATGCGGTTGGCACTTACCTTACTCGACGACGTGCATTCAAACCTTTCCGCAGACTTTCCATTTGCCTCCACCAGTTACCTGACGCTACTGGTAGTGGGGCAAACGGCCGTTTCCATTCACGCAGGGGACTGCTGCATAGGCTACTTGGACGACGATCAGCGGGTGAACTGGCTCAATGCTCCCCACTGTGGTCCCAACTGGAGAGGTGATTTGAGCCACTCAGCCATCGCCAGCAACCCCGCGCGCAAAACCCTGCTCAACTGCATGAGCCACCGTCGTGCGCATGAGCCTCACATTCAAACCCTGCAGATCATCAAAGACACAACATGGATACTGGCAACCGATGGGTTCTGGGCAGAGCTGTCAGTCGAAAACCAGATCAAGGCTATCGCTGAGCAGACCCTTGATGGGCACTCAACCGAAGATGACGCCACCTTTATGTTATTGCGGACCTAGCACACGTCTACCAGTCGTAGGTCAGGCTCGACACCACCGTGCGCCCTTCACCGTAATAGCAATCCAGGTCACCGGTGCACTGCGACACGTAGGTCTTGTTGGTGAGGTTCTGCACGTTCATCGCCAGTTTCACGCCTTTGAGTTGCAGCGGTGACTGACCCAAGTCGTAGCTCAGGCTGGCGTCGTAGACACTGTATGATTCAGCGCTTCGCGGTTTGCAGCGGGTACACCGATTCCCAACCACCGCCCAAGGCTTTGTACAAGCCAACCATCGCCAGCGACACGCCGGTGGAGCTTTCCACCCATTGCTCCTGCGTCGCCAACAAAGCGCTTTGCACGGTGAGCACGTTGACGAAATCCACCACGCCTTCAACGTACTGCTGCTGTGCCGTGGTCAGTGCGATCTGGTTCTGGCGCACGGCTTCGGCAAGGCTGTCGCGTCGCAATTGGCTGGCGTTGTAGCGAGTCAACTGGTCGTCGATTTCGTGCCAGGCCCGCAGCACGGTTTGCTGATACGCCAGCGCCGCTTCCTGCTGCTGGGCTTCGCGCAAATTCAACATGCCTTGCAGGCGCCCGCCATTGAACAGCGGCAAGCTCAATTGCGGACCGAAGGCAAACGCGCGAGAGCCCCAGGAGCCGAAATCGGCGAGTTGCATGGCCTGCGACCCGAGACTGCCGGACAGGGTGATGCGCGGGTAGAAGTCGCCCTTGGCCACACCGATGTTGGCGGTGGCTGCATGCAACCGGGCCTCGGCCTGACGAATATCGGGGCGACGCTCCGCGAGTTCCGACGGCAGGCCTATAGCGACCTGGCGCTGGGTTTGTGGCACGGCGGCGTCCTTGGACAATTGCGCATGCAGCGCCTGTGGCGGCTCGCCCATCAGCAGGCTCAGGGCGTTGATCATCTGGTCCTGGCGTTGCTGCAACTCCGGCAGGCGCGCTTCGATGGCCGCTACCTGGGCAGCGGCTTCGGCGACGTCCAGGTCCGTGGCCACACCATCGGCCAGGCGCAATTGCGAGAGCTTGAGGCTGTGGCGAGCGACGTCGAGGTTTTGCTCGGTGACGGCGCGGGTGTTCTGTACGCCACGCAGTTGGATGTAGTCCTGAGCGGTCTCGGCAAGCACCGAGAGCAGCACGGCGCGGCGGTCGTCTTCAGCGACTTGCAGCGTAGCGTCGGCAGCTTCGGTTTCGCGTTTGACCCGGCCCCAGAAGTCCAGCTCCCAAGCGGCGGAGAAGCCCGCATCCCACTGGTTGAAGGCTGCGCGACCGTTCTCGCCGGACGGGTCACTCAAGCCTTTGCCACTGTTGCGTTTGCGCTGATAGCCACCCGCTGCAACGAGGTTGGGATAACGCTCAGCGGTGGTCACCTGGCGCACGGCGCGGCTTTGTTGCAGGCGGCTGCCGGCCAGTTTCAGGTCAAGGTTGTCGGTGAGCGCACGCCGGGTCAGCGCCGACAGTTGTGCGTCGTGAAACACGTCCCACCAGCGCTCCTGCAACGGGTCGGTCACTGCACGGCTGGCAGCCTGTCGCCCCTGGGGTTGGCTCCATTGCGTGACGTGTGGACCTTGGGGCCGTTGGAAGTCCGGGCCAACGGTACACGCGCTCAGGCTGATAAGGCTCAAGGTAAGCCAGGCCA
Source organism: Pseudomonas sp. R19M (assembly GCF_050312585.1). Classification (NCBI taxonomy): domain Bacteria; kingdom Pseudomonadati; phylum Pseudomonadota; class Gammaproteobacteria; order Pseudomonadales; family Pseudomonadaceae; genus Pseudomonas; species Pseudomonas sp. R19M. The sequence goes on from NZ_JBNPJV010000046.1 coordinate 20,060, forward strand.
TCTGTCTCATTGCTGGGCCACCTCACGCGGCTGCGCGACTGCGTGTGTGTCGACGCTGGCTTCCACCGACATACCGACGCGCAGGCGCTCGGTCAGCGGCTGGTTGGGTTCGAGGACAATCTTTACCGGAATCCGCTGCACCACCTTGGTGAAGTTACCCGTGGCGTTATCCGGTTTGACCGAGGCAAAGGTCACCCCGGTGGCGGGCGCAAGGCTTTCCAGATGCCCCTTGAGCAACTCGCCGTCGAGGCTGTCGACACTGACCTGCACCGCCTGGCCAGCCTGCATATGCGACAGTTGCGTCTCTTGGAAATTGGCCACTACATAGGCCTCGGCCAACGGCACCACCGCCAGGATCTTGCTGCCCGGCGTCACATAAGCGCCCACCCGTACCGCACGCTCGCCGACCATGCCATCCACCGGCGCAACGATGCGGGTGTAGGACAGCTGGTAACTGGCCATTTCCAGCGCGGCCTGCGCACGCTTGAGTCCACCTTCGGCGGCATCACGCTGAGCGGTGAGAATCTCCACCTGCTTGCGCTCGGCCGCCAACACCGCCGTGGCTTTGGCCAGACGCGCGGTGGCCTGATCGATGCGGGTCTTGGCTTGCTGGGCGTTCTGCACCGTGCCTGCGCCGACACCAGCAAGGTGGTTGTAGCGATTCAACTCGTGTTCGGCGAAGGCCATTTCGGCGCGATCAGCCGCCACCGTAGCCTGGGCCTGGGCGATCACCGAGCTTTGGCGCTCCAGGGTCGCGTTGGCGTTTTTCAATTGGGCCCGGGCCACCAAGGTATCCGCATCAGCCGCTTGGGCGGCGGCGCGAAAATCGCGGTCGTCGATCAGCGCCAACAGTTGGCCGGCTTTGACGCGCTGGTTGTCTTCCACCAGCACTTCCTTGATGAAGCCCGCCACGCGCGGCGCAACCAAAGTGAAGTCGGCGGCGACGAAAGCGTCGTTGGTGGTCTGGCGCTTGTTGGCCAGAAGCTGCGGCACGGCCAGGTAAACCAGCACACCCACGGCGAACACCGCAATAACGGAGACGGCTATTTTGTCTTTGCGTTTCATGAGAAGTCCTTTGGGCTAGGTCGGTGCGCGAGGCGGAAAGATCCGCGTGGGCATCCAGAAAATCAGCAGGATCAACGCCACCGCGACCGCGGCCATGACGTAGTAGAGATCTGAAGACGTGAGCACCACGGCCTGTTCGTGCAGGCGCCGGGCCAGGCCCGGTGAGTCGCCGTCGGCCAGGGGCGAGTTGCCCAGGCTGTCTACCAACAGGGTCGAGTGAAAATGCAGGCGCTGTGTGGTCAAGGTATCCAGCACGGCGGTGGCGACCACGGCGGCGAGCCCCTTGATGGTGTTGAACCAGGCCGAAGCGTACGGCCCGTCCATCGGCTGGATGCTGCCGGTGGAAAGCATCAATAGCGGCAGCACCGCCATCGGCTGACCGAAGATTTGCAACAGGTACCAGCCATAGAAATCGTCACGAACCCACGCCGAGGTCAGGTGCGAACTGCCGACGCAACACAGCACCAACAGGCTCAAACCGACCCCCAGCACCCACCGGCAATCGACCCCGCGCAGGTTGCACAGCGCCGCCACCAACGGCAGCGCGATCAACTGCGGCAGTGCCATCAGCAGCATCACCGGCGCGGTTTGCAGTGGGCGATAACCCTGGACCTGGGCGAGAAAACTCGACGGGATAATGATCACCGACGTCAGCACCACCAGCACGCCAGCCAGCACGATCAGTGCAAACGCCAAGTTGCGCAGGCCGAGCATCTGCAACTTGAAAAACGGTACCGGGTGCGACCATTCATTGAGCATGAACAGCACCAGCAACAGACTGCCGCCACTCAACAGGAAGGTGATCAGGCCCGACTCGAACCAGTCCAGGCGATTGCCCTGCAACAGGCCGATCACCAGCATGCAGATCGCCGGGAACCCCAGCAGCAAGCCGCGCCAGTTGAACTGTTTGAAGCGCTCCAGGCGTAGCGGATCTTGCGGCAAGCCGTAGGCCACCGCGGCCATGGCCAACAGGCACGGTGCGACTATCTGCCAGAACGCCCATTGCCAGCCGACGTATTCGGTCCACAACGCCGCCAGTGGCGTACCCAGGCTCGGGCCGAAGGTGGCGGTAAGCGCATACCCGGCCAAGCCGTACAGCTTGACGTTGGCCGGCAGGAAGCGCAGCGCCACGGTCATCAACATCGGCGGCAGCGCGCCACCCGCCAGGCCTTGAACCGTGCGCAGCACCAGCAGGCTTTCGTAGTTCGGCGCGAACGGGCACAGGATGCCAAGCACCGTAAACAAACCGATCGCACACAGCGTGAAGCGGCGCAGGGAAAACGTCACCGAGCACCAAGGCGCAAAGGCCATCGCCGCCACGGAGGTCGCGGTGTAGGCGGCGACCAGCCAGGTGCCTTCGTCAAAGCCGAGGTATAGCGCACCCCGGATGTCGGCGAGGGCAACCTTGGTGACCATCTCGTTGAGACCAGATACGAGTACCGCCAGCAGCACGCCGACCAGGCCGATGATGATGCGCGGGCCGAACGCCGGTGGCGTAAGCGTGGTCGGTTTGGCTGCGGCCTGGAGAGCGGGGGCAGCGAGGGAAGTCATGAACAGGCAGCTCGGCATTAGAAATACCGGAGCAGTCTAATCAGGCAAATCCATGACAAAAAGTTACTTGTTGGAAGGTTATAAGTGCGTCAGACGCAATCCATGTGAGAGGGGGCTTGCTCCCGATGGGCCGCGCAGCGGCCTCAAAATTGGGACTGCTATGCAGTCCATCGGGAGCAAGCCCCCTCCCACAGAAGCCCCCTGCCACTGTTTTACCCCTCCCGCCTCAGGAATCAGGTCGGCTGGGCCTCCAGCCACGTGGCATGGCAACTCGCGCGCATGGTCTCGCGCAGCCATTTGTGGGCCGGGTCTTTGTCGAAGCGAGGGTGCCAGGATTGAGCCAAGACCAAGGTCGGCAGGGAGATCGGCAGCGGGAAAGCCCGCAACGGCAGGTTCAAGCGATTGGCGCTGTAGAGTGCTTCCTTCGGCACCGGCAGGATCAGGTCGGAATCGGGCAACATGAACATGGCCCCATGGAAACCCGGGGCGATCATTGACACGCGGCGTTCCAGGCCCTGCGCATTCAGCGCCGTATCAATCGGGCCACGGGAGATGCCGCGCCGCGAGATACTGATGTGGGAATAGCTGGCAAAGCGCGCAGCGGTGATCTCTTCGTCAAACAGCGGGTGACCTTCCCGCGCCAGGCCGATGAAGGTGGTGGAGAACAGGTTCTGCACTTTCACCTCAGGGCTGGCGGGCATGGTGTTGCTCACGCGCAGATCCAGCCGCCCCTCGCGTAGCGCTTCGTCGTCGGTGTCGCCCTCGGGCACAAAGCACAGCTCGCACAACGGCGCCATGCGTTCCATGGTGTCGAACAGCCGACCGCCATACACGCCGATAAAGAAGTCATTGGCACGCACGCTGAAACGGCGGCGCAAGGTGCTCAAATCCACTTGATCCGCCGAGCGGAATAGCAGCGCCGCCTGCTCCACCACGTTGCGCACCTGGCCTTGCAGCTCAATAGCCTTGGGCGTCGGCACCAGACCACGTCCGGCGCGCACCAGAATCGGGTCGCCCACGGCCTCGCGAATACGTGTCAGGGTACGACTCATGGCGGCGGGGCTGAGGTTCATCCTGCGAGCGGCACCCACTACGCTGCCCTCGTCGAGCAAGGCGTCGAGGGCGACCAGCAGGTTCATATCCGGTAGTTGCATGCCAAGCACTCGTGATCAGTGGGGAGTGAATGGGGTGCAATCCTAGCAGGGTCAGGAGCGCTGCATGCCCCAACGCTTCACCGTAAGCCGCTCGAAGGTGTTGAACACCAGGTTTTCCACCAACAGGCCGATCAAGATCACCACGGCCAACCCTGCAAACACCTTGTCGGTGTACAGCTCATTGCGGTTCTGGAAGATGTACCACCCCAACCCGCCCTTGCCGCTGGTGGCGCCGAACACCAGCTCGGCGGCGATCAGGGTGCGCCAGGCAAATGCCCAGCCGATCTTCAGGCCGGCCAGGATCGAAGGCAGCGCCGCCGGGATCAGGATGAACAGCACGAAGCGCATGCCCTTGAGCCCATAGTTGCGTCCAGCCATGCGCAGGGTCTCGGAGACACCGAGAAAACCGGAGTAGGTGTTCAGCGCCAAGGCCCACAACACCGAATGCACCAGCACGAAAATCAAGCTGTTCTGCCCCAGGCCGAACCACAGCAGCGCCAACGGCAACAGCGCAATCGCCGGCAGCGGGTTGAACATCGAGGTCAGCGTGCTCAGCAGGTCGCGACCCAGCTGGGTCGACACCGCCAGCGTGGTCAGGGCAAACGCCAGTACGATGCCGATCAGGTAACCCTTGATCAACACCGCCAGCGAGATGCTGACCTTACTCAGCAGTTCGCCGCTGAGCAGGCCGTCGAACAGCGCCTGAGCCGTCTGCAGAACGCTGGGCAGTAACAGGTCGTTGTTTTGATAACGCGCGACAGCTTCCCAGAGGATCGCCAGCACGACCAGGATCAAGCCTTTGCGCAGCCAGCCTTGTTGCCACAGGCGTTGCCGCAACGGCAGCTCGCGCTCCACGGGAACGCTGAGCAGCGGTTCGAGGTTGATTTCAAATTCCTGACGCATGTGCAGCCCCTTTCAGTAAGCGATGCGGATATCGGCGAAACCCAACTCGCGCTCGGCTTCAGGCGCTTCGTCGAACAGCAGGCGATGAATGCGCTGCGCCGATGCCTGGAATTCCACACCGCCAAGGCTGTGCAGGTCGTATTGATGGCTGTGGACTTCAGCACGCACCCGCCCGGGGTGGGGCGACAGCAACAGAATGCGATTGCCCACCACCAAGGCTTCTTCGATGGAGTGCGTTACGAACAGCAGGGTAAAGCGCACTTCTTCCCACAGCCGCAGCAGCTCTTCCTGCATCTTGCGGCGGGTCAGGGCATCGAGGGCGGCAAAGGGTTCGTCCATCAGCAGGATTTTCGGCTGCATGGCCAAGGCGCGAGCAATGGCCACGCGGGCTTTCATGCCACCGGACAGGGTGTGCGGATAAGCCTCGGCGAACGCACTGAGGCCGACTTTGTCGAGGTAGTGCAGCGCCCGTTCTTCGGCTTCGCGACGCTTCAGGGTTTTAGACGCCAGCAAGGGGAACATCACGTTCTGCTTGACGGTTTTCCAGGGCGGCAGTTGGTCGAACTCCTGGAACACCACGATACGGTCCGGGCCTGGTTGTTCGACTTTTTGCCCCAGCAGGCGGATCTCGCCTTCACAGGGTTTGATAAACCCGGCGATGGACTTGAGCAACGTGGATTTGCCGCAGCCCGATGGGCCGAGCAACACGTAGCGGTCGGCCGGATCAATCTCGAAACTGACTTGGTGAGTGGCGCGCACCACACGCTCGGGCGTGCGGTATTCGAGGCTGACGTTGTCCACCGCCAACAACGGTTGAGCCGTATTCAGAGTGCTGGCCGCGTGGCCTTGCAGGGGCGCGTTCATTTCATCTCTCTTGCCGGGAATAGGATTCAGAACGGCGCATCGCCCTGGATAGTGGTGCGAAACAGCTTGCGCCGCAGGTGGCTCGGGCAGCCGGCGGCGAGGTGAATCAACGAGCGGTTGTCCCAGAACACCATGTCGTGGGGCTGCCACTGGTGACGGTAGATGTTTTGCGGCAGCACGCTGTGGGCGTACAACTGGGCCAGCAGATCGCGGCTTTCGTCTTCCGGCAGGCCGACAATGCGCGTGGTGAAGCCTTCGCTGACAAACAACGCCTTGCGCCCGGTTTCCGGGTGGGTGCGCACAATGGGGTGCACTACTTCGGCGACCTGAGCGAGTTGCTCGGGGGTCAGGGTCGGACGCCAGTTGCCCTCGAATTTGGTCTCGCTGTAACGCGCCGTGTATGAGTGAGCGGCGCTGCGGCCTTCCACCGCTTTGCGCAAATGTTCAGGCAGTTGGTCCCAGGCTTTGTGCATGTCGGCAAACAGCGTGTCGCCGCCTTCGGACGGCAACTCCTGGGCGTGCAGCATCGAACCCAGGCTAGGCAGTTCCTTGTACGACAGGTCCGAATGCCAGAACTTACCCGCATCGCCCAGGCCGATGGATTGGCCGTTTTCGATGATGTTGGAAACGATCAGGATTTCCGGGTGATTGGCCAGCAGGAACTGTTTGAGCACATGGATCTGCAGCACACCGAAACGGCGGCTGAAGGCGATCTGTTGTTCGGGGGTGATGCGTTGGTCACGGAACACGACGACATGATGGTCCAGGTGCGCGCGGTGGATGCGGGCGAAGTCCTGGTCGTTGACCGGGCGCGACAAGTCCAGGCCGATGATCTCGGCGCCGACGCTGCCAGGGAGTGGGCGGATCTCGAAGAGCTGGGCGGTTGAGGTCGCTGTTGGAACAGTAGAGGTGGCGGACATGTGGGCACTCCCGGTCGGACTGGGGAGTGACTTTATAGATATAAGAACTGGCGATTAAATACCGTTAAAGAATATCTATATGCATTAGGTGCGGGGATGTGTGGGGAGGCTGATGGCCCTATCGGGAGCAAGCCCCCTCCCACACTTGACCGAGTTCCAGCATAGGAATGCGGTTTAGTGTGGGAGGGGGCTTGCTCCCGATGAGGCTCATTCAGGCGCTACAAGTCAACGCTCGTGCAACGCCTCGGCCCGCGCCTTGATGATCGGCTTGAGCAGGTAGCTCAGGATGCTCTTCTTGCCGGTGATGATGTCCACCGACGCGACCATGCCCGGGATGATCAACAACGGCTTCTCATCGGTACCCAAGTGGCTGCGGTCGGTGCGCAGGGTGATCATGTAGTAGGTGGTTTTCTTGTCTTCATCGGTGATGGTGTCGGCACCGATACGTTCGAGCTTGGCTTTCAGGCCACCGTAGATGGTGTAGTCATAGGCGGTGAATTTGACGATCGCTTCCTGCCCCGGGTGCAGGAAGGCGATGTCTTGCGGGCGGATCTTGGCTTCCACCAGCAGCGTGTCGTTCAGCGGCACGATCTCCACCATGTCGCTGCCCGGCTGGATCACGCCGCCGACGGTGTTGACCAGCAATTGCTTGACGATCCCGCGCACGGGCGAGGTGACCAGGGTGCGGCTGACCCGGTCTTCCAGGGCGCGGCCGGTGGACTCGGCCTTGTTCAGTTCGGTGCGGGCTTCGTTGAGCTGGGTCAGCGCTTCGCTGCGGAACTTGCCACGGGTTTCGTCGATCTTGCGTTGTACTTCCTTGATCGCCGATTCGGCCCGGGGAATCGCCAGGGTAGTGGCGTCCAACTGGCCGCGGGTTTCCATCTCGGCACGCTTGAGGCGCAACACTTCCACCGGCGACACCGCACCCTGGGCCACCAGCGGTTCGGACATGTTGATTTCCTGGCGTTGCAGGGACAACTGGCTGCGGTACTGGCTTTGTTTGGAGGTGAATTCACGCAGTTCCTGCTGGCGTTGCACCAGTTGTTCCTGCAAGCCGCCGACTTCGTCCTTCAACTGCTGGCGGCGGCTGTCATACAACGAGCGCTCACTGGCAGCCTGGTTGGGCGCGGCCTTGAGCACATCGTCGGGGATGTTCAGCGGGCGGTCATCCACCTGGGCACTCAGGCGCTCGACGCGCAGTTGCATGGCCAGGCGCAGGGCTTCGGTTTCACCGGCATTGGAAACAAAACGCGTGTCATCGAGGCGAATCAACGGCGCGCCGGCTTCCACCACCTGGCCTTCCTTGACGTACAACTCGGAGACGATACCGCCTTCCAGGTTCTGGATTTTCTGCAACTTGGACGAGGGGATTGCCTTGCCGTCGCCACGGGTGACTTCGTCGATGCTGGAGAAGCCTGCCCACGTCACCAGAAAGATGAAGAACGCGATGATCGCCCAGATGGTCAGGCGGATAACCCGCGGCGCATCTTCGACCAGTGCTTTGTTGACTTCGGGCAGGGGCTGACCCTGCAGCGAATCGGAACCTTTGAAATAGCGGCCAACCGCGCTTTTGATGGAGTTAAGCAACACTGATCTGCCCCTTTTTCAACGCTTCCATGACCACGGCTTTCGGGCCGTCTGCGAGGATCTGCCCACGGTCGACCACCAGCAGGCGATCCACCAGCGAGAGCAGTGAGGCACGGTGAGTGACCAGCACGATGGTCTTGTTTTGCACCACGGCTTGCAGGCGCTGTTTCAGGCGCTCTTCACCGGTGTTGTCCATGGCGCTGGTGGGTTCGTCCAGCAGCAGGATGGGCGGGTTGAGCAACAGTGCACGGGCCAGGGCAACGTTCTGGCGCTGGCCGCCGGAAAGGTTTTGCCCGCGCTCGCCGACTTGCAGCTCATAACCCTGCGGATGCAGGCGGGCGAATTCGTGCACGCCGGCCAGTTCGGCGGCCTGCAGGACCATTTCGTCTTCGACATAGCGTGCACCGCACACCAGGTTGTCGCGCAGCGTACCGGCGAGCAGTTGGATGTCCTGGGCCACGTAACCGATGTTGTGGCGCAGTTCGCTGACGTCGATCTGGCGCACATCCACACCATCCACCAGCAAGGCGCCGGAGTCCGGCTGATAAAGGCCGACGATCAGTTTGGCCAGGGAGCTTTTGCCCGAGCCGCTGCGGCCGATGATGCCGATTTTCTCGCCGGGCTTGATCACCAGATTGATGTTTTTCAGCGCGGCGTTCTGTTGATTCGGGTAAGTAAAATTAAGGCCCCGGCATTCGATGGCGCCTTGCAGGGTACGGCGGCTCATGGGGCGCTCTTCGAAATTGCGCTCCTGGGGCAGCTCCATCATTTGGTCGGTCGACATCATGGTGACCTTGGCTTGCTGGTAACGGGTCAGCAGGCCCGACAGCGAAGCCAACGGGCTCAAGGCACGGCCGCTGAGCATGTAGCAGGCGATCAGGCCACCCATGCTGAGGTGACCGTCGATGATCTGGTACACACCGAACACGATCATGATCACGCCGGCCAGTTGCTGGATCAGCAGGGTCATGTTCATCGACAGGCCCGACAGCAACTTCACCCGCAGTTCAAGGCGGCTCAAGGTGCCGATGGTCTGTTCCCAACCGTACTGGCGCTCGCTCTCGGCGTTATTGACCTTGACTGCGTCCAGTCCGGCGAGGGTTTCGATCAGGCTCGACTGGCGCTCGGCGGCCAGGGCCATGGTGCGCTCCATGGTCGCGACGAGCGGTTTCTGCAGGGCATAGCCGATGCCCAGGGCAATCGGGAACGCCAGCACCGGAATCCACACCAGGTGCCCGCCGAGAATCGCGATGACCAGAAAGATCAGCAGAGTGAAGGGCAGGTCAATCAGGCTGGTGAGGGTCAACGAAGCGAGGAAATCGCGCAAGCTCTGAAACTCGTGGATGTTCTGCGCGAAGCTGCCGACCCGTGCCGGGCGGTACTTCATGGACATGCCGACAATGCGCTCGAACAGCGTGGCCGAGATAATCAGGTCGGTCTTTTTACCGGCCAGGTCCAGGCACAGGCTGCGCAGGCTTTTGAGGATCAGGTCGAACAGATAGGCACCGCAGATGCCCACTGCCAGCACCCACAGGGTGGCTGTGGCCTGGTTCGGCACCACGCGGTCGTACACGTTCATCACGAACAGCGGCGCGGCCATCGCAATGATGTTGATCAGGAAGCTGGCGGCAATGGCGTCGGTGTAGAGCCAGCGCGAACGCATCAGCGTGTCACGGAACCACGAACGCGCCCGAGGAATCAGGGTGCCGTGGTTGACGTCGAATTTGTGCTGCGGTTGGGCGAAGAAAACCTTGCCGGCATAGTCGCCGGCCAGTAGCTCGCGCTTGATGATGACTTCACCGCCATCGCTTTCGCTGAGCAGGATGCGGGCTTCGTCTTCGCCTTGCCAGCCCACCAGCACGGCACTGCGCCCCTCTTTGAGCAGCAGCAACGCCGGGAGGGCAATCGTTGGGATCTGTTCCAGCTTGCGTTGCAGCAACCGCCCCTGCAGGCCCGCCCGCGCGGCTGCACGGGGCAGCAACTCGGCACTCAACCGCTGCGAAGGCAGCGGCAGGCCGGTGGTGAGCATGGCCGCGCTGGCCGGTTTCTGGTGCAGGGCGCAGAGCGCAAGCAACCCGTCGAGTAACGGGTCGTCGTGCAGCGTGCGTGGATCATGGTTGAGATGAACTCGACTGACTTCGGATTCCACGCGGTGCACTCTCGACTAACAGATGGGGCTATGGGGACGGCTCAATTCATCCCAGGCAGTTGGACTTTAGGCTTCACGTCGGTCTGCACGACGGAGGCCATCGGTGGGACCACTCCCTGGCTCTTGAGCAATTCGCCCATGGTCGCCTTGATTCGATACTGAGTAAATAACTGAATGTTCTTGATCTCTTCCAGACGACGGGAAGCGGTGAATAATTCGTTCTCACTGTCGAGCAAATCGAGCAGGGTTCGTTGGCCGAGGCTAAACTGCTGCTGATAAGAGGTACGCACCCGGGTGCTGTGGTCAACGTACTGCTGGGCCACGGGCAGCTGCGCGTTGGCGTTGTTCAGGGCGTTCCAGGCCAGGCCCAGTTCTTCGTTGAGCTGGCGCAGGGCGTTGTTGCGGATATCCAGGGCCTGGTTGGCCTGGTACGACTTGGATTGCAGGTCAGCCTTGTTGCTGCCGCCGGCAAACAGGTTGAAGCGCATGCGCACCATGGCTTCCCAACCGTTGTTGTGGCTGGCGTCACCCGAGACGTTGTTGTCGGCGTTGGTGCCAAGTTCGGCGTCAAAGCGCGGGTAGAAGGTGGACTTGGCGGCTTCGTACTGCTTCTCGGCGGCGGAGATATCCGACTCGGCCGAACGCAGCACCGGGCTGTTGTCGAGCATCTGGCGGCGTGCCTCATTCAGGTCTGCCGGCAGCATGGCCATGAACGGTGCCGGACGCTCCAGTTGGTCGGGCATCTGGCCAACGGCACTGAGGTAGTTGACCTCGGAGTCGGCCAGGTTGGTCTGCTCGGTGATCAGGTTGTTGCGGGCCTGGGCCAGACGCGCTTCGGCCTGGTCCTGGTCGGCGCCGTTGCCGACGCCGCGCTGGGTACGCAGTTTGATCTGGTCGTAGATACGTTCGTGGTTGCGCAGGTTTTCTTCGGCCAGGCGCACGAACTCACGACGGGTCAGTACATCCAGGTACACCTGGGCAACGGTCAGGCCGGTGCGCTCGGAGGTGCCGAGCAAGGAGTAGGCGCGGGAGTTGACGTTGGCTTGCTGGCGACCGACTTCGCTGGAAGTGGCGAAGCCGTCAAAGATCATCTGTTGCAGGCGCAGGCTGGACTCGCCGCGGTTGAGGGTGTCCCAGTGGTTGCCGTTGGGGCCATTGGCGGCGCGAGTAGTGGAGTTATCGGTGCCTTCGCGGCCGTAACCGGCGTTCAGGTCGACCCGAGGCAGATAACCGCCCTGGGCTGCACGCAGTTGGTAATCGGCGGCGATACGGCTGTTCACACCGGCTTGAATTTCCGGGTGCACGTCCAAGGCCTGCTGCATGGCTTGGGGCAGTGTCTGGGCTTGTACGAAACTGGCGGCGAGAACGAACGGTATTGCCTTGAACAGGTGCAGACGCATTAAAAAATTCCCCAGGACTTCTTGTCTCAAATCACAGCGATTCAGGCCGCTGCGTCGGATAATGGCTACCGTAATGACCGTACGTCGGAAAGTTCAAAAAGCGGAACTGCTTCACACATGTAGGACGGTTCGCCGCATAAATATCAATGTGACATTACGGGGCCAATTGTTTAGGATGGCGGTCATAAGGTCAATAGTTTGGCATAAACTAGATCGCGAATAAATCTAGCCAAATATTTGACGAAACCATCTTTACAGACTACGCCCCTCCTGTTTGGCCCTCCCCCTCGAGCGGCCACATGGAAATCATCAGAAACGGATCGCCGGAGAAAATTTTAATGAGCAGTGTTGTTGCCATCGTCAAAAGCATTGTTGGTCAAGTTTTCGTTATTTCTCCGGAAGGAACGCGGCGTGTATTAGTAGAAGGTGACCGCCTGTTTGCGGGCGACCAGGTCGACACCGGCATGTCGGGCGCTGTGAGCCTGGAACTGGCCGACGGCCGCACGCTGGACCTGGGCCGGGAAACCCAATGGAGCGCCGACCTGCCGGACTCCACCGTCGATCTGGCAGCTGCCGCCGAGAACGCGGCGCCGTCGGTTGCCGAGCTGCAACAAGCCATTGTCGCGGGCGCGGACCCGACCACCGACCTGGAAGCCGCTGCCGCAGGCCCAGCCGCTGCCGGTAATGGCGCCGCAGGCGGTGGCCACAGCTTCGTCGTGCTGGACGCGACCGCCGGCCGCGTTGACCCGACCATCGGCTTCCCGACCGCGGGCCTGGGCCAGGCCAACGCGGCACTGACCCAGAACGTCGGCGCCCAGCCTGGCGGTAATAACGGTGGCCTGACTCTGCAAACCGCCACGCTGACATTGGGCGCCACGTCGACCATTACCGAAGCCGGTGGCGTACTGACCTACACCGCCACCGTGACCCAGGCACCGATCGGCAACCTCAACATCACGTTGTCCAACGGTGCAGTGATCACCATCCCGTCGGGCCAACTGACCGGCACCGTCAACGTGCCCCTGGCCCCGAACGACAGCCCGTACATCGACCCAAGCCAAATCAGCGTCAACGTCACCGGCACCACCGGCGGCAATAACCTGGTGCTGAACATCGATACCACGCCGGCAGTGACCCAGGTCACCGACACCATCGACACCACCACCATCGCCCTGACGGCAGGCTCGACGGTCACTGAAGGCGGCCAGATCACCTACACCGCCACGTTGACCAACCCAGCACAGACGCCAGTGACTGTCACTTTGAGCAACGGCTCGGTGATTACCATCAAGGCGGGAGAATCCACTGGCACTGTGGTTGTTGATACTCCAGCCAACGACGTCTACAACAACGGCTCGACTGTCAGCACTACGATTACCGGCGCGACCGGCGGCAACTTTGAAAACCTGGTACCGAGCACGACTCCGGCCGTTACCACGATTGTTGACTCCGTTGACACCACCACCGTCGCCCTGACGGCCGGCTCGACCGTGACCGAAGGCGGCCAGATCACTTACACCGCCACGCTGACCAACCCCGCGCAAACACCAGTGACTGTCACTTTGAGCAACGGCTCGGTGATTACCATCAAGGCGGGCGAGTCTACTGGCACTGTGGTTGTCGATACCCCGGCTAACGACGTCTACAACAACGGTTCTACCGTCAGCACTACTATTACCGGTGCGACCGGCGGCAATTTTGAGAATCTGGTGCCGAGCACGACTCCGGCCGTTACTACGATTACTGACTCAGTCGACACCACCACCGTCGCCCTGACGGCTGGCTCGACCGTGACCGAAGGCGGCCAGATCACTTACACCGCCACGCTGACCAACCCCGCGCAAACACCAGTGACTGTCACTTTGAGCAATGGCTCGGTGATTACTATCAAGGCTGGAGAATCCACTGGCACTGTGGTTGTCGATACCCCGGCCAACGACGTCTACAACAACGGTTCTACCGTCAGCACTACTATTACCGGCGCGACTGGCGGCAACTTTGAGAATCTGGTGCCGAGCACGACTCCGGCCGTTACCACGATTGTTGATTCGGTCGACACCACTAACGTTTCGCTGACCGCTACCGGAACGGTTGTCGAAGGCGGCCAGATCACCTACACCGCCACCTTGACCAACCCGGCGCAGACGCCAGTGACTGTCACTTTGAGCAATGGCTCGGTGATCACCATCAAGGCGGGCGAGTCCGTTGGCAGCGTGGTTGTCGACACCCCGCCGAATGATGTCTACGTCAATGGCAGCACCGTCAGCACCACCATTACCGGGGCGACCGGCGGCAATTTCGAGAGCCTGGTGCCGAATACGGCCCCGGCGGTCACCACGATTACGGACTCGATCGACACTACGACCGTGACGCTGACCGCGCCGACTGAGGCAAACGAAGGCGGACAGATTACCTACACCGCGACGCTTTCGAATAAAGCGGGCACTGACGTCACCCTGAAGTTGGATAACGGTTCGACCATTACCATCAAGGCTGGCGATACCGTCGGTACCGTGACCGTCCCAGCACCGAGCGATGACGTGTTCATCGACAAGAGCACCCAGACCGTCAAGATCACTGACGCCACAGGCGGTAACTTCGAGAAGCTGGAAGTTGCCGGTAACGGCGCCACAACGACCATCAATGACACCATCGACAAGGTCGATGTGGTCCTGACCGCCACCAACACCGTCGGCGAAGGCGGCAACATCGTCTACACCGCCAGCCTTGTGGATAAAAACGGCGCGGCAGTAACCAACATCACCAATCCGCTGACGGTCACCTTGGACAACGGCCAGACCATCACCATTGGTGTGAACCAGTCCAGCGGCAGCGTCACCGCCGTGGCGCCGAACGATGTTTACAACGGCGACCAGACCGTCACCACCGCGATCAAAACTGTGACCGGCGGCGAGCACTTCGAGAACCTGGTACCGGGTACTACGCCGGTAAATACCACCGTTACCGATACTCCGGGTACTGCAGATACCACCACCGT
>NZ_JBNPJV010000024.1:0-31969 GCF_050312585.1 Pseudomonas sp. R19M
GTCACTTATGTATTAACTGACCCACCGCCATCGGGAGCAAGCCCCCTCCCACATTTTCAGTCCTGCGGTGTTCTGCTTAAAGGTCGCCGTAACCCAGAGAACGCAGTGCGCGCTCATCATCGGACCAACCACCTTTCACCTTCACCCAAAGGTTGAGCATGATCTTGGAGTCAAACAGCAACTCCATGTCCTTGCGCGCTTCGGTGCCGATGCGCTTGATGCGCTCGCCCTTGTCGCCAATGATGATTTTCTTCTGGCCGTCACGCTCGACGAGGATCAGCGCATGGATATGCAGGGTCTTGCCCTGCTGCTTGAACTCTTCGATTTCCACGGTGATCTGGTACGGCAGCTCGGCGCCCATCTGGCGCATGATTTTCTCGCGCACCAGTTCGGCGGCGAGGAAACGGCTGCTGCGGTCGGTGATCTGGTCTTCCGGGAAGAAGTGCTCGTTCTCCGGCAGGTGCTCGGCGATCACACGCTCCAGCGCATCGAGATTGTGCCCGTGCTGAGCCGAAATCGGGATGATCTGGGCGTTCGGCAGTTGTTCCTGCAGCCAGCTCAGGTGCGGCATCAGCTCGGCTTTGTCTTCGATGCGGTCGGTCTTGTTCAGGGCGACGATCAACGGGCCGGTGACATACTGCACGCGCTCCAGAACCATCTGGTCTTCGTCGGTCCACTTGGTGCGGTCAACCACGAAGATCACCACATCGACGTCTTTCAACGCGGCCGACGCCGTCTTGTTCATGTAGCGGTTGAGGGCTTTCTCGCCACCTTTGTGCATGCCCGGGGTGTCGACGTAGACCGCTTGCACGTTGCCTTCGGTCTTGATGCCCAGCATGTTGTGGCGGGTGGTCTGCGGCTTGCGCGAGGTGATCGCGAGCTTCTGGCCCAGGATGTGGTTCAGCAACGTGGATTTGCCCACGTTCGGGCGTCCAACGATGGCGACATAGCCACAGCGTGTTGCGGTTGAATCAGTCATGGCCATTCTCCACGCCCAGGGCAATCAGTGCTGCAGCGGCCGCTACCTGTTCGGCAATACGACGGCTCACACCCTGGCCTCGGCTTTTTTCGTTCAGTAAGGTGATTTCACATTCCACGAAGAATACGCGGCAATGGGGCTCACCCTGGATGTCCACCACTTCGTAGCGTGGCAGTTCGCAACCGCGCGACTGCAGGAATTCCTGCAGGCGGGTCTTGGGGTCTTTGTTGGTATCGACCAGCGTCAGGCTCTCGATCTCAGAGGTCAGCCAGGCAGTGACGCGCTCCTTCGCCGCTTCCATGCCGGCATCGAGGTAGATCGCACCGATCAGCGCCTCAAGGGCATCGGCCAGGATCGACTCGCGGCGGAAACCACCGCTTTTCAATTCACCGGAACCCAGGCGCAGGTATTCGCCCAGGCCAAAACCACGGGCCAGTACCGCCAGGGTTTCGCCTTTCACCAACCGTGCACGCAGGCGTGACAGCTGGCCTTCGCGGGCTTGAGGGAAACGCTCGAACAGCGCCTCACCGGCAACGAAATTGAGGATGGCATCACCGAGGAATTCCAGGCGCTCGTTATTACGCCCTGCAAAGCTGCGGTGTGTGAGGGCAAGGACCATCAATTCCTGGTCCTTGAAGGTGTAGCCGAGCTGGCGCTCGAGACGACTTAGAGAAACGGTCACGGTTTATCCATATCTAGTTGGTGGCACCGGCGGCCATCGACGATTGACGCAGTGTTCAAATTCAAATCCTGATTGGTGTCGCATGAAGCCGGGCCAATGTTTGTCCCAACCCCAGAAAAGCATTCGGCGCTGTGTGAACAGCGCCGTCTGTATTACTTGATCAGCCCGACCCGCGAGAAGTTCGGCAGGTGGCTGAGCTTGGGTTCCGGCCAACTCATCCAGACCGCAAAGGCCTTGCCGACAATGTTCTCGTCGGGAACCATGCCCAGCAGGTCCTTGGGAATGCTGGGGTCATCCCAGTAGCGGCTGTCGTTGGAGTTGTCCCGGTTGTCACCCATCATGAAGTAGTGACCGGCCGGCACTTTCCACTGGCCATCAGGCATTGCGCGGTAGCGGCTCATTTCCTTGCGGATTTCGTGCTCTACCGTACCGAGTTTTTCCTGGTACAGCTCGGCGCTGCCCAGGGTGTTCGGCTCGGTGCCCAGCAGCTTCTCGGCCACCGATTCACCGTTGACGAACAGACGCTTGTCGCTGGTGTAGCGGATCACGTCGCCCGGCAGGCCCACGACACGCTTGATGTAGTTGACGTTCGGGTCGCTTGGGTAGCGGAACACCATCACATCGCCGCGCTGCGGGTCACCCACCGGGATGACTTTCTTGTCGATCACCGGCAGGCGAATCCCGTAGGAGAACTTGTTCACCAGGATGAAGTCGCCCACGTCCAGGGTAGGTTTCATCGACCCAGACGGGATCTGAAACGGCTCCACCAGGAACGAGCGCAACACCAGCACGATGAACAGTACCGGGAAGAACGACTTGCCGTATTCAACCAGCAGGGGCTCTTTGTTCAGCTTTTCGACCACCACCGCATCGGGCTGGCTGACGCTGCCCTGATAGGAGGCGATAGCCGCCCGCCGACGCGGGGCGAAGAACACCAGATCGAGCAACGCCAGGAGACCGCAAACGGCAACGGCGATGACCAGCAACAGCGGGAAATTTAGCGACATAGGACCTAACTATCCAACCTGAGCACCGCAAGGAAGGCTTCTTGTGGAACTTCCACGTTACCTACTTGCTTCATGCGTTTTTTACCGGCCTTTTGCTTCTCAAGCAGCTTGCGCTTACGGCTTACGTCACCGCCGTAGCATTTGGCCAGCACGTTCTTTCTGAGAGCCTTGACGGAGGTCCGCGCAATGATCTGCCCGCCGATGGCGGCCTGGATCGCGACGTCGAACATCTGGCGCGGAATCAGTTCTTTCATCTTCTCGGTCAACTGCCGACCTTTGTAGTGCGCGTTGTCCTTGTGCACGATCAACGCCAGTGCATCTACCTTGTCGCCGTTGATCAGCACATCCAGTTTCACCAGATTAGCCGATTGGTAACGATCGAAATGGTAATCCAGCGAAGCATAGCCGCGACTGGTGGACTTGAGGCGGTCGAAGAAGTCCAGAACCACTTCGTTCATCGGCATATCGTAGGTCACTTGCACCTGTGTACCGAGGAACAGCATGTCGCGCTGGACGCCACGCTTCTCGATGCACAAGGTGATGACGTTGCCCAAGTGCTCCTGCGGAACCAGGATATTGGCCCGCACGATAGGCTCGCGCATGTCTTCGATCGCCGACAGATCCGGGAGCTTGGACGGGTTATCGACGTAAATCGTTTCACCGGTTTTCAGCAACAGCTCAAAAATAACCGTTGGCGCGGTGGTGATCAGGTCCAGGTCGTATTCGCGCTCAAGGCGCTCCTGGATGATTTCCATGTGCAACATGCCCAGGAACCCGCAACGGAAGCCGAAGCCCAGGGCGTCGGAGCTTTCCGGGGTGTACTGCAACGACGAGTCGTTGAGGGTCAGTTTTTGCAGGGCTTCGCGGAAATCTTCGAAGTCGTCGGAACTGACCGGGAACAGGCCGGCGTAGACCTGTGGCTGAATGCGCTTGAAGCCCGGCAGTACGTCGACGTCCGGCGTGCTGCTCAGGGTCAGGGTGTCGCCCACTGGCGCACCGTGAATGTCCTTGATACCGGCGATGATGAAACCTACTTCACCAGCTTTCAGATCAGCGGTCGCGGTGTGTTTCGGGTTGAATACACCGACGCTGTCCACCAGGTGGATCTTGCCGGTGGACTTGACCAGGATCTTGTCGCCCTTCTTCACGCGGCCGTGGCGCACGCGGACCAGGGAAACAACGCCCAGGTAGTTGTCGAACCAGGAGTCGATGATCAACGCTTGCAGCGGGTCTTCGATGTTGCCGGTCGGGGCGGGAATGGTGTGCACCAGGCGCTCGAGCACTTCGTCGACACCCAGGCCGGTCTTGGCGCTGCAGGTGACGGCGTCGGTGGCATCGATGCCGATGATCTTCTCGATCTCTTCCTTGACGCGCTCAGGCTCGGCCTGGGGCAAGTCGATCTTGTTCAGCACGGGCATGACTTCCAGGCCCTGCTCGATCGCGGTGTAGCAGTTGGCAACCGACTGCGCTTCAACGCCCTGGCCGGCGTCAACCACCAGCAAGGCACCTTCGCAGGCCGCCAGGGAACGGCTGACTTCGTAGGTGAAATCGACGTGGCCTGGGGTGTCGATGAAGTTCAGCTGGTAGGTAATGCCGTCTTTGGCCTTGTAGTACAAAGTAACGCTGTGGGCCTTGATGGTGATCCCGCGCTCGCGCTCGAGGTCCATGGAATCCAGTACCTGGGCTTCCATTTCACGCTCGGCGAGGCCGCCGCACATCTGGATGAATCGATCGGCCAGCGTCGACTTGCCATGGTCAATGTGGGCGATGATGGAGAAATTGCGGATATGACTCAAATCACTCACGGGTCAACACTCAAAAAGGCTGCAGGCAGATTGCCCGCTGAAAAATAGCCGGGAATTGTACCTGATGCTCAGGCCAGACGTCATCTTTGCTGACCAGAACAAAAATGCCCCGATCTCTCGACCGGGGCATTTTTTGTTCATAAGCGCAGTATCAACCGGCCCGGCGCAGCAGCCACAACCCGGCCACGGCGCAGATCGCCGTCGGCACCAGCACCGCAAACAGCGGAGAAAAACCAAACACCAGGCTCGATGGGCCAAGCAGATCCTGGGCGATACGGAACGTGAAGCCCACCAGCACGCCGGTGAATACCCGCTGGCCGAGGGTCACGGAACGCAGCGGACCGAAGATGAAGGAAATCGCCATCAAGACCAACGCAGCGGTGACCACCGGTTGCAGCACCTTGACCCAGAACGCCAGCCAGTAGCGGCCGTTATTCAGGCCCTGGTCCTTGAGGTAGTGGATATAGCTCCACAAACCGGAGATCGGCAGGGCTTCCGGGACCATCACCACGGTATTGAGCAGTTCCGGCTTCAGGGCGATGTCCCATGGCTCGGAGGCCACGTTGATCACTTCGGTGCTGGCGTTGGTGCCTTGGCCCACATTGCGGAAATAGGTGGTGGTGACATCACTCAACTCCCACTTCTCGGCACTGTACTGCGCACGCTTGGCAAAGCTGGAAGTCAGCATGTGCCGCTCTTTGTCGAACGTATAGCGGGTTACCCCGATCAACAGGCCGCCCGGCTGCACGGCGTTGATATGGATGAACTCGTCACCCTGGCGGTGCCACAGACCGTGCTTGGCGCTTTGCGCATCCCCCGACCCCTGGGCCAGGGCGCGATTGGCCTGGGCCGTGGCTTCGGCAGGTGGCGCTACGTATTCACCGACGAGCACGCTGCAGGCCATCAGCAGGAGCATGGGCTTCATCACCGCCCAGACGATACGCCCGATGGACACACCGGCGGCACGCATGATGGTCAGTTCGCTGCTGCTGGCCAGGCTGCCGAGGCCGATCAGGCAGCCGATCAGCGCCGCCATCGGCATCATGTCGTAGACACGACGAGGCGCGGTCAATGCGACGAAGCTCAATACGTCCGTGACGGTATAGGTGTCAGTGACATTGCCGACTTCGTCGATGAAAGCGAACAACGAGGCCAGGCCAAGGATGATGCCCAACACCGCCAGGATGGCGATCAGTACGCTGCTACCTATATAGCGATCAAGCTTAGCCACGGGCCAACTCCTTCAGGCCACGACGGCTCTTCATTTTCAAACGGATAGGTTCCCAGTAGAGCAGCCCCAGGCCGATCGCCAGGAATATCCCATGCACCCACCACAGGCCCAGGGCCGGCGACAACCTGCCCTTCTCCAGGGAGCCACGGGCGGAAATCAGGATGGTCAGGTAGGCCATGTACAGCAGGATCGCCGGCAGCAGCTTGAGGAAACGGCCCTGGCGCGGGTTGACCCGGGACAGCGGCACGGCCATCAAGGTCACGATGAACACCAGCAGCGGCAGGGAAATCCGCCATTGCAACTCGGCGATGGAGCGCAGTTCCTGGCTGCCGAACAACGAGGCAGTCGGGAGCGCGTCGCGGTCGGTTACCTCTTCACTGATTTCAGGCTTGGCCAGCATCACACCATAAGTGTCGTACTTGATCGCCCGATAGTCCGCGAGGCCAGGGCTGCCGTCATAACGATAGCCATTTTCCAGGATCAGGTAGCGGCTGCCGTCAGGGCGTACTTCCTGGCGCCCGCTATTGGCCACCAGAATCGAAATGCCGCGGTCTTTCTGGTTCTGGCCGAAGTTTTTCTGGGAAATGAACACACCACCGAGGTTGGAGCGGTCATCGGTCATGGTTTCGGTATAGGTCACCCGCGTGCCGTCGTTGAGCGCCTGGAAGCGCCCGGGCTCCAGGGTGTCGAACTCGGTCATCGCATCCTGTTTGTTCAGCAGCAGCTGGAACTGCATGGCGCCCTGGGGCGCCAGACTCATGCTCAACCATGCCACCACCAAGGCAACGCCGGCGGCCGGCACCATGGTCATGGCCAGCAGACGCTGCTGGCTCATGCCGGTGGCCGAAAGCACGGTCATTTCACTTTCGAGGTACAACCGGCCATAGGCCAGCAGAATGCCCAGGAACAGGCCAAGCGGCAGGATCAACTGCAGGAAGCCCGGCAGGCGAAAGCCCATGATCAGGAACAGCGAGCCCGGGTCCAGAGCCCCGGAAGCGGCCTGGGCCAGGAATTTGACGAAACGACCACTCATGGTGATGACCAGCAATACCGCACTTACGGCACTCAGGGTCAACAGGACTTCGCGGGACAGATAACGGAAGACGATCAAACCAGACACTCCAGGGTTGTCAGGCTAAGGCGGCCAAACAAGCAAGCATAACGAGTCGACCCGTTTGCACGGGCCGGCTAAAAAGATTGCGCATTATCCTGTGATTGACCGCGCCTGTCACGGAGCTTACTCATGCGCGTGCACAAAGCATGTGGCAAGGGTTGTCAGGTTCCGTCGGCGAGGTTCAAACTGCGGCCTTTGCCGCTGGCAGTTTACCAAGCCGCCAGGCGTTAAAGCCTGCGTACAAACCTCAGGCTCACAGACCTTGATAAGGGACCCGAAAATGGAATTGGTTGTAAAAAGCGTTAGCCCCGAAACGTTGAAAACCGCCACCCTCGTGGTCGCTGTCGGCGAAGGCCGCAAACTCGGCACCGCCGCCAAGCAGCTGGACGAATTGAGCGGTGGCGCCATCAGCGCCGTGCTCAAGCGCGGCGACCTGGCCGGCAAAGTCGGCCAGAGCCTGCTGCTGCAAAGCCTGCCCAACCTCAAAGCCGAGCGCGTCTTGCTGGTTGGCGTGGGCAAGGACGCCGAACTGGGCGACCGTCCGTTCCGCAAGATCATCAGCGGCATCCTCAGCACCCTCAAGGGCCTGGGCGGTAGCGAAGCGACGGTGGCACTCGATGAAATCGTCGTAAAAGGCCGCGACAGCTACGGCAAGACGCGCCTGCTGGCCGAAACCCTGGTCGACGGCGGTTACATCTTCGACCAGTTCAAGACCCAGAAAGCCGAACCCCGCGCCCTGAAAAAAATCACCCTGCTGACCATCAAGGCCGCCCAGGCTGAAGTCCAGCGCGCCGTGACCCACGCCCAGGCCATCGCCAATGGCATGTCGTTCACCCGCGACCTCGGCAACCTGCCGCCGAACATCTGCCATCCGACCTTCCTCGGCGAACAGGCCAAGGCGCTGGGTAAAGAGTTCAAGGGCTTGAAAGTCGAAGTGCTCGACGAGAAGAAGATCAAGGAACTGGGCATGGGCTCGTTCTATGCCGTGGGCCAGGGCAGCGACCAGCCGCCACGCCTGATCGTGATGCAATACAACGGCGGCAAGAAGTCCGAGAAGCCTTACGCCCTGGTGGGTAAAGGCATCACCTTCGACACCGGCGGCATCAGCCTCAAGCCGGGCCTGGGCATGGATGAGATGAAGTACGACATGGGCGGCGCCGCCAGCGTCTTCGGTACCCTGCGTGCCGTGCTGGAGCTGAAACTGCCGATCAACCTGGTGTGCATCCTGGCCTGTGCCGAGAACATGCCGAGCGGCGGTGCTTCGCGCCCAGGCGACATCGTCACCACCCTGAGCGGCCAGACCGTCGAAATCCTCAACACCGACGCCGAAGGCCGCCTGGTGCTGTGCGATGCCCTCACCTACGCCGAACGCTTCAAGCCGCAGGCCGTGATCGACATCGCCACCCTCACCGGTGCCTGCGTCGTCGCCCTGGGTTCCCACACCTCGGGCCTGTTGGGCAACAACGACGAGCTGATCGAGCAACTGCTCATCGCCGGTAAAGCCGCCGACGACCGCGCCTGGCAATTGCCGCTGTTCGATGAGTACCAGGAACAGCTGGATAGCCCGTTTGCCGATATCGCCAACATCGGCGGCCCGAAAGCCGGCACCATCACCGCGGCCTGCTTCCTGTCGCGCTTCGCCAAGAACTTCAACTGGGCGCACCTGGACATCGCCGGCACGGCCTGGACCAGCGGCGGCAAGGACAAGGGCGCCACTGGTCGTCCGGTTCCACTGCTGACCCAGTACCTGCTGGATCGCGCCAAGGCCTAACCCTGTAGGAGCGAGAATGTCGTGGCGAGGGAGCTTGCTCCCGCTGGACTGCGCAGTAGTCCCCAGCTTTTCTGGGGCCGCTTCGCGCCCCGGCGCAAGCAAGCTTGCTCGCCACAATACGCTCGCTTTTATCCCGGTTGAGGCCGTTCAGGAACCGTAATGACCCAAGTCGACTTCTATATATTGCCCAGCGCCGACCCGCTCGCGCGCCTGGACTTTGCCTGCAAACTCACCGAAAAGGCCTGGCGCATGGGCCATCGCATCTACCTGCACTGCAGCGATGCCGCCCAACGTGACGAGCTCGATGCCCGCCTGTGGCGCTTCAAGGGTGAAAGCTTCGTGCCTCACGGCCCCGCCGAATCCGAACCCGACGGACTGGTCGTCCTGGGATTGGGCGACAGCTGCGGCGATCACCATGACCTGCTGGTCAACCTCGACCTGAAAGTACCGCCCTTTGCCAAGGCGTTCGCCCGCGTGGCAGAAGTGGTGGTGGAAGATCCGGCTATTCGTCAGGCCGCGCGGGAGAGTTTCCGTTTCTACCGCGAACAGGGCTATCCTCTGCAAGATCACCGGCTACAACGACTTTGAGTAAATGATGGACACTTCCAACCCTTTAAAAAAAGACGACCACCTGCTGGACGACCTGGAGTCGATCCGCAAGTTGCTGGGTGATGATGACTTGCAACCGCCGCTGCTGACCGAGACGGTCGAAGGCGAGGTACAGATTCCGCTGCTGTTCGACATGGTCGGCGGCAAACCCGTCGCACCGGAACCGGTTGCGCAGGCGCCCGCCGTCGAGCCGGCCCCCGCCGAAAAAGGCCAAGACGCCCTGCTGCTGCACCTGGACAACGAACTGCGCGCCGCCGCGCAACTGATCATGCAGGACGTGATCGACGACTTTGCCCCGCACATCGAAACCGAGATCAAGCGCCGGCTGGATGCGCGGATGGAGCGGTTGCTCAGCCAGTACCAGTCTTAAATCAAACAAAGATCCTCTGTGGGAGGGGGCTTGCTCCCGATAGCGGGGTATCAGCTACCCCTGAACTGGCTGGTCCACTGCTATCGGGGGCAAGGCCGCTCCCACATTTGCCCCCCATACACCTCAAGCCCGTCTTCGCCTCGCCCTGCGCCCTATCCCCCGTTATACTTGCCGGCTTTCCTGAATTAATGCCAACTAGGGTCCCGCCGCGCATGGATAAGACCTACCAGCCGCACGCCATCGAAACTTCCTGGTACAACACCTGGGAATCCGAGAATTATTTCGCCCCGCAAGGCGCGGGCGATTCCTACACCATCATGATTCCGCCACCGAACGTCACTGGCAGCCTGCACATGGGCCATGGCTTCAACAATGCGATCATGGATGCGTTGATCCGTTTCCGCCGTATGCAGGGTCGCGACACCCTGTGGCAGCCGGGCACCGACCACGCCGGTATCGCCACCCAGATGCTGGTGGAACGCCAACTCGAGGCCACCGGCCAGAACCGTCACGACCTGGGCCGCGAGAAATTCCTCGAGAAAGTCTGGGAATGGAAAGACCAGTCCGGCGGCAATATCAGTCGTCAGATCCGTCGCCTCGGCTCGTCCGTAGACTGGAGCCGCGAGCGCTTCACCATGGACGATGGCCTGTCGGAAGCGGTGAAGGAAGCCTTTGTGCGCCTGCATGAAGACGGCCTGATCTACCGCGGCAAGCGCCTGGTCAACTGGGACACCAAGCTGCACACGGCGATTTCCGACCTCGAAGTGGAAAACCACGACGAGAAAGGTTTCCTGTGGAACCTCAAGTACCCGCTGGCCGATGGCGCCAAGACTGCTGAAGGCAACGATTACCTGATCGTCGCGACCACCCGTCCGGAAACCATGCTCGGCGACGCCGCCGTAGCCGTCAACCCGAACGATGAGCGCTACCAGGCGCTGATCGGCAAGTTCGTCGAACTGCCGCTGGTCGGCCGTCGCATCCCGATTATCGCGGACGACTACTGCGACCCAGAATTCGGCACCGGCTGCGTGAAAATCACCCCGGCCCACGACTTCAATGACTACGAAGTCGGCAAGCGCCACAACCTGCCGCTGCTGAACATCTTCGACAAAAATGCCGCCGTCTTGCCGGCCTGCCAGGTCTTCAACCTGGACGGTACGCTGAACGACAGCATTGACGGCAAGATCCCGGCTGAATACGTCGGCCTAGACCGTTTCGAAGCACGCAAGCAGATCGTCGCCGCCTTCGACGCCGCCGGCCTGTTGGTCAGCGTTGACGACCACGGCCTGAAAGTGCCGAAGGGCGACCGCTCCGGCACCGTGATCGAGCCGTGGCTGACCGACCAGTGGTACGTGTCCACCAAACCGCTGGCAGAACCTGCGATCGCCGCCGTGGAAGATGGCCGCATCCAGTTCGTGCCCAAGCAGTACGAAAACATGTACTTCTCGTGGATGCGCGACATCCAGGACTGGTGCATCAGCCGTCAACTGTGGTGGGGCCACCGCATTCCGGCCTGGTACGACGAATCGGGCAAGGTCTATGTAGGCCGCGATGAAGCCGAAGTCCGTGCCAAGCACAACCTCGGTGCCGACATTGCGCTGCAACAGGACAACGACGTACTGGACACCTGGTTCAGTTCGGGCCTGTGGACCTTCTCTACCCTGGGCTGGCCGCAGCAGACCGAATTCCTCAAGAAATTCCACTCTACCGACGTGCTGGTCACCGGCTTTGACATCATTTTCTTCTGGGTCGCCCGGATGATCATGCTGACCATGCACCTGGTGAAGAACGAAGATGGCACGCCGCAGGTACCATTCAAGACCGTGTACGTGCACGGGCTGGTGCGTGATGGCCAGGGCCAGAAGATGTCCAAGTCCAAGGGCAACGTGCTGGACCCGCTGGACATCATCGACGGCATCGACCTGGAAACCCTGGTGCAGAAACGCACCTCGGGCCTGATGCAGCCGAAGCTGGCGAAGAAGATCGAGAAGCAGACCCGCGACGAGTTTGCCGACGGCATCGCCAGCTACGGCACCGATGCCCTGCGCTTCACCTTCTGCTCGCTGGCGTCCACCGGTCGCGACATCAAGTTCGACATGGGCCGCGTCGAAGGCTATCGCAACTTCTGCAACAAGATCTGGAACGCGGCGCGCTACGTGCTGGATAAAGGCGAAGACTGCGGCCAGAACGGCGAAGCCTACGAGCTGAGCCTGGCCGACCGCTGGATCATCTCGCAGTTGCAACGTACCGAAGCCGAAGTCACCCGCCAACTTGACCAGTTCCGTTTCGACCTGGCCGCACAGGCCTTGTACGAGTTCATCTGGAACCAGTATTGCGACTGGTACCTGGAGCTGTCCAAGCCCGTGCTGTGGGACGAGAACGCGCCGATCGAACGCCAGCGTGGCACCCGTCGCACCCTGGTGCGCGTGCTCGAAGTGGCACTGCGCCTGGCGCATCCGTTCATGCCGTTCATCACCGAAGAAATCTGGCAGCGCCTGGCGCCGCTGGCCGGTATCGAAGGCAAGACCATCATGCTGCAACCTTGGCCGGTGGCCAACGAAGCGCGCATCGATGAGGCGGCCGAAAGCGATATCGAATGGCTCAAGACCCTGATGCTCGGCACGCGCAACATCCGCGCCGAGATGAACATCGGGCCGGGCAAGCCACTGGCGGTATTCGTCAAGAACGCCAGCGCCGAAGACCAGCGTCGCCTCAGCGAGAACGATGCACTGCTCAAGAAGCTGGCGAAGCTGGAGTCCATCACTGTCTTGGCTGATGGCGCCGAAGCACCGCTGTCCGCCACCGCACTGGTCGGCGACATGGAAGTGCTGGTGCCGATGGCCGGCCTGATCGACAAGGGCGCCGAACTGGCGCGCCTGGACAAGGAAATCGCCCGCCTGCAAGGCGAAGTGCAGCGTGTGGGCGGCAAGTTGTCCAATGCAGCTTTTGTCGACAAGGCGCCGGCTGAAGTGATCGACAAGGAGCGCGCCAAGCTCGCCGAGGCTGAACAGGCCTTGGGCAAGCTGGCGGAGCAGCATGCGCGGATTTCCAGCCTGTAAGGCGGAACCTGTGTGAAAAAGGAGACCTTCGGGTCTCTTTTTTTTGCCTGGAACTCCCCAATTCCAGGCTGGCAATACAATCAAGGTGGAGGGGGGCCTGCCCTCTCCCACATTTGCCCGAGATCACCTCGGGATGTGTGACAATGCTCGCCACTTTGAGCCAACACCAGAATCATCATGACCGCCCCCAGTACGCCAAAACCTCCGCGCAAGAAGCCTAAAACCGCAGCCACGGCCAAACCCGTCGTGCCGCGCAAAGAGGCCACCCTGCACCCGCGCAACCGCCACACAGGCCGTTACGACTTCCCGGCGCTGATCAAGACCACGCCGGAACTGGCGAAGTTCGTGATCATCAACCCGTACGGCAAGGAAAGCATCGACTTCGCCAGCCCGGAGGCGGTGCGGGTCTTCAACCGGGCGCTGCTCAAGGCCTTCTATGGCATCCAGCACTGGGACATCCCCGCCGACTACCTGTGCCCACCGGTGCCTGGGCGCGCCGACTACGTGCACTTCCTCGCCGACCTGCTGGCCAGCACCAATGACGGCAAGATCCCGCGCGGTTCTATCGTCAAGGTGCTGGACGTCGGCATGGGCGCCAACTGCGTCTACCCCCTGATTGGCTACATGGAGTACCGCTGGAACTTCCTGGGCTCGGACGTCGACCCTGTCGCCGTTGCCGCAGCCAAGGCCATCGTGCAGTCCAACGACCTGGGCAAAGTCATTCAACTGCGCCAGCAACCCAATCCCAAGCAGATCCTGCTGGGCTTGCTGGAACCGGGCGAGCGCTTTGACCTGACGATGTGCAACCCACCGTTCCATGGGTCCATGGAGGAAGCCACCAAGGGCAGCGAACGCAAGTGGCGTGCCTTGGGCAAGGCGGATCCCAAGCGCAAGTTGCCGGTATTGAATTTCGGTGGCCAATCGGCCGAGTTGTGGTGTGAAGGCGGTGAAGCACGCTTTGTGACGCAGCTGATTGCCGAGAGCGCGCATTTTGCCCACAAGGTGTTGTGGTTCAGCACCCTGGTGTCAAAAGCGTCGAACCTGCCCGCGATCGAGACGGCACTGAAAAAGGCCGGCGCGCTGGAAAGCCAGGTGGTGGAGATGTCCCAGGGGCAGAAACAAAGCCGTTTCGTCGCCTGGACCTTCCAGACCAAGAACGAACAACTGATCTGGCGCCAACGCTGGGTCCGCAACTGACCCCTGTAGTGAGCGGGCTTGCCCGCGCTGGGCTGCGAAGCAGCCCCATTCCAGACACTGCATTTCTCCAGCCTGACCACAATTGCCGGTTTAGGGCGGCTTCGCCACCCAGCTCGGGCAAGCCCGCTCACTACAAGGCAAATCGCAGGCAATAAAAAACCGTGCCCGGATCGCTCCGGAGCACGGTTTTTTTTGCTGCGTCTTACTTGTTAACAGCGTCGGTCAGGCCTTTGGCCACAACCAGCTTGATAACTTTCTTGGCAGCGATTTCGATGGCAGCGCCAGTCGAAGGGTTACGGCCAGTACGGGCAGGACGCTCGGTCACTTTCAGTTTGCCAACGCCTGGCAGAGTGATTTCGCCGCCGTTTTCCAGCTGATCAGCAACAACTTGGCTCAGTTGGTCCAGCAGAGCGCGCACGGTAGTTTTCGGTGCGTCTACTGCTTCAGCCAGGTCAGCGATCAGTTGGTCTTTAGTAATAGCCATTGTGGTGTTCCTTCCCTATCAAATTCATATGGATTGCAGAGTGCAGTGTCAGCCATCGAGCCCGACCGTCTAGGCCTGGCACCCCAGGCTTAATAACCGCGGAGATCGGGGTTATAGATGCTTGAAACGGGGATTGGTTCGACCTGACAGATGCTGAATGCACGCTTAACGCCGAGACTTGGCGTAAGACGGGGCAAAACTAGCACAGAGACGGGGAAATATCCGCCTCTACCTAGCCATTTGGTCAGCTTTATCGCTCTAAACCGTGAAAAAAAGGCATATGCCCCGTCAGAGAGCATCCAAAATAGCCTTCCAGGCGTGTCTTGACCAATGGGTGCGGTACACTGAGCGACTTTTCGGGGAGGCCACCGGCTCCCCTTCAACCAGCCGAGAAGCCTATGCCGATCCGTCATTGCATCGTCCACCTGATCGACAAAAAACCCGACGGCACACCCGCAGTTCTTCACGCCCGCGATACGGAG
Organism: Pseudomonas sp. R19M; assembly: GCF_050312585.1. NCBI lineage: Bacteria > Pseudomonadati > Pseudomonadota > Gammaproteobacteria > Pseudomonadales > Pseudomonadaceae > Pseudomonas > Pseudomonas sp. R19M. The sequence continues at coordinate 14,791 of NZ_JBNPJV010000024.1, forward strand.
CTGTCCGAATCCGCCGCCATCGAGAATATGCTTGCCGACCTCAACGAGAGCTACAACGCCAAACAAGGCAAGGCCTGGGGGTTCTTCCATGCCGAGTCCGGCGCGCACCCGTTCAGCGGCTGGTTGAAGGAATATTTCGACGGTGCCCAGGATTTCACCCGTTTCAGCCGGATGGCGGTCGAACACCTGCAAAAGCTGATGGAGGAGTCCAACCTCTCCACCGGCGGCCACGTGCTGTTTGCGCACTACCAGCAAGGCATGACCGATTACCTGGCCATCGCCCTGCTGCACCACAGTGAAGGCGTGGCGGTGACCGACGAGCTGGACGTGACCCCGTCGCGCCACCTCGACCTTGGCCAGTTGCACCTGGCAGCGCGGATCAATGTGTCCGAGTGGCAGAACAACAAGCAATCCAAGCAGTACATCTCGTTTATCAAGGGCAAGAACGGCAAGAAGGTCTCGGAGTACTTCCGCGACTTCATCGGTTGCCAGGAAGGCGTCGACGGGCCGGGCGAGACCCGCACCTTGCTCAAGGCGTTCAGCGACTTCGTCGAAAGCGAAGACCTGCCGGACGAATCCGCCCGCGAGAAAACCAAGACATTGGTGGATTACGCCAGCAGCCAGGCCAAGCTCGGTGAACCCATGGGCCTGGAAGAACTGTCGGGCTTGATCGATGAAGATCGGCCAAAAGCGTTCTACGACCATATCCGCAACAAGGACTACGGCCTGTCGCCGGAAATCCCGGCGGATAAGCGCACCCTCAACCAGTTCCGCCGTTTCACCGGCCGCGCCGAAGGCTTGTCCATCAGTTTCGAGGCGCACCTGCTGGGCGACAAGATCGAGTACGACGAAGCCGCCGGCACCTTGATCATCAAGGGCCTGCCAACCCAACTGACCGACCAGCTCAAGCGCCGCAACTGATGCTCGGCGGGGTGTTGAAGAAAGTCTTGCTGGTGTTGCTGGTGGTGGTTGTAATCCAGAACTGGGGCAAGATCGAGCGGGTGTTCAACCCCTCGCAGGTGGTTTCGGAGCCGGTACGCGCCTCGGCGCGCGTGGTGCTCTACTCCACCGAGTGGTGTGGCTACTGCAAGCAGACCCGCCGCTTCCTGGACCAGAAAGGCATCCCCTACCAGGCCTTCGACATCGAGAAGGACGCCCAAGCGCGCAAGGCATATGAAGCGTTGGGAGGTGGCGGAATTCCGTTTGTGGACGTGAACGGCACGTTGATCCGTGACTACAACCCGGACGCGATCATGGCCGCGCTGAAGTAATCCACTCGACAAAACACCGCAGAACTCCATGTGGGAGGGGGCTTGCTCCCGATTGCAGTGTGTCAGCGCCAGCTGTTCTGGCTGATTCACCGCCATCGGGAGCAAGCCCCCTCCCACATGGGGTTCTGCGGCGCTTTTATCTTACGTGTGACTAACGCAATACAATCATCCGGCCAAGAATCTCGTGCTGCTCAAACCCCAGCACCGCCTGCAAGGCATTCAACACGGCTTGCGGGTCTTTGCTCGGAAAGCTGCCACTCACACGTTTGCCGGCCATCTCGTCGTTGAGCAACAGAATGCGCCCGGGGTAGTAACGCCCCAGATCCTTGACCACATCGGCCAAGGGCGCCTTGTAGTAGTTGAGCCAACCGTCACGCCAGGCCAGGCGTGATTCGCTGTCGACCGGGTGCATGGGTTCGGCGACACCGTCGGCGTAGGCCACTTGCTGGCCTGCCGTCAGAATCTGTTGCTGGCCCTGCCTGGACGGCGTCACTGCGACCCGCCCGGAAAGCACCGTCACCTGGGCACCCGCCGGTTGCAGGCGCACCTCGAACTGCGTGCCCAGCACCCGCGCTTCACCGCTGTCGGCGCCCACTACAAAGGGTTGGCCGGTGTGAGTCACGCTGAAAAAACCGGCGCCGCGACGCAATTGGATATGGCGCTCGCCCTGGCTGAAATCCACGGCAATGGCACTGTCGGCATCCAGGGTCACTTGGGATTGATCGGCCAGGGTGACGGTCCTCACCTCACCGGGCGCCGTCACATAGTCGGCGCCCAAATCATCGACCCAACGCGACGGCTGCCAGCCTGCGCCCATGCACACCATCAACAGAAGGCTCGCGGCTATCGCCAGTGCACCGGACCAGCGCACCAACCGTGAGCGCTTGGGGGTGTTCATCGCATTGAGGTAGCCCTGCAGGGCCAGCGCCTCTTCAGCCGCCAGTTTACGTGCCGGCACTTCACTCAGTTCCCACAGCACTTGCGCCTGGGAGTAGGCCTCGACGTGCGCCGGGTCGGCGCGCAACCACCGGCTGAAGGTCGCCTGGTCGCCACTGCTGGGCTGGTCGTGCAACAGGCTCAACCAGTCGAGCGCGGCCTGCTCCTGAGCGGGTGTGGGGGTGACGTTCACGGTGCTTTCCCTGGCGTGCGTGGAGGCGGCGGTTCTCGAAGGCTGGCCTTGCAGGCTTCGAGGGCACGCATCATATGTTTTTCCACGGCACTTTGGGACAAGCCCATGGCCTGGGCGATCTGCGCATACTTGCGGCCATGGATGCGGTTAAGCAGGAAAATCTGCCGAGTGCGCTCCGGCAAACTGCGCAAAGCGGCTTCGACATGGCGCAAATCATTGCCCGCTTCGAGTGCCGCCTGGGGTTCGCAGCCTTGGTAGTCCTGCTGCTCCGGCAACCAGCCTTCGCTGCTGCGCACCCGCGCGCTTTCGCTGCGCAAATGGTCGATGGCAATGTTGCCCGCGCAGCGCAACAGGTAGGTGCTGAGTTCTTCGACTTGCACCAGCGGCCGGCGCCAGAAACGCAGGAACAGGTCCTGCACCAGGTCGGCCGCCGTGGCACGGCAACCCACGCGGCGGCTGACCAACGCTTCCATCTGCGAGCGCTGGGACAAGAACACCTGCAAGAAATGCGCACGCCCACCGGCCGCATCGGTGTGCGGGTGGTCCTGGGATTCCGGTGGGGTGCCGACCCTCATGGCAGCATCCGCCAACACAGCACCGCCAACAGAATCACGGGCGCCACTACGACACGCGACGTCGCGGCCAGTCGGTAGGAAGCGGACAGTGAGGTTGTGCTGTGCATGCGGGAGGCGCCAGGATCATCAGTGCGCGATATTAATGATAAATATTCTCATAAGCAAAAGAGAACGGATGAATCACCTGCGTCCTTTATCGAGCTGCAGGATTGCCCAACGTTGTCATGCAACCTACAATGCGAACAATTCTTGTTCTCTGACGCACACCAATGTTCGTGGAGTGATCGCGTTGCAGCCGTCCAACACCGTCGAAGTCCTGTACCACGACCATCACCACTGGCTCACAGGCTGGTTGCGACGCAAGCTCGGCTGCCCTGAAAGTGCCGCGGACCTGGCGCAAGACACCTTTATCCGGGTGCTGACCGCACGGGAAACCCCAACCCTGATCGAACCCCGCGCCTTCCTTACCACCGTGGCCAAGCGTGTCCTGTTCAACTACTACCGTCGCCAGGACCTGGAACGCGCCTACCTTGACGCCTTGGCGCAACTGCCCGAGCACGTAGCGCCTTCGGAAGAAGAACGCGCCATCCTCCTGCAAACCCTGCTCGAGCTGGACCAACTGCTCAACGGCCTGCCGCTTCAAGTCAAACGCGCCTTCCTGCTGGCCCAGCTCGACGGCCTGACCTACGCGCAAATCGGCGCGGAACTGGGCATCTCGATTGCCACCGTCAAACGCCACCTGAATAAAGCAGCCATGCGTTGCTACTTTGCCCTATGAACTTCTCGACCCACGTCGCCGAGCAGGCCGTGCACTGGCTGATGGAAATGCAGCAAAGTGGCCTCAACCCGCGCCAGCATGCGGCCTGGCAACAGTGGCTGGCGGCCCACAGCGAGCATCAGCGCGCCTGGGAGCATATGCAACGCGTCAACCAGCGCCTGCGCGGCATGCCTTCGCCCCTGGCCCATGCGGCGTTGAACGCGCCGAAGTCCAACAGCCGGCGCCAGGCGCTGAAGTTGCTGCTGATCCTCGGCGCGGGCTCGGCGGCGGCCTGGGGCCTGCGCCAGCAACACATTCTGCCGGCGCTGAGTGCCGACTATCGCAGCCCCGTAGGCCAGCGTCGCAAGGTGCAGTTGGCCGACGGCAGCCAGTTGCAGCTCAACACCGGCAGCGCGGTGGATGTGCACATAGATGGCCGGCAGCGCTCGATCCGCCTGCTCGACGGCGAAATGCTGCTGACGGCCCGGGCGGGTCATTCGCCCCTGCGTGTGCTGACCGGCCAGGGCCTGCTCAGCAGCCAGGCGGCGCGCTTGAATGTGCGCCAGTTCAACGACCACACCCAACTGGCGGTACTCGACGGCCACGTCGAGGTCATGCCCGACCACTACAGCGGCCTGCCACTGATCGTCGAAGCCAGCCGCCAGGTGAATTTCACTCGCAAAGGCTGGGACACCCCGCGCCCCGTCGACGCCAACAGCGGCGCCTGGGCCGATGGCATGCTGATGGCTGCGCATATGCGCCTGGAAGACTTCCTCACCGAGCTGGGACGCTACCGCCGCGGTCAGCTCAATTGCGACCCGCAGGTGGCCAACCTGTTGCTGTCCGGCAGTTATCCGCTGGACGACAGCGAACGCATTCTCGATCTGCTGGAAGTCAGCCTGCCGGTCAAGGTTCGCCGCTTCACGCGTTACTGGGTGAGCGTGCAGGCACGCGCCTGAAAATATTTCCGACAACCGTGAGCCGTTTTCCAGCCCTCGCGTGACAGAGAAGGAAAGCCACTTTGATCCTTCCTTCTCAGGACCGCCCTTTATGCTCCAGCAACCCACGCCTCTCGCCCGCGCCCTGCGCCAACTCCTGCTCGGCGCCAGCCTCAGTTTCGCCGTGCTGCCCCAGGTGATGGCGGCCGATGCCAAGCCCTATCACATCGCACCGGCTTCGCTGGAAGCGGCCCTGAACCAATTCGGGCGAGAAGCGGGTGTGCTGATTTCCTTCGGCTCCGAGCTGACGGCCGGCATGCAAAGCCGGGGTTTATCCGGCAACTACGGTGCCGCCGACGGCTTGCAAAAACTGCTGGAAGGCACCGGCCTGCAAGCCCGCGCCGAGGGCAACAATGCCTATAGCCTGCAACCGGCCAACGCCCCCACGACGGTCGAACTGCAAACCTCCAATGTCGTCGGCGACTGGCTCGGCGATGCGCAGCAAACCAACGTGTTCGAACACCCCGGCGCCCGTGACGTGATCCGCCGCGAAGCATTCGAACGCCAGGGCGCGACCCAGGCCCGTGACGTGCTCAACCGCATCCCCGGCGTCAACGCTCCGGAAAACAACGGCACCGGCAGCCATGACATGGCGCTGAACTTCGGTATTCGCGGCCTCAACCCACGGCTGGCCTCGCGCTCCACGGTGTTGATGGATGGCATTCCGGTGCCCTTCGCACCGTATGGCCAACCCCAGCTGTCATTCGCCCCGATCAGCATGGGCAACATGGATGCAGTGGACGTGGTACGCGGTGGCGGCGCCGTGCGTTATGGCCCGCAAAACGTCGGCGGCATCGTCAACTTCGTGACCCGCGCTATCCCGGACGCACCGACGGTCAAAGGTGGCTTGCAGACCGAGACCAGCCCGTCTTCCAGCCACGATGGCTTCAAGACCAGCGGCAACCTGCTGGCCGGCGGCACGGCCGACAACGGCCTGGGCGGCGCGATTCTGTATTCCGGCACCCGTGGCGGCGACTGGCGCGAAAACAGCAACACGCGCATCGACGACCTGATTCTCAAGGGCAATTACCAGCTCGACGACGCCAACAGCTTCAATACCATGGCTCAGTACTACGAAGGCCAGGCCGATATGCCCGGCGGCTTGAACGTAAAGGACTACAAGGCGGACCCGTACCAGTCCACCCGCCCCTACGACAAATTCTGGGGCCGCCGTACGATGTTCAACGCCGGTTATCGCTACCAGGAAGACCGCCGCGAGTTCACCGCCAACACGTTCTTCACCACCACCTTGCGTAACGGCTACCTTGACCAGGGCAACTTCCTTTCACTGTCGCCCCGCGAATACTGGGTACGCGGCCTGGAGACCCGATTCGCCCAGGGCTTCGACCTCGGCCCCAGCCGCCATGAGGTCGGCATCGGCTACCGCTACATCAGCGAAGCCGGTCACGAAATGCGCTATCGCACGCCGATCACCGCCAACCAGCAAATGCCCGATACCAACAGCCGCAACGACCGCGACACGCGTGGCGCCACCGAGGCCAATGCGTTGTTCGTCGATGACCGCATCGACATCGGCAAGTGGACCATCACGCCGGGCGTGCGCTACGAGATGATCGAGTCCCAGCAAACCAACAACCTGACCAACGTCAAATACAAGGGCGACTACAACACCGCACTGCCGGCGTTGAACGTGCTCTACCACCTCACCGAAGACTGGAACCTCTACGCCAACACCGAAGGCTCGTTCGGCAGCGTGCAATACAGCCAGATGCCCAACCGCGTAGCCAGCGGCGAAGTGAAGCCGGAAAAAGCCCGTACCTGGGAACTGGGTACCCGTTATGACAATGGCAACCTGCGTGCGGAAATCGGCGCGTTTCTGATCAACTTCGACAACCAGTACGACAGCAACCAGACCAACGACACCGTGATCGCCCGGGGCGAAACGCGCCATCAGGGCATCGAATCGAGCATCAACTACGCCCTCGATGCGTTGAGCCCGGCGCTCACAGGCTTTGATGTCTACGCCACCTACGCCTACGTCGATGCGACCATCCGCGAAGACGGCCCGAACAAAGGCAACCGCGTACCGTTTTCGTCCAAGCACAAAGGCACCCTGGGCGTGGGTTACACCGAAGGCCCTTGGAAGCTCAACCTGGACAGCAGCTACCAGAGCAGCCAGTTCGCCGATAACGCCAATACCCGGGCGGAAAGTGCCGACGGCGCCAACGGACGCATCCCCGGCTACATGCTGTTCAGCAGCCGCGCGGCGTATGACTTCGGCCCGCAGTTGTCAGACCTGAACGTGGCGGTCGGTGTGAAAAACATCTTCAACAAGCAGTACTACACCCGTTCGTTCGACGACAACAACAAGGGCAAATACGTCGGCGAGCCGCGCACGGTCTACGTGCAAACCTCCATCGCGTTCTAACTGCCCGCCAGGCAGCTGGGGGTGCCCGCCACCAAGGCGTCGATGGCGCAGCGCACCTTGGCGGGCATATGCGCAGCCGTCGGCCAGATCACATGGATCGGCGCAGGCTGGGCGCGGTGGTTCGGCAACACTGCTTCCAACTGCCCACGCAGCACGTAATGCGCAATCAACCAGCTCGGCAACCAGGCCAGGCCGACGCCCGCAATCGCGGCATCGGCCACGGCCTGGAGGTCGTCGAGCATCAACATCGATGCCACCCCAGCGCGAAAGGACGTATTGCAACGGTAGGCAATGCCTCGGTGACCGGCGAGGTCATCAATACAGTCAATCGGCCCGACACGCTGCAAGTACGCCGGCGAAGCGGCCAACCCGACCGACTGCTCACCCAGGCGGCGCGCGCTCAGACGGTCGGTGTCCGGTAACGGGCCGATGCGCACGGCGACGTCGAAACCTTCCTGCACCAGGTCCGTGAGCCGGTCAGAGAATGAAATCTCGATCTCCAATTGCGGGTAAAGGTCCATCAAGCCCCACAAGGCAGGCGCCGCATAATGGTGGCCGAACGCCAATGGCAAGCTTGCGCGTAGACGCCCACGCGGCTGTTGTCGGCCGCTTTCGAGCACCGACTCGGCAGCTTCCAGTTCGGCCAGTGCACGCAGGCAATGCTCGTGATAGGCCTGCCCATCTTCCGTCAGACGCTGGCGACGCGTAGAGCGCTGCAACAGGCACGTGCCCAAGCGCGCCTCCAGCCGCGCCAGGCCCTTGCCCACGGCAGAGCGCGTGAGGTTCAGACGTTCGGCGGCTTCGGTCAGGCTGCCGCTCTCGACGATTTGCAGAAACAGTTCAACGCCGTCGAAACGTGGAGTGGCCATGGTTTTATTGTTGCTCCTGAATCCCCTATCCAGGGAAAACTTATCACGAATAAAGAATCCTGTTCCCGCGAGAATAAACCCTCATTCAATCCAAAGGAATTGCCCATGCCGCCCGCCGCCGCTGTATCGGCCGTCAGCGCCCCACGGACCGCCAGAGATGGCCTCGCCCTCACCGCTGTGTGCCTCGTTGCACTGATGTTCGGCCTGGAAATCTCCAGCGTGCCGGTCATCCTGCCCACCCTCGAACAACAATTGGGCACAGGCTTCCAGGATGCCCAATGGATCATGAACGCCTACACCCTGGCCTGTACCAGCGTGCTGATGGCAGCGGGCACCCTGGCCGATCGCTTTGGCCGACGGCGCATGCTGGTGTTGTGCTTGTGGCTGTTCGGCCTGGCTTCGCTGGCCTGTGGGCTGGCCGATACGGCGCCCATGCTGATCGCGGCGCGTTTTGTCCAAGGTGTGGGAGCCGGCGCAATGATGATTTGTCAGTTCGCCATTCTTTCGCACCAGTTCCGGGAGCCGGCGGCGCGTGCGCGGGCCTTCGCGGTATGGGGCGTGATTGCGGGCCTGGGCCTGGGCTTCGGGCCCATGGTGGGGGCCTTGATCCTGGCGATCGCGGATTGGCGCTGGGTGTTCCTGGTGCATGTGCCGCTGACCCTGCTGACCCTGGTGTTGCTGCGGGTCAGCGTGCAGGAATCGCGGGACCCGGCGGGTCATCGTCTGGACATCGCCGGCATGCTCACCTTGACGCTGTCGGTATTTGCGCTGGTGTACTTCATCACCCAAGGCAGCGAGCACGGCTTCGGCGCACCGGCCATGCTCGCTTGGGCTGGTCTGTCGTTGATCGGGTTGCTGTTGTTCGTAGTCATCGAGCGGCGCAGCGAGCATCCGATGTTCGACTTCTCGGTGTTCCGCATCCAGCGTTTCAACGGCGCGTTGATGGGCTCGGTCGGGATGAATTTCAGCTTCTGGCCGTTCATGATCTACTTGCCGCTCTATTTCCAGGCGGGCCTGGGCTACGACACCCTGACCACCGGCGGCGCCCTGCTGGCCTACACGTTGCCGACCTTGCTGGTGCCGCCGCTGGCTGAACGCCTGGCCCTGCGCTATGGCGCGGAGCGGATCATCCCCGTGGGCCTGGGTTTGATGGGCGCCGGGTTTATCGCCATGGCCCTGGTCAACGGTACCGAGCAACCCAGTATCGTGCTGGTGCTGTGCAGTTGCGTCATCGCGGGCACGGGTTTGGCGCTGACCAATTCGCCGACCACCAACACCACCACCGGCTCGGTCTCGGCCGACCGTGCCGGCATGGCGTCGGGTATCGATCTCAGTGCACGGCTGATTACCCTGGCGCTCAATATCGCGCTGATGGGGCTGGTGTTGCTGCTCGGGATCAGTCATCAACTGGCCAGCTTGCTGCCCGAATCCACAGCAGCAGACTGGCCGGCGATCAGCCAGCATCTTGCCGCGGGCAAGCTGGACGTGCCGGGGCTGACCGTGACGGACGCCCAGGCGGCGCTGCGCCATGGCGCCGGTTGGGCGATGCTCTTCGCCGGTATCGGTGCTGGCGGCCTGGCACTCTTGAGCCGGTATTTTTTCCGCAGCCGTTAAACGAAAACGGGCCTGCATCTGCAGGCCCGTTTGGCTAGGGAGAAAGAGCGGTCAGCTGTTAATCGCTGCCTGCAAGTTTTCTTCGAACTCTGCTTCGAGCGCACCCTCGTCGACTTTGTTGGCCGGCAGACTTTTCCCGGCAGCGCGTGGCTTGCCTTGCAGTTTGCCGAACAGGTGCTCCAACGCATGTTCAAGCTTGATGGCTGCACCATCGATCGCCTGCTCCAGCGTATCGGCTTTATCGCAGACCGAGATCGGTTGATGCCCCTTTGGCCGGGCTTCCAGCCGGCAACTCAAATCATGGGGGCCGGGCTTGTCGCCGTTCTCATCGCGCAGGTAAACCTCAACGCGGGTCAGGTGTTCTTCATAACGATCAAGCGTGCTCTCAATGGTCGTACGTACCCACTCCTCCAGTCGGATGCTGCTTTCAATATGGTTATCGCTATTGACTTGGATTTGCATAGTTCTTCCCTTATTTCAGCTAGCTCGCGGGAGGTCACAACTGCAACACCGGTGCGGTGAAACCATGACCTCTTGATGACACAATTGAGCAGTCAGCGAAACATTTCAACCCCTTTGCAAAGATAAATCCCACATTACAAATTAAGTCTGACTACGAGCAAAAACGCTGTTAGGGTGGGGAGTTAGTTAAATCTTCCTACACCTTGCGAACCTCACAATTGCCCCTCTCCCAACGGGTGCAATCCGCGAAAAACCTCGGCCTCCTCCACCAGCCAATCATGCACCGCACGCACGCCCGGATGGCTCAACGCACCCGGCGCATACAGCAGCACGTAGCGTTTGTGGTTGGGCACGGCGACACCGAAGGGCACGATCAAGGTGCCGCGCTCCAGCTCGTCATTGAGCAACGTGCGCCGCGCAATCGCCACGCCCATGCCCGCGATGGCGGCTTCGATGGTCAGGTGGTTACGGTTGAAGGTGTGCCCACGTCGCACATCGGCGAGGTGGTAGCCGATGGCATTCAGGTAAAACTCCCACTCGGCGTACTCATAACTCCCACGCCAGGCCGTGATGTCGTGCAGCAACGGGAAATGCGCCAGATCCGCCGGTCCGTGTAACGGCGGACGGCCGCGCAACAGGCTCGGCGCGCACACCGGGAATATCTGCTCGTCCAGCAGGGCTGTGGATAACAAGCCTGGATAGCTGCCGTCGTTGAGGTCGATCGCCAAGTCAAAGTCGCCCTCGTGCAAGGCAATGCTGCTGTCTTCGGCGACCATGCGCAGTTGAATATCCGGGAAGCGTTGCTGTAAACGCGGCAGACGTGGGGTCAGCCACTTGCCCAGAAATGATGGAATCGAACGCAGGCGCAAGGTGCCGCTGATCATGCCCGCGTCCAAGCGCTGCAACTCGGCATCGATGCTGCCGTAAGCCTCCCCGACCGTCGTCGCCAACCGCTGGCCCTCGGCACTGAGTTCAACCCCACGCGCCCGGCGATGGAACAGTCGAAAACCCAAGCGCTCCTCCAACTGCCGGATCTGCTGGCTCACCGCCCCCGGCGTGATGTGCAGTTCTTCAGCGCAGCGAGTGAACGACAGATGCCGTGCCGCACAGGAAAACACGTGCAACCAGACGTAGGTCTGACCATGGAGGGGGCGGGTCATAGCGTTTAGTCCTGCTAAAGGGTTTCTTAGGATAATTCGTTGGTCAGTGCCGATCCAGAGGATCAGTATCGCGCCAATTGCGCTCGGCCTACAAAAATGGCAGCGATTCCTACTCCATTGCTTGTAAGGCTTTAGCATGGCTATCAGTGTTTTCGATCTATTCAAAGTCGGTATCGGCCCTTCCAGCTCTCACACCGTCGGCCCCATGCGGGCAGCGGCAAGCTTCGCCCAGGCACTGGTCGACCAACAGTTACTGAGCCCCACGCGCCGGGTCGAAGTGCGCCTGTACGGCTCGCTGTCCGCCACCGGCGTGGGCCACGCCACCGACCGCGCCTGTGTCATGGGCCTGATGGGCGAATGGCCCGACCAGGTCGACCCGACCTCGATCAACGCGCGCATCCAACAGTTGCGCGAGTCCGGCCGGCTGCTGCTCGCCGGCACCCAGGACATTGCCTTCAATTGGCACTGCGATCTCCTGCTGCTGGACGAAAGCCTGCCTTATCACCCCAATGCCATGTCGCTGCACGCCTACGGTGAAACCGGCCTGCTGAGCGAGCAAACCTATTATTCGGTGGGCGGCGGCTTCATCATCGACGCGGCTGAAGCGGCTTCGGGCACTGCACCGACCAGCGATGTGCAATTGCCCTACGACTTTTCCAGCGCGGTCGAACTGCTGGCCCTGTGCAACAAGCACGGCCTGCGGGTTTCGGAACTGATGATGGCCAATGAACGGGCGTGGCGCAGCGACGAAGCCATCCGCAGCGGCCTGCTGCGTATCTGGTCGGTAATGCGCGAATGCGTAGAACAGGGCCTGCGCGACGAAGGCATTTTGCCGGGTGGCCTGGATGTGCCGCGTCGCGCCGCGAAATTGCACCGCAACCTGCTGGAAATCGGCAAACCGAATGTCATCACCTCGACCCTGTCCGCGATGGAATGGGTCAACCTATTCGCCCTCGCCGTCAACGAAGAAAACGCCGCCGGCGGGCGCATGGTCACGGCGCCGACCAATGGCGCGGCGGGGATCATCCCGGCGGTGTTGCATTACTACATGAAGTTCAATGCCAACGCGTCTGACGACGATGTGGTCAATTTCTTCCTGGCCGCCGCCGCTGTCGGCATTCTGTGCAAGAAAAACGCCTCGATCTCGGGCGCCGAAGTCGGCTGCCAGGGCGAAGTCGGCTCAGCCTGCGCCATGGCCGCCGCCGGGTTGGCCGAGATCCTCGGCGCCACCCCCGAGCAACTGGAAAACGCCGCCGAAATCGGCCTGGAGCATAACCTGGGCCTGACCTGCGACCCGGTCGGTGGCCTGGTGCAAGTACCCTGTATCGAGCGCAACGCCATCGCCGCCGTGAAGGCGATCAACGCCACGCAAATGGCCCTGCGCGGCGACGGCAAACACTTCATCTCCCTCGACCGGGTGATCCGCACCATGCGCGATACCGGTGCCGATATGCATGACAAATACAAAGAAACTTCACGGGGCGGCCTGGCGGTCAGCTGGGTGGAGTGCTGATCGGAGCACTGCTACCCGCCCCAACGTGAGCCCGCGCAAAAATAATAACGAGGCAATATCGATGACCGATGTACGTACACCTGCCGTAGAAAACCCTGCCGTAGAAACAACCGTGACCAGCGGCTGGACGCAACACGACACCACCTGGATGCTCGGCCTTTACGGCACCGCCATCGGCGCGGGCACCTTGTTCCTGCCGATCAACGCCGGCGTCGGCGGCTTCTGGCCGCTGATCGTGCTGGCGCTGCTGGCGTTCCCGATGACCTTCTTCGCCCACCGTGGGCTGACGCGCTTTGTGTTGTCGGGCAAATCCGGCGACATCACCGAAGTTGTCGAAGAACATTTCGGCGTCGGCGCGGGCAAGCTGATCACCCTGCTGTATTTCTTTGCGATTTTCCCGATTTTGCTGGTGTACAGCGTGGCGCTGACCAACACCCTTGGCAGCTTCATGGAGCACCAGTTGCACCTGACGCCACCCCCCCGGGCAGTCCTGTCACTGGTGCTGATCCTCGGCCTGATGGCCATTGTGCGCTGCGGCCAAGGCGTGATCGTCAAAGCCATGAGCGTGCTGGTGTACCCCTTTGTCGCCGCGCTGTTGCTGCTCGCGTTCAGCCTGATCCCCAACTGGAACGGCGCGTTTTTCGCCTCGGCCGGGGATGGCATGCCAATGCCGCTGTTCTTCAAGACCCTGTGGCTGGCGATTCCGGTGATGGTGTTTTCCTTCAACCACTCACCGATCATTTCCGCGTTTGCCGTCGATCAAAAGCGCGTCTATGGCGCCCAGGCCGAGCGCAAAAGCGGCGGGATTCTCGCCACCGCCCACGGCATGATGGTGCTGACAGTGATGTTCTTCTGCTTCAGCTGCGTGCTGGCTCTGTCGCCGGCCGACCTGGCGGCCGCCAAGGCGCAGAACATTTCGATCCTGTCGTACCTGGCCAACCATTTCCAAACGCCGGTCATCGCCTACGCCGCGCCGTTGATTGCGCTGGTGGCGATCACCAAATCCTTCCTGGGCCACTACATCGGTGCCAGTGAAGGCTTCCAGGGCCTGATCGTCAAATCCTTGCGCGGGCGTAACCGTTCGATGTCGTCCAAGGCGCTGGAACGTTGCACCGCAGTGTTCATGGTACTGACCTGCTGGGCCGTGGCGACCTTCAACCCCAGCATCCTGAGCATGATCGAAACCATGGGCGGACCGATCATAGCTTGCCTGTTGTTCCTGATGCCGATGTACGCGATACGCCGCGTACCCTCTCTGCGCCAGTATTCGGGCCAGTTGTCGAATGGGTTTGTGGTGGTGATCGGGTTGATTGCGCTTTCGGCGATCGTTTTCTCGGTACTGCCCTGAAACAGGTCACCGCTCTCAAAGACACCCCGAGATGACTGTGGGAGGGGGCTTGCTCCCGATGAGCGGTGTGTCAGCCAATAAATACTTGGCGGATGCACTGCTATCGGGAGCAAGCCCCCTCCCACATAAGGACCGCATTGTTTGTCAGATCGCTGTACGGCACGCCCTTTGCTGTACAGCTCATGAGGTAAACGGATTTTGTAAAACCTCAGCGACGGAGTGGCCGGTGGTCAGGCAACGCGAACTATTCCCGACACCGGTCGTCAATGACTGCATGTTCCTATCAGGCGGTAACGCACCATGGACAATCCTTTTCAGATCATCACGGACACTTTCAGCCCCGATTACCGCGTCAACCTGAGCATCCAACGGCTCGACGGCAGCATCATGCTCACCCTCTCGAACGAAACGGGCGTGGTGGCCAAACGCATGATCAGTGCCGAACAACGCAACGATCCGCAGCGGCTCAAGCGGCTGGTGCAAAGCATTCAATTCGGCATTGCCATAGAGCAGGGCCATAGCGCCATGGAGATCCTGGCGATGATGACGGACGGTGACAGCCACAAACTCCTGCAGCGCCCGCCCGCCCGTCCCCTGCCCTTCAGCGTCGGGCTCTAGAGTTCGCCCTTCTCGGTTTCCTGGCTCGTTTCGCCTTTGCGACGCGGGCCTTCAACCTTCACCGACGGGAATGCAGACGAGGCATATCGAACGACCATGATCGAAAACGCCAATAGCAGAATACCGCCGCACAGGTAGATGATGCCGATGTCCGGCGGGTTGTGGTGCGATACGTTGGAGATCAACAGGCGCGTCAGCGCAGTGATCGCCACGTAGATCAGGAAACGCACCGGCATGTGGTTGGTCTTGAAATAGATCCCGACCATCGCGCCCAATTCCAGGTAGATGAACAGCAGCAAGATGTCATCGATCTTGATATGCCCGTTCTCCAACATCCCGAGAAACTCCATCACCGCCGCCCAGGCGGTCACCGCACCAATGGCAAACAACGCCAGGTAATGGAATGTCTCGACAAACAGGTTGCCCAGGGATTCGGCCAGCCCATGGACGTTCTGGCGCAGCCTTTCAGCCCAGTTGATTTTCACGATGATGCTTCCTTAGGTCGGCTCGACCGGATAATGCGAGTTGAACGTGACGGTTGTTCTGCATGCAGAAAAAAGGCCAGCGGCAGCTATAAGATGATGGCGGGGTGATATGAGGCACTGCAAACCTGGCTTTTCGGGCTACATTAAAAAACTGCTACCCAAACCCCACGGTTTGGCTTAACCTTTAGCTGTATATAAATACAGTAGTCGCAATAGACAACTATCGTGAAGGCATGTGAGGTGGTGAATGGCCGTCGAAGTGGTATACCGCAGCAGCCGAGATCTGGAGCGTTTGTTCATGGTTTTGTGGATCCACCGGGTGCCCAGTTAGGCATTACCCTCTAGCGAGTCCATCAATGAATATCATAAAAATCAATGATAAACGTCAGGCCATGGCTTCATGAGTTAATCAGATTCTAACCAAATCGTGCCTAGAAGTTATGTCGATCTGTGCCTAGTTAGCGTGGAAAAGCTAACAGTGAGCGAATTTCGGGATCATTTCTAGGCGGGCATGAAGCGTCGCACTCATGCTCACCCTTTTCACGCAGGACAATACGAAGAGGTCAAAATGGCTGTTGAAATCCTTTACCGCAGTACCCGCGATTTGGAGACTACGTTCGTGGACCGAAAACTCGCAGATGCACATGATCAAATGCTTGAGCTTGCGGAGCTCCTTACTGAAGTGTTGATGAAGAACGTCGCTGGACTGACGGAAAAGCAGGCTGAGGACGCAAGCATCTACATGGCAAAAAATCGTGCAGTGTTTGCAGCAGCGTTCAAAAATAATGCAGCAGCGCTCAATGAACTGTCCTCCTCCGTCGATCTTGAGGCCTAGGAAGACATCATCCAGTGCCGATTCGCGCCAAATTACGCGTCGAACACGATTTGCCTGGCACGAACAGCGGGCGGCGATAAATTTCAATCAGACCCACTGGATGCCAGATGCAAATAAGTCGCTAAGCGAAGGGCATTAACAGCTTGGTAGCGTGCAGATTCGATCAATGCTTACCTCATAACGTAAGCGTCAGGCAAACTCACCTTCCGAACTCCAACATTAAGGGCGATGGTGTCCGCGTTTTAAGCGGACGGTATCGCCTTTAATGCCGGGATTTCCATGCACCAGCGAAGCTCTTATCCGAAACCTTTCAAAGCCCAAGTCATTCAGGAATGCCTGCAACCGGACCTCCACTCGACTGGACCGACTTTTTGCGCTCACAAGCGCTAGCTGGATAAGTGCAAGCTGCAGCAGATGCCATGGGTATTGCTGTTCACTGGGGCGGTGACTGGTATCAGGAAGGCAAGTCGAAAGATGAGCGCTTCCTGGGTCCACTTCAAGCTTTGCTGACTGCGCCCCTCCCCGTTGACGCTGATACAATGGCACTTTCAGATGCCAACAGGGAAGCGCATGTTCGATCTACTCAAGCTGCTTATAGACAACAGCCCTTCGCTCAACAGCGATATGCAGGCGTGGTTTAAGCAGTACGCGGCAGACGCCCCATGGAACATCTATTCCGATTACTGTGTAGGCAACACGGAGAAGGCCAACGACAGCTTTTCATTTGTCATCACGCTTAAGCACGACACTGACAAAAATTTTTCAGAGTACATCGCGAACGTTGCGCCCAAAGACCTGAAGAAGACACGTCAGGCTTCGGAAGGACTGATTTCCTACCTCAACTGCCCAGTGGCCTTCAGCGTCTCGTTCATCGTTGAGCGAGATTCGAAGCTGCTTCGGGATTTCATCACTGATGACAACATCCATGGATTCTGTGTAGGACTTCGAGAGCTAATTGCCGAGTGGTCCGACAACCCTGGCGTCGATAGAGCGTATTGGCAACGTATTGACAAAGCGCTTGGGGAATTCGGGGACGAAGTGAATCGTAAGAAATTCAATGCGAAGCTGGCGAGGCAGGTTGAATCGCCCCGGATTCTCTAGACACCTTGCAAGCTCATTGCGTAACGCTTTTCAAACTCTACCGGTGACAGCTGAT
>NZ_JBNPJV010000014.1:0-31480 GCF_050312585.1 Pseudomonas sp. R19M
GAAGCCGCCCTAAATCCAGACACCTCGGTCTTTCTAAAACACCGCGGCGTCCTTGTTGGGGCGGCTGCGCCCCCCAGCGCGGGGCAAGCCCGCTCACTACAGGCGATCAAGCCTGGTTCTCTTGCTCGGTAAACAAATCACTGAACAGCATGCTCGACAGGTAGCGCTCACCGGAGTCCGGCAGGATCACCACGATGGTCTTGCCCTGCATTTCCGGTTTCTCCGCCAGGCGTACGGCCACCGCCATGGCGGCGCCACAGGAAATACCGCACAGGATCCCCTCCTCCTGCATCAGGCGCAGGGCCATGGCCTTGGACTCATCGTCAGTCACCAGTTCGACGCGGTCGACCATCGACAAATCGAGGTTTTTCGGTACGAAACCAGCGCCGATCCCCTGGATTTTATGCGGGCTGGGCTTGATCTCTTCCCCGGCCAGCGCCTGAGTGATCACCGGCGAGATGATCGGCTCGACGGCCACCGACACAATCGGCTTACCGACCGTCTTCTTGATATACCGCGACACGCCAGTGATGGTGCCGCCGGTGCCCACGCCTGCCACGAGCACATCCACAGCGCCGTCGGTGTCGTTCCAGATCTCCGGGCCGGTGGTTTTTTCGTGGATCGCCGGGTTGGCCGGGTTCTCGAACTGGCCCGGCATAAAGTACTGGGACGGATCGCTGGCAACGATTTCGCCGGCTTTTTCGATGGCGCCCTTCATGCCTTTGGCCGGCTCGGTCAGCACCAGTTCGGCACCGAGGGCCTTGAGCACCTTACGGCGTTCGATGCTCATGGACGCTGGCATGGTCAGCAGCAGTTTGTAGCCACGGGCCGCGGCGACAAAGGCCAGGCCAATGCCGGTGTTGCCGGATGTCGGCTCGACAATGGTCATGCCCGGCTTGAGTTTACCGGTGCTCTCGGCGTCCCAGATCATATTCGCGCCAATGCGGCACTTCACCGAATAGCCCGGGTTACGCCCCTCGATCTTGGCCAGGATGGTCACGCCACGCGGTGCGATGCGGTTGATCTGTACCAGGGGCGTATTACCGATGGAGTGCGCGTTGTCTGCAAAGATGCGGCTCATGACGGGTCCTTAAAGCAATTTGAACAATGGCCCCAAGGGTATGCCTCGTCATCCGAGGCGTCCAGTCAGAGGAACGTTGCGCCCACGCCAAAGGTCCATCGCCTATACCGTTGGAGAACCTCACTATGAAACGTCGCTACAGTGGGCTGCTATGGATCGTCGCCGTACTGGTGGTGCTGTTGATCGCCCTGGACCTGGCCCTGCCCTATCTGGTGCGCAATTACCTCAATGACAAGCTCGCCGACATGGGCGATTACCGTGGCCAGATCACTGATGTGGACGTGGCGCTGTGGCGCGGCGCGTACCGGATCAACGGCTTGCAGATCGTCAAGGTCGACGGCAAGGTGCCGGTGCCGTTCGTCAAGGCGCCGGTGATCGATCTGTCGGTGAGCTGGCATTCGCTGTGGTACGACCACGCCGTGGTGGCCGAGGTGCAGTTCTTCCAGCCGGAGCTGAATTTTGTCGACGGCGGCAACCAGCAATCCTCGCAGACCGGTAAGGGCACCGACTGGCGTGAACAGTTGGGCAAACTGTTGCCGATCACGCTCAACGAAGTGCGCATTCAAGACGGCAAGATCGCCTTTCACAACTTCACCTCCAAGCCGCCGGTGAATATCAAGGCCAGTTCGGTGAACGCCAGTTTCTACAACCTGACCAATGTGGTCGACGTCCAGGGCAAGCGTGACGCCAGCTTCGAAGGCAAAGCCCTGTTGCAGGGCCAGGCTCCGCTGGAAGCCTCCGCCACCTTTGATCCGTTGAGCAATTTCGAAGATTTCGAATTCCGTTTCCGCGCCAAAGACCTGCAACTCAAGCGTATGAATGAGTTCGCCTCGGCCTACGGCAAATTCGACTTCAAGGCCGGCACCGGCGATGTGGTGATCGAGGCCCAGGCCGAAAAAGGCCAGTTGAAAGGCTATATCAAGCCGCTGCTGCGTGATGTCGAGGTGTTCGACTGGCAGCAGGACGTCGAGAACAAGGACAAGAACATCTTCCGCTCGATCTGGGAAGCCGTGGTCGGCGCCAGCGAAACCGTATTGAAGAACCAGAACAAAAACCAGTTTGCCACCCGCGTAGAGTTAAGCGGCAGCGTGCACCAGCAAAATATCAGCGCGTTCTCCGCGTTTTTGGCGATTTTGCGTAACGGTTTCATCCAGGCCTTCAATGCGCGATATGAACAACCCAAACCTTCGGCGAATTGAATGTGACCGGTCATTCAGAGACTGAATAATCCGCCTGCGTTCACAGTCGCCGGGGCTGCGCGGTATAGTCCGGGCATAGATGAATTCGAGGAATGACCGATGAAGTTCGAAGGCACCCAGGCCTACGTTGCCACCGACGACTTGAAACTGGCCGTCAACGCTGCCATTACTTTGGAACGCCCGTTGCTGGTCAAGGGCGAACCGGGCACCGGCAAGACCATGCTCGCCGAGCAACTGGCCGAATCCTTCGGCGCCAAGCTGATCACCTGGCACATCAAGTCCACCACCAAGGCCCACCAGGGCCTGTACGAGTACGATGCGGTCAGCCGCCTGCGCGACTCGCAGTTGGGCGTGGATAAAGTCCACGACGTGCGCAACTACCTGAAGAAGGGCAAGCTCTGGGAAGCCTTCGAATCCGAAGAACGCGTCATCCTGCTGATCGACGAAATCGACAAGGCTGACATCGAGTTTCCCAATGACCTGCTGCAAGAACTCGACAAGATGGAGTTCTACGTCTACGAAATCGACGAGACCATCAAGGCCAAAAAACGCCCGATCATCATCATTACCTCCAACAACGAAAAAGAACTGCCGGACGCCTTCCTGCGCCGCTGCTTCTTCCATTACATCGCCTTCCCCGACCGAACCACCCTGCAAAAGATCGTGGATGTGCACTACCCCGATATCAAGAAAGAACTGGTCAGCGAAGCGCTGGACGTATTCTTCGATGTGCGCAAAGTCCCGGGCCTGAAGAAAAAACCTTCCACTTCCGAGCTGGTCGACTGGCTCAAACTGCTGATGGCCGACAACATCGGCGAGGCCGTGCTGCGCGAGCGCGACCCGACCAAGGCCATTCCGCCCCTGGCCGGCGCCCTGGTGAAGAACGAGCAGGACGTTCAGTTGCTGGAACGCCTGGCCTTCATGAGCCGTCGCGGTAATCGATAATGTTGCTCAACCTGTTCAATGAGATGCGTGCAGCCAAGGTGCCAGTGTCGGTACGCGAGCTGCTCGACCTGATCAACGCCCTGAAACAGCGGGTGACTTTCGCCGACATGGACGAGTTTTACTACTTGGCCCGGGCGATTCTGGTCAAGGACGAACGGCATTACGACAAGTTCGACCGCGCCTTCGGTGCCTACTTCAACGGCCTGGAAAAACTCGATGACCATCTGCAGGCGCTGATCCCGGAAGACTGGCTGCGCAAGGAGTTCGAACGCTCGCTGACCGATGAGGAACGCGCGCAGATCCAGTCCCTGGGCGGCCTCGACAAATTGATCGAGGAATTCAAGAAACGCCTGGAAGAACAGAAAGAACGCCACGCCGGCGGCAACAAGTGGATCGGCACCGGCGGCACCAGCCCCTTCGGCTCCGGTGGTTACAACCCGGAAGGTATCCGCGTCGGCGATGCGGGCAAGCGCCAGGGCAAAGCCGTAAAGGTGTGGGACCAGCGCGAGTACAAGAACCTCGACGATCAGGTCGAGCTGGGCACGCGCAACATCAAGATCGCGCTGCGCCGCCTGCGCAAGTTCGCCCGTCAAGGCGCGGCGGAAGAGTTGGACATCGACGGCACCATCGACCACACCGCCCGCGATGCCGGCCTGCTGAATATCCAGATGCGTCCGGAGCGGCGCAACACCATCAAGCTGCTGTTGCTGTTCGATATCGGCGGCTCGATGGACGCCCATGTGAAGATCTGCGAAGAGTTGTTTTCCGCGTGCAAGACCGAGTTCAAGCACCTGGAGTACTTCTACTTCCATAACTTTGTGTACGAGTCGGTGTGGAAGAACAACCAGCGTCGCACCTCGGAACGCACGTCCACACAAGACCTGCTGCACAAGTACGGCGCGGATTACAAAGTGATTTTCATCGGCGACGCGTCAATGGCGCCCTACGAAATCACGCAAGCCGGTGGCAGCGTCGAGCACTGGAACGAGGAGCCTGGGTATGTGTGGATGCAGCGCTTCATGGCCAAGTACAAGAAGCTGATCTGGATCAACCCGTATCCGAAGGACACGTGGGGCTATACGGCGTCGACCGGGATTGTGCGGGAGTTGGTGGAAGACCAGATGTATCCGCTGACCCTGCGCGGGCTCGAAGAAGGCATGCGTTTTCTCTCCAAATAAACACGCCTCCTGAGATCCAATGTGGGAGGGAGCTTGCTCCCGATGGCGGTGGCTCAGTACCTGATGGGCTGACTGACACACTGCTATCGGGAGCAAGCCCCCTCCCACATTTTGATCCCAGTGTCTTTTAGACCGTGGCCAGCCGCAGTAAAAAGTCGACATGCTGCCGGTGCGCAGTCTCCTGCACCACCGGCGTCAACCTCACCGTATCCCCCGGCAGGCACTGCGCCAATCGCGCCAGCGCCAACGGCGTCAAGGCACCCAGGCGCGGATACCCCCCAATCGTCTGTCGATCATTAAGCAACACAATCGGCTGCCCATCCGGCGGCACCTGGATCGCCCCCAACGGAATCCCTTCGGAAATCAATGACGGCCCCTGGTACTGCAACGGCGTGCCCAGCAGGCGCATACCCATGCGGTCGGCGCGGCTATCGAGGGTCCATTCGCTGTTGAACGCATCAAACAGGCTTTGGCCGCTGAACTGGCCGATCTGCGCACCGACGATCACCTCCAGCGGCGCCTTGGCGGGCAAGACCGGATCAGCCAACACCCTCATCGCCCCGCCGACACCGGAATAAGCCAGGCGACCGCCTTGGGCCAACGCCTTGCCGAAACCGTCCGGGCCGCCCAGCTCCTCGCGCACGACCGTGGCGCAGCTGCCCAACACCGGCGGCGCATCGAACCCGCCCGGTGCCGCCAGGTAAGCCCGGGCGCCACTGAACGGCTGGGTGAAGCGCAGCCGCTGGCCCTTTTGCAGGATAAAACTGCGGCCTGGGCTGATCGCGCGCTCATCGATATACGCGCCCAGATCCGCCCCGGCCAACGCCAGCAGGCAATAATCCTCGGCCTGCAGGGTAAAGCCGCCCAAGGTGATTTCCACTACCGGCGCATCCAGCGCATTGCCCAGCAGCCAATTGGCCCAGGACATCGAGACCCAATCCAGCGCCCCGCCCTGCGTCACGCCCAGGTGGCGCACACCAAAGCGGCCCGCATCCTGCAACAGGCACAGCGGCGTGCTGGCCTCGATCAACAAGTGGCTCATGCCTGCGCCTCCAACGGCGTGTCGTCGCCACCCAGGTTGATGAATTCGGCGTGGTCGACCGGCTCGAAACGCACCGTGTCGCCGGGCTGCATCAGGCTGTAGCCGTCACGTTCGCGGTCGAAGAGTTTGGCCGGGGTGCGCCCGATGAGGTTCCAGCCGCCGGGAGAGATCACCGGGTAGGCGGCGGTTTGCCGTTCAGCGATGCCAACGCTCCCCGCCGCGATGCGTTTGCGCGGCGTATTGAGGCGCGGTGTGGCGAGGATTTCATCCACCAGCCCCATGAACGCGAACCCCGGGGCAAAGCCGAGGGCGAACACCTGATATTCATGGGCGCTGTGACGGCGGATCACCTCCTCAACCGCCAGGCCACTGCGCCGGCTGAGCAACGTCAGCTCCGGGCCCACGCTCAGGTCGTACCACACCGGCAGCACATGGGCTTGGCCGCTGCCCTGAACCTGAGGTTGCAGGTCAGTCAATGCCAGGTCGATCAACTCGCGTGCCTGGGCCGGGCTGAGCGCCGTGAGATCGTAATGCACCATCAAGGTGGTGTAAGACGGCACCAGATCCACCAGCGCCGCGCCGAACCTCTCGCGCAAGCGCTGAGTGGCGGCGAGCATCCACGGCATATTGGCTTCGGCAATCACGTCGAACAGACGCACCATCAAGCCGTCAATGGCGACCACTTCAATGCGTGGCTTCATGCTGACTTCAACGCCTCGCGGATGCGTTGTACCGCAGCGATCGAACTGGCGTTATCGCCATGCACGCACAAGGTGTTGGCCTGCAAGATCAAGGCGCTGCCGTCGCTGGCCGTCAGGGCTGCACCACGGGAAATGGTCAGGGCCTGCTGCAAGATCGTGTCGGCGTCGTGATGCACGGCCCCCGGCAACTGACGCGAAACCAGGTGGCCCTTGGCGTCGTAGGCGCGGTCGGCGAACGCTTCAAACCACAGGATCACACCGTATTCATCACCCAGCGCCTGGGCCGCGCTGTTGTCGCGGGTGGCCAGCAGCATCAGCGGCAAATCGCCATAAGCCGCCACGGCCTGGATCACTGCACGCAGTTGCGCGGGGTTGGCCATCATGTCGTTGTACATCGCCCCATGGGGTTTGACGTAGCTGACCCGTCCACCCTGGGCGCGACAAATGCCATCGAGAGCGCCGATCTGATAATGCAGCAGGTCCTGGATCTCCTGGGCCGTGTAGGCCATGGAGCGACGGCCGAAGCCTTGCAGGTCCTGGTAGGCCGGGTGTGCACCGACTTGCACGCCATGCTTGAAAGCCAGGCTGACGGTCTTGCGCATGATGCTCGGGTCGCCGGCATGAAAACCGCAGGCCACGTTGGCGCAATCGATGAACGGCATGACCTCGGCATCCAGACCCATGGTCCAGTTACCGAAGCTTTCGCCGATATCGCAATTCAATAACAGACGGCTCACGGTGGGCGCTCCTGTAGGCGTTGTTTTTTTGTAGTGTGGGATTTTTTACCCGGAACTCGCAACTTGTCCTCATACCCCAACGACGCTTATCGTGGAATGGCTCGATTTTTGGCGTTTGCCCGGTGCGGCGTCCAACTAATAAAAACCGATCCATGCATAAGAAAAGTTGATCCCATGAATTTGAAGTTCCTCGAAACCTTCGTCTGGGTGGCCAAGCTCAAGAGCTTTCGACTAACCGCCGAGAAGCTGTTCACGACCCAGGCCTCGATTTCCAGCCGCATTGCGGTGTTGGAAAGCGAGCTGGGTGTGAAGCTGTTGCTGCGCGACTCACGGGGCGTGAGCCTGACCCCGGAAGGCTTGAAGGTGCTCGATTACGCCGAGCAAATGATGGGGACCATGCAAGAGCTGAAGCGGTCCCTGGAAACCACCAGCAGCAAGGTCGGGCGCATTCGGATCGGCGTGATGGACACTGTCATCCACACCTGGCTGAGCCCGTTGGTGGCGGAACTGATGGATCATTTTCCGCTGGTGGAAATCGAGTTGATCGCCGATACCGCATTGAACCTCAGCGATCAGCTGCAAAAAGGCTTTCTCGATCTGATCCTGCAAACCGACCTGCTGCGCCTGGAAACCGTGCGCAGCCTGGAACTGGCCAGCCATCCCATGGCCTGGATCGTCGCCAGCCACTCGATTTACCACCGCGACTACGCCTCCCTCGCCGAACTGGCCCAGGAGCGCATCATTACCTACTCGAAAAATTCCCACCCGCACCAGGACGTGCTGAGCCTGATGCAGGCCAACGGCGTGGCCGCGCCACGGATGAACTGTGTGAATTCGGTGTCGGCGATTACCCGTTTGCTGCGCGATGGCTTCGGCATTGGGGCGCTACCGCCGGTGCTGGTCAGCGAGGAATTGGCGCGGGGGGAATTGGTGATGTTGCCCATGACGCAAAAACTGCCGAACTTGCAGGTGGTGGTGTCGTGGCGTGTGGGAGTGGAGTTGGTGGAGGAGATTGTGGGGTTGTGCCAGACAGTCGTGGCCCGTTATGCCGAGGAAGTCGGCGAGGAGCGGATGGTCCTGAGCTGAAACGGTGGGAGGGGGCTTGCTCCCTCCCACATTAGGTCAGAGACCCTTGAGGTCGCGTTCTTCAATCGGCCGGCTCTGGCGCATGCGCTTGCCGCCCAGCACGATCCAGTCGATCAAGCGATACAGGCACTCCAAGCCGAACGACAACAACATCGCCCCACCCAGCCCCCAGCCCATGGCTTCGGGCGTGAGCAGGATCTGGTAGCTGTAGCCGTTCCAGGTTTCCCGACGAATGTCCGGGTCGGCGGCCACCGCCACTTGCAGGGCGCGGATATACCACGGGCCTTGCATGGCCTGGAATTGCTTGTCCAACGCCACCTGGCGGTCGAGCAAGGTGCCCAGGCTGTTGGCATCGCTGCGGAACACCGGGTCGTCACTGGCGCGGTAATGCGCCACCAATGCCTGCAAGTCGCCGTTGAAGAACTGTTGCGCGGTGGCATCGAAGCCACGCAGGCCGGTCTGGGCTTCGATCAAGTGAGCTTCGACGCGCTTGGCATAGTCGTTGATAAACCCCGGTACTTGCACACCGACCAGCAAGCCAATGGCAAACAGTACCAACCGCAGATAACTGAGCAACATGGTCGATATCCTTACTCGGTGACGCCCTGGCTGACGCATTCACCGCGTCGCCACAGGCTCCATTGGCCCGGTTCGTAGCGGGTCCAGTTTTCGTTGTCGGTCAAAGGTTCGGTGGCGATGACCGTGACCACGTCATCGGGCGTGGTTTCGGCCTGAAAATCGACGATCACGTCGACATCCTTCAAGCGAGCCGGGCCAAAAGGGGCGCGCCGGGTGATCTGTGCCAGTTTGGTCGAGCAGTAGCAAAACAGCCAGTCGCCGTCACTGAGCAGGCAGTTGAACACGCCTTTGCTGCGGTATTCGGCACAAGCGGCGATCAGGTCAGGCAAGACCTGTTCGATCTCCACAGGTTCGGGGAAGGCCTCACGCACGCGGTTGAGCAAGTCGCAGAACGCCGCTTCGCTGTCGGTATCGCCCACCGGCCGGTAGAACGTGGCGCGGGGGTTAAAGTCCGCCAGCTGGCCGTTGTGCGCAAAACACCAGTTGCGCCCCCACAGTTCACGCACGAACGGGTGGGTATTGGACAGGCACACCTTGCCCACGTTGGCCTGGCGGATATGACCAATCACCACTTCACTTTTGATGGGATAACGCTGCACCAGCAAGGCGACTTCCGATTCACTGCTGGCAGCCGGGTCCTGGAACAGGCGCAGGCCACGGCCTTCATAGAAAGCAATGCCCCAGCCATCACGGTGGGGGCCGGTGCGTCCGCCGCGCTGCATCAGCCCGGTAAAACTGAATACGATATCGGTGGGGACGTTGGCACTCATGCCCATCAATTCACACATGCCAGGGCTCTCGCTGCAGGGCGGACGACGTCAAAGGCGCGGCTCGACCCGTACACCACTGACCGGTGCCGGGCGGCGCAAGGGTTCCTCGTCGTCCTGCTCGGCGGCCAACGCGGCATCGACCGCCGCCTTGCGCTCGCGACGGGCATTGGCGGCGCGCTCGATGGGCCAGCGGATCAACACAAACACGAGATACACGGCAAACGCGATCATCGTGTACATGAACAGATCGGAAATGGCCCGCCAGGCGTTATTGCCGACCTTGAGCACCAGGTCCATGGCGGTGATGGCCACCGCCGGGGCGAACTGGGTCTTGACCGGGTCGACGATGGTCGGGCTGAACAGCAACACGGCCATCAGCAATTGCAGCGGCTCGCGCAGCCAACGCCAGATCCAGCGGGTCAGGCGCCACCATACCAACAGGCAGCCCAAAGCGGCGAAGGCGTAAAGGCCCCAAGCGATCAGATAGTCGTTCTCGGTCATGGTGTCCATGGCAAGGTAGGCAAACAGGCGGCTATGATAACGGCTTTTGCGCGTCTCGGCTGCAATGCCTGCGACCCTGCGCCAGACGGAGAGTATTCCATGCCTATAGCGACCGCCCCGATTGCCCGCAAGGGTCAAGGCCCAGACCCTTACGCCTGGCTGCAAGAGCGTGACAACCCCGAGGTACTCGATTACCTCAGGGCTGAAAACGCCTGGCAGGAAGCACAGCTCGCCGACCAGAAAGCCCTGCGCGAAACCCTGTTCGAAGAAATCAAGGGTCGCATCCTGGAAACCGACCTGTCCCTGCCCTCGCCCTGGGGACCGTACCTGTATTACACACGGACCACCGCGGGTGACGAATACGCTCGCCACTATCGCTGCCGTCGCCCGGCGGATGACAGCCACCAAGTGGATGAGAGCAGCGAAGAGCTGCTGCTTGACCCCAACGTGCTGGCCAAGGGTGGTTTCTTCTCCCTCGGCGCCTTCAGTATCAGCCCGGACCATCAGCGCCTGGCCTACAGCGTGGATACCAGCGGTGAAGAGATCTACACCCTGTACGTGAAGGAATTGGCCACCGACAAAGTCAGCGAACTGGAGTTCGAAAACTGCGACGGCAGCATGACCTGGGCCAATGACAGCCTGACCCTGTTTTTCGGCGAACTGGACGATACCCATCGCCCGCACAAACTGCATCGCTATCGCCTGGACGGTACGGCGGCGCAGGAGGTGTTCCACGAGCCCGACGGACGTTTCTTCCTGCATTGCTACCGCTCCAGCTCCGAGCGCCAGCTGCTGCTGGCCCTGGGCAGCAAGACCACCAGCGAGACCTGGGCATTGGACGCCGACCACCCAGAGCAGGACTTCACCTGCCTGGCGCCACGGGTCGAGGACCATGAATACGATGTCGACCACGGCCAGCGTGACGGCGAGTGGACCTGGTTTATCCGCAGCAACCGCGACGGCATCAACTACGCACTGTTCGTCGCCGCCGACACCGGCAGCGTGCCCGACGAGGCCGACTGGCAGAACCTGATCCCGCACAGCGACGAGGTCATGCTCGACGGTGTGAGCCTGAACGCCGGCGCCATGACCCTCAGCCTGCGCATCGGCGGCCTGCCGGTGATCGAAGTGCACCCTCAGGGCATGCCGACGTACCGCGTGGAATTACCCGACGCTGCCTATAGCCTCTACGTACAAAACAGCTTGGAATTTCCGAGCGACAAGATCCGCCTGCGCTACGAAGCGCTGAATCGCCCGGCCCAGGTCCGTCAGCTCGAACTGCCGACAGGCGCGCAAACGGTGCTCAAGGAGACCCCGGTGCTCGGCGCATTCAACGCCGATGACTACGTCAGCCAGCGCCTGTGGGCGACCTCCGTCGACGGCACCCAGGTGCCGATCAGCCTGGTGGTCAAGCGTGACCAGCTCGGTAAAACCACACCGCTGTACCTCTACGGCTACGGCGCCTACGGTTCGAGCCTGGACCCGTGGTTTTCGCATGCACGCCTGAGCCTGCTCGACCGTGGCGTCGCCTTTGCCATTGCCCATGTGCGCGGCGGTGGCGAGCTGGGGGAAGCCTGGTATCGCAACGGCAAGCAGGCGCACAAGCAGAATACCTTCAGCGATTTTATCGCCTGCGCCGAGCACCTGATCGCCCAGGGCCTGACCACATCCAGACAATTGGCGATCAGCGGCGGCAGCGCCGGTGGCCTGTTGATCGGCGCGGTACTCAACCAGCGCCCGGAGCTGTTCCAGGCGGCGATTGCCGAAGTGCCGTTCGTCGATGTGCTCAACACCATGCTCGACCCGGAGCTGCCATTGACCATCACCGAGTATGACGAGTGGGGCAACCCTGAAGAGCCCGAGGTCTACGCACGCCTCAAGGCTTACGCGCCTTACGAAAACGTCAGCGCGCAAGCCTACCCGGCCACCTTGGTGATCGCCGGCTACAACGACAGCCGCGTGCAGTACTGGGAAGCCGCCAAGTGGGTGGCCAAGCTGCGTGACACCAAGACGGACGACAACCTGCTGCTGCTCAAGACCGAACTGGGCGCCGGCCATGGCGGCATGAGTGGCCGTTACCAGGGACTGCGTGACGTGGCGCTTGAATACGGTTTTGTGTTCAAGGCCCTGGGGTTGGCCTAACCGCCGGGCGTCTTCGGCTTGCTGTCGCTCTGTTGCAGGCCAGGCACCGTCTGGTCTTTCGGCGGCGTGGGCAACACAATCGGCTCCAGCGCGGGCGAGCCGTTGACAGTGGCCTTGGGGGCGGCGGGCGGGCTGACTTGCGGATACAACGTGGGGGTCGGTGTGCCCGGGGCACCTGGGGTTGGCGCGGGTGCGACCGGCACGGTTTGCGCCTCTTGAGCCTGCGCCGTACCCAATGTGAGCGCGCCCAGCACAATGGCCGTTAGAATGTTGCACTTCATCGATGGCTCCATGGCCTGACCGGAATACCGTAAGGCTACTCCCAACCGCGCAAGAATGCCCTTCTCAATGAGATTTCCATGAAACGTTTCGTTCTGCTGGACACCACCCCGATCCCCGACAACGGCGGTGCCTTGTGCCTGTTCGAATATGGCGAGGATTTTGTCATCAAGATTCAGGGGGGCGATGGCGGCCAGTTGATGAATACGCGCATGCACGGCTCCGAGGATGCGCTGGCGGAAATTCCCTGCCGCAAGGTCGCCGGCCGTGCGGGTTCACGCGTGTTGATCGGCGGCCTGGGCATGGGCTTTACCCTGGCCTCGGCCCTCAAGCACCTGGGCAAGACGGCCGAAGTGGTGGTCGCGGAGTTGGTACCGGGCGTGGTCGAGTGGAACCGCGGCCCGCTCGGGGAAAAGTCCGGGCGCCCGTTGCTGGACCCGCGCACGGTGATCCGCCTGGAGGACGTGGCCAAGGTGCTGCAAGCCGAGCCCCAGGGCTTTGACGCGATCATGCTCGATGTGGACAACGGTCCCGAAGGCCTGACGCAAAAGGCCAATAGCTGGTTGTATTCCGCCGCCGGCCTGGCCGCCTGCGCCAAGGCCCTGCGCCCCAAAGGCGTGCTGGCCGTGTGGTCGGCCAGCGCCGACAGGCTGTTCAGCGACAAACTGCGCAAGGCCGGGTTCAAGGCCGAAGAAGTGCAAGTCTTTGCCCATGGCAACAAGGGCACCCGGCATACCATCTGGATTGCGGAAAAAATCAAAGGTTGAACACAGACGGTCAGTTCAGGGACTTGCGGTAATCGATCACGTACGGCACTTTCTTGTCGAACGTCTTTTCCAGCTCATTGCGGTCCAGCTGGGTCATGCCGCCCAGTTGATGCGCGGTAAAACCGCTGTCACCGACCGGTGAGCCCGGTGCCAGGCTGACCATACGCTTGGCCACCGCTTCAATGGCATCCTTGTAGCCGCCCTTCTTGTCCAGGTTGTAGGCGCCCAGGTCGATCTGGGTGCGCAGCCAGTTGCCCCAGTAGAACTCCAGGAATTCCGGCGCGATGGCGCCATCGTCCGGCTTGCCGTAGGCGGCCTTGCGGGTGAAATACACCAGGCTGCGGAAAGTGTCGTCCTGCAGGTTCTTGAAGCCCAGGTGCGCCGGCAATTTCGCGGGCGACAGCGCCTGGCCCTGGTTGTCCTTGAGCCAGACCTTGCGCGCCGCCTGCATGCACTGCCAGAAAGCGGCCATGTCCGGGCTGCCGCTGAAATCATCGGTGACCTTGACCCACATTTTCAGCTTGGGACCGCCGCCGGGCACTTCCCACAAGGTGGTGAAGCTGTGGTGACCGTCGGTGAGGTACAACTGACCGGCCGGGCCGACGACCACGGTTTTCATGTCTTCGGGATGGGCGCCTACCGGGTCCTTGCAGGTGAAACTGCTCGGTTGGTGCAGGTCGGCCTTTTTCGGCACTTTGTCGGCGGCGCCCTGGCCGTTGGTCTCGCAGTACTCATCGAAGACCTTGGCCGGCTTGTCGGCAAACAAGCCGAGGCTGTAGTAGATCTGGTCAAAACCCACCACAGCCTGGGTTGGATGCAGTTGTTCGAGTTCCACCTCGATCACCTGCCCCGGTTTGGGTGTGGAGAACGCCTGGGCCTGGGCGGTGACGACACACAGCAGTAACGCAACAATCCATGAATGCAGACGCATGAGTTTCAGATCCTTGTATGTAAAGTGAAGCAGTCATTTACAGCGCGAGCGGCTAGAATCAACCCTATCCGTGAACCCGCTAATAGCCAGGAGCCATGATGAGCTCGACCAACCCGCCCTCCCACACCGCCAAGCTGGATCGCATCCTCGCCGATGCCCAGCGCGATCGGGAAATGGGCTACCGCGACAAAGCCTTGAAGATGTACCCACACGTATGCGGCCGCTGCGCCCGGGAGTTTTCCGGAAAACGCTTGAGTGAACTGACAGTACACCACCGCAACCATAACCATGATGACAACCCCCAGGATGGCTCCAACTGGGAGCTGCTGTGCCTGTATTGCCACGACAACGAACACTCGCGCTACACCGACCAGCAGTACTTCGGCGACGGCTCCACCAGCAGCCCGACCATTGCCAAGGCCACCCATAACCCGTTTGCGGCGTTGGCTGGGTTGATGAAGAAGGACAGCTGAAAGCCTCAAGCTGCAAGCTGCAAGAAAAAGCCGCTCTGCTTTTAACTTGCAGCTTGAAGCTTGCCGCTATAATGCTGCCTTTTTAAGGCACTCCCGTGGGCAATAAACGCTACAGCTGCATCGGTCTGTATAACCCCAAATCCCCCGAGAACGTCGGCTCGGTGATGCGTGCCGCCGGCTGCTACGGCGTGGCCTCGGTGTTTTACACCGGCGTGCGTTACGAGCGCGCCCGGGACTTCATCACCGATACCAAGAAGGTCCACCACGACATTCCCCTGATCGGCATCGATGACCTGAAAAAGATCCTGCCCCTGGGCTGTATCCCGGTCGCCGTGGAACTGGTGGAAGGCGCCCGCCCGCTGCCCGAATACACTCACCCCGACCGCGCGCTGTACATCTTCGGCCCCGAAGATGGCTCCCTCGACAAAGAGATTCGTGACTGGTGTGAGGACGTGGTGTACATCCCGACTACCGGCTGCATGAACCTCGCCGCCACGGTCAACGTGGTGCTCTACGATCGCCTGGCCAAGGGCAACAACACCCGTTCAGGCCCCAAGTATTAATTTTCCGGGAACATCCGGCGCGTGCAAACAGTCAGCTATTTACACTTGCCCTTGTTGGAGAGAGATCATGAGCGACAGCAAATACCTGCGACCGGCTATCGAACACGCCCCACTCGACACACAGCCCACCCAGAACGTGCACGGCTGGGAACGTATCGGCTCGGTGGCCGGCGGCGTGATGATGGTCGGCAAAGGCCTGCGCCGTGGCGGGATTTTCGGCTTGATCCAAGTGGCAATCGGCGGCGTGGCGCTGGCCCGTGGTTTTACCGGGCACAGCTCGCTTAAGGACAAGCTGGAGCAGGGTCGTCAGGAAATGAACAGCGTGCGCACGAAGATTGAGCGTGCCGGCCAAGAGTTGAAGAACCTGAAGACCAAGGCGGAAGTCGCCGCAGAAAAAGCCACCAAGACTGCTGGTTAATCGCGGCCCCCTTCCACACTTTGATCGGTACATGACTGGGGATCAACGCAACAGCTTGGTCTCCAGCACCACCGACGACTCGCCGATCACACTTTCAGCCAGTTGCACGAACTGTGCAGTGGTGATGCTGTTCACCCGCATGACCGCTTGTGCCAGATCGTCCAGCGAACGCTTGTTGTGGGTTTTCACGCGGATTTCGCGGTCGAGCTCCTGCAACAGCAGCACCGCCTGGGCCACCGCCCCGGCGCTGATGTGCTCGCCGCGCAATGTGCTGACGCCCTTGCCGTCCTTGCCCAACCGCGCCTGTATGGCCGCGTAGCGCTCATCGGTGATACCACCGGCGCGGCGCATCAGCTCGATCGCGTAATACTCGCCCAGGCCCTCGCGAATCCAATCGCTGCTGTCGTGATCATTGAAGCGGCCGATGGCCTGCACCACCTCGCGGATCAGCGGGCTGCTGCCGTTTTCGCTGACCAGTGGCGTGCGACTGCTGAGATAGATCGAATCACGCGATGCCACCACGCCCCGGCGCATCGGATCGTTGGCGCCCACGATCAAGAGTTTCGCTGGATGGCGCGGAAACGCCGCTTCCACTTGCGGCCAGACGAATGTCAGCAGCGTCAAAACATCCATGCGGCGCATGCCCTGGCCCTTGGGCGAGGCCACGGTGACTTCGGTTGCACCCAGCCGTATGCGACGGCTGCCGAGGGTGCCGGCGAGCATCCAGCCGGTGGGGCGGTCGAACAGGCGGGAGACGTTATCGACGCGAAATTTGTTTTTACCGATGCGCGGCCAGGCGGTTTCGATGCTCTTCCAACCGGAGGGCAATTCGAACACCAGGCGCGAAACCAACTCGGTTCCGTCCTGTTGGTCGAGCCGAGCGGTTGGCACCAGGTCTTCACCGCGCAGCAGCGCCCAGTTGGGCGTCATCCGTGTTTCATAGACACCGGGCTTGCGGGCATGGGTAAGGCGCACGCGGTAGGTCAGGCTGGACTTGTCGGCACTGGGCTGCCAGAGGCCGCGGCTGCCGGTGACGGTCCACTGACCGTCGGCCTTGAAATCGCTGTAATCGCCCGCGCGCCCCAGGTCCAGGTTGAGGCTGCGCACCGCCGAGCCTTGGGACAGGCTCACGCGCACTTCGGCCTGATCGCTCTGGGGCAGCAACTTGACGTGATAATCCAGGTCGACTTTGTTCGCACACCACGCCGACATGCTCAGCGCCAGCAACACCAGGCTTGCCGCCAGCTTGGTTCCCCCCCGCATACACACTCCTTGGTCAACCGGCACGGAAGATCAGGTAATCCTCCCAGTCGTCTTCGGGCACGCTGCCTTCGCTGAGCATGCGCCCGGACTGGGAAATGCGTTCGTGATGGACCGCATCGCGGTCACCGCAGACCAGGTGGTGCCACAGCGGCAGGTCTTTGCGCTCGCTGACCAGGCGGTAGGCGCAGGTCGGCGGCAGCCATTTGAACTGATCAGCCTGGCCCGGCGTGAGCTGGATGCAATCAGGCACCGAGGCGCGACGGTTGGGGTAGTCGGTGCACTGGCAGGTTTTCAGGTCGAGGAGTTTGCAGGCGATACGCGTGTAATAAACACTGTTGTCGTCTTCATCCTCGAGCTTTTGCAGGCAGCACAGGCCACAGCCGTCGCACAACGACTCCCACTCCTCCTGGTCGAGGTGTTCAAGGGTTTTGCGTATCCAGAAAGGTTCGACTTTGGCGGCCATGGCTCTACATCAACATCATCAGGTGAAAAGGCCGCCAGTCTAGTGCCCAAGCCCCTTGGGGCCAAGCGCTTACGACTGGCGGTGTGACCAGACTTGTCAGTCTAGTCGCCGCGCAGTAGCTTTGAGCACCGAATTGACGATCAGGAACTTGCCCATGAGCCGTGTTGCCGACTACCCGATTCACACCCAATTCACCGACCGCTGGTCGCCCCGGGCCTTTACCGGCGAAAGCATTCCGCAAGAGACGCTGCTGAGCTTTTTCGAAGCCGCACGCTGGGCACCGTCGGCCTACAACTCACAGCCGTGGCGCTTCCTGTATGCGCGTCGCGACACGCCGAACTGGGAGCGCTTCCTGGGCCTGCTCAATGAATTCAACCGGGGCTGGGCGCAGCACGCGTCGGCCTTGGTGATCATCGCCTCGAAAACCGACTTCATCGCCCCCGGCGCCAGCGAAGAAACTCCGGCACTGTGGCACACCTTTGACACCGGTTCTGCCTGGGGTCACCTGGCCCTGCAAGCCAGCCTCGCCGGCTGGCACACCCACGGCATGGCCGGCTTCGATCAGGAACTGACGCGCAAGGAGCTGAAGATTCCGCAAGGTTATGCGCTGCACGCCGCCGTGGCCGTGGGCAAACTGGGCGATAAATCGACCTTGCCTGAATACCTGCAAGGCCGTGAAGCGCCGAGCTCGCGCCGGCCGTTGAGCGAGCTGATCTGCGAGGGTGACTTCAGCCTCCCACAGTGACCGCGTTAAGCCTTAACTGATACGCATCAGGGCTTGCCCGCTCCCACAATGTGTTCCGAGTGCAGTCAGTAACCGCGCGCGAAATCCACTTCCCCGCGCAACGCCTGCTTGGCCTGATACGCCCGCAGGTTCTGCACAAACAACGCCACCATCTTCGCAGGCGACGTCGGCGCCGAACTGTGCCCGGTCAGCAGCAGGCCCCAGGCGGTCCAGAACGGGTGGCGCTGCGGCAACGGTTCCTGGCGGCACACGTCGATCACCGCGCCGGCCAGGTGCCCTTCTTTCAACGCCTCGACCAGATCGGCATCGACCACCGCCACGCCGCGCCCGACGTTGATGAACAACGCGGTAGGCTTGAATTGCTTGAACAGCGCCGCGTCGTACAGGTCATGGGTGTCGGGCGTGTTGGGCAGCAGGTTGACCACGTAGTCCACCTCCCCCACCAACCGGCCCAATTGATCGAGCGCGGCCACTTCAATAAATGGCGCCTGCTCACGTGCGGTGCTGGCGATACCGTAGAGCTCGACGCCAAACGGCAACAGAAACTCAGCCACGCTCTGGCCGATATCGCCGGTACCGACCACCAGCACTTTGCGCCCCGCCAGGCTCTGGCCCAGGCGGTTGTCCCATTTGCGCTCAACCTGGCTGACCAGCCGCGCCAGCACTTCACGCTCATGGCCCAGCATGTAGGTGAGTACAAACTCGGCCATGACCTGGCCAAAGATGCCGACCGCACGGGTCAGGCGATAGTTGCGCGGCAAGCCTTCGGCCAGTAGCGGCGTGATACCCGCCCAGGTCGATTGCAACCATTGCGGCTGGTGGCCCTGACGCAACAGGGTCGCCAGCAGGTCCGGCTGGCCCAGCCACACCGGGCAATCGGCGGCCAGGCGCGACAGTTCGGCGGAATCGCCGCTGGTCAGTACTTCAAGGTCCGGAGCCGCTGCGCGCAGCAGTTGGGCGTAGAGCGGGTGATCCTGTTCAGCAATCAGAACACGCATGGTTCAAACCTTTCAAAAACAGTGCAGACGGCCGCCCGCATCCTTACGGCCACCGCCAACTAATACGAGTCCATGGAAGAAGGTGCCCTGAACCGGGCACTGATCGATTACACCGGGTCGTTGCGGCGCAGCAGCTCTTCGGGCAAGTGTTCGATGTACTCGTCCTCGGCCGGCGGCATTTGCAGGTGGTAGCCCTGCTTGTCGAGGTTTTCCAGGACTTGCACGATGTCTTCCTGTTGCAGCTTGCGCTCGGGCGTCAGCACCAGGTCGAACGCGTGCACCGGCTTGCCGAACACCGTGACCAAACCCTCGGGCACGCGCTCCAAAGCATCGCTTTTGAGTACGTAGATGTACATGCCGGCACGTTTCGGGCTGCGGTAGATGGAGCAAATACGTTTCAAGGCTGTTCTCCGGCAGTGGCCAGGCTGTCGAGCAGCGCCTGGCCCATCAACTCGCGGCGCCAGCCACGCAGCGAGTCTGGCAATTGGTAAGGCCCATCGGGGTAGCCACTCTTGACCAGGGCTTCGAGGGTTTTCTTGCGCAGCATCAGTTCCGGCGCCATCTCCAGGCGTTCGGCGAACGCCTGGCCCTGGGCACGCAGTGCTTTGATCAGCGCGGCAGCCTCGACCGGCAAGGGTTCTGCAACGGCAGGCGGCCACTGGTCCGCGGGCACGCTAGCGGCACGTTTGATCAGGTCCAGCAGGAACTGGCCGTCCTGACGCACAGTGCGCGGGTGCATGTCTTCGATCTTGCCCAGGGCGGTGAGGTTATCCGGCTGGGTTTTGGCCAGGGGCCATAACGAATGTTCGCGAATGATGCGGTTGCGCGGCAGGTCACGCGCGCGGGCCTGCTGTTCGCGCCAGGCGCACAGTTCGCGCAGGACCGCCAGTTGGGCGCGGGACAGTTTCCACGCCAGCTTGGCCTCGCGGTACACCTCGTACGGGTCGACTTCGCGGCGCAGGTTGGCCACCAGTTCGGCGCCGTCTTCCAGCACCCAGGCGTACTTGTCGGCAGACAGTTGCGGGCGCAGGCGCGTGTAGACCTCGGCCAGGTGCACGGCGTCTTCGGCGGCGTAGCTCACTTGGGTCTCGGACAATGGCCGCTGCAGCCAGTCCGAGCGGGTCTCGCCCTTGGGCAACTCGATATCGAGCACGGCGTGCACCAGGCGCGAGTAGCCCATGGAAAAACCAAGGTTCAGGTAGGCCGCGGCCAATTGGGTGTCGAACAACGGCACCGGCAGGCTGCCGGTCAGGCGCAACAGCACTTCGAGGTCTTCGCTGCAGGCATGCACCACCTTGATCACCGCTGGGTTTTCCAGCAAGGCGGCCAACGGTTGCCAGTTGTCGATGGTCAGGGGGTCGATCAGGTAAGCGCGGACGCCATCACCAATCTGGATCAGCCCGGCAATGGGATAAAAAGTGTCGACCCGCATGAATTCGGTGTCGAGGGCAACGAATGGCAACTGCTGCCATTCGGCGCAATGCTGGCCGAGGCTATCGTTGTCGCAGATCCAGTGAATATCGATGGCCACACGGCTCTCCCTTGAAGAATGGCGCGCAGTATATATCGCGAAAGGGGCTTGCGAGCATTCGCAGTGCACACACGATCATGAAAACTCCGACAAGAAATGGAGAATAGTCCGACGAGCGGGACTTATCCTCTCTTACGCAGAACGTAGACCCGCCATAACTGGGAGCCTGGGAGGAATTCCTGGTAATTCAGGATCTTGAAACCGGCCTGACGGAATTCGCCTTCCACCGGCGCGCGTGCGCTCACCGAGACGATCACCGTGTCACGGCTGACCCGATGAAACTCTTGCAGCAAGGCCAGGCGCACCTCGCTGTCGTGGACGTGGCGAAACAATTCCAGGCAGAAAATGCAGTCCACCGCATTCGCCGACAAGCCAATGGAAAACGCTGATCCCTGGAAGGTCTTGATCCGCTTGAGCAACGTCGCCGGATGATGGGTGCGGGCGTGATCGAGCATGGCCTGGGAGTTGTCCGAGGCCAGGATCACCCGGTTGACGTGTTCGCCCAGCACCGGCCAGAACCGCCCCGAGCCGCAGGCCAGGTCGAGGATCAGCCCCGGCTCGCCGGCCACGCTCAACGCATGGCGCACCAGCCGCGCAGTCCGCCACGCGGCCAGGCGCTGCAACAGCCTTGGCGGACGGGTGTCACCGCACACCCGGGCATGTTCACGGTCACAGCGCTCGGTGAATTCGATCTCGATGGAGGATGGTGAATGTGGCGACATCGCGGGCTCATGTAAGCGAAACGGTAGTAAGCGTCCTTGATTCACAGCTTAACCATCGCAACGTGAAAAAAAGGTCGAAACCGTCACGACTACAACGCCCTTCAGGCCTGGTTCAGGTACCAGCGCCAATCCTGCTCACCCACCTCCCCCATGAACTGACGATATTCGGCGCGCTTGACCGCCAGGAACACCCCGAGGAACTCACGGCCGAAAGCCTCCTGCGCCCAGGTTGAAGCCTCCATTGCACGCAGGGTGGTGAGCCAGTCGGTGGGCAGGAGCGCCGTGGCCTGGGCGTAGCCATTACCTTGCACCGCAGGGCCGGGGTCGCATTGTTCGCGGATGCCCCGATGGATACCGGCCAGAATCGCGGCGGCAGCCAGGTAAGGGTTGGCATCGGCGCCGCAGATGCGGTGCTCGATATGCCGCGAGTTCGCCGGGCCGCCAGGGATGCGCAGGCTGACAGTGCGGTTGTCCACCCCCCAGGTGGCGGCCAGCGGCGCGTAGCTGTTGGTCTGGAAGCGACGGTAGGAGTTGGCGTTGGGGCAGAACATCAGCAGCGAGTCGAGCAAGGTGCCGAGCATGCCGCCCACCGCCTGGCGCAGCAGCGGTGTGCCGTCGGCCGCGTCGCTGGCAAACAGGTTGTGACCCTGAGCGTCTGCCAGGCTGACGTGCATGTGCATGCCGGTGCCCGCCAGGTCGGCGAACGGCTTGGCCATGAAGCAGGCGGTCATGCCGTGTCGGTGAGCCACGCCCTTGACCAGGCGTTTGTAGCGCACCGCTTCGTCCATGGCTTGCAACGCATCGGCGCGATGCTCCAGGGTGATTTCCACCTGGCCTGGGGCATATTCGGAGATAGCCGTACGCGCCGGGATGCCTTGCACTTTGCAGGCACTGTAGAGGTCGGCGAGAAACGGCTCGATCTGCTCCAGCTCGCGCAGGCCATACACCTGGGTCGAGCGTGGGCGACTGCCATCCGCATCTCGCGCCGGTTGCGGGCGGCCGTTGCGGTCGGGCTTCTGGTCGAGCAGGTAGAACTCCAGTTCCGCCGCCATCACCGGGTAGTATCCATCGGCGTTCAACCCCTGGATGACCTTGGCCAGCAAATGCCGGGGGTCGGCCACGGTGGCCGGCAAGCCTTCGGTGGGGTGCATGCTGACTTGCACTGCCGCCGTCGGGATCAGCCGCCATGGCATCCGCTGCAAGCTGCCGCTGACCGGGTAGGCGCGGCAGTCGATATCACCGACATCCCACACCAACCCGGAGTTTTCCACATCATAACCGTTGATGGTCAGGCCAAGGATGGTGCTGGGCAGCGGCCGGCCGCTTTGGTACACCGCCAGCAGTTCATCGCGGTGCAGCAACTTGCCGCGCGGTACACCGTTGTTGTCGAGGATAAACAGCTCGAACATCTCGATGTCCGGGTTGTGTTCAAGGAACGCTTGGGCTTCGTGCAGGCCGGCAAAAACACTCATGGCAATTCTCATACGTTTGTATCAGGCAGGCGCACAGGCGCCGTCGGGCAGATGCGCACAGGTGCGCGTCATCCATGGGGCGAATCAACGTAGGAGAGAGGTATCCGGTGGGCGGGCGTGACGGCAATGGAACAGCGCCCAGAAAGCCAGTTCGGACGGCAACGCCTCGACGACCGTCGAACCGCTCGGCACTAAAGCGCGGGGCGATATTTCGGGGTGGGTGTCGGGGGAACCATCCATGTACGGATCACCGTGAGCTAGATGCCGGCCAGCGTCACACGCGCACAACCGGTGTTCAATTCAGGGTTGGCGGAGTGTGGTTGCGGCTCGGCTAAACATTTGCCATCCCAGGGCCCGCTGGAAATAATGACCGCCCCGCCCATACCCCAAGGACTCGACCGCATGAAAGCTCCGCTGGCCTTCTGTTTATTGGCAAGTCTGACCTCCTACGCCCTGGCTGATTCGCGCCTGGACGATGTGCTTCAACGCGGGACGCTGACCGTGTGCACCACCGGCGACTACAAGCCCTACTCCGCTTTGCGCGCCGATGGCCGTTATGAAGGCATCGACATTGCCATGGCCGAATCCTTGGCCAAGAGCCTCAACGCCAAGATCCACTGGGTACCCACCACCTGGAAAAGCCTGATGCCGGACTTCCTGGCTCAACGTTGCGACATCGCCGTGGGCGGTATTTCCGTGTCGCTGGAGCGCCAGAAAAAAGCCTTCTTCAGCCAACCGCTGGGCGTCGACGGCAAGATCCCGTTGGTGCGCTGCGCCGATGTGCAACGCTACCAGAGCGTCGAACAGATCAACCAGCCGCAGGTGCGGGTGATCGAGCCGGCCGGCGGCACCAATGAAGTGTTCGCCCGCGCCCATCTGGGCCAGGCGCAGATCCGCCTGCATGACAATGTGACGATCTTCGACGAACTGCTGGCGGGCAAGGCCGACGTGATGATTACCGACGCCAGCGAAGCGCGCTACCAGCAAAAACAGAAGCCCGGGCTGTGCGCGGTCAACCCGGAGCGGCAGATGCAGTACAGCGAAAAAGCCTTCCTGCTGCCCCGGGATGATGTGGCCTGGAAAAGTTACGTCGACCAATGGCTGCACCTGAGCGTGGCCACCGGGGAGTACGAAGGCATTGTCAGCCAGTGGTTGGCGGCACCCTGAGCCGCAGCCGTCTACGCTCTTGTCACACTGATAAGAAGAGGATGGGTAATGAAGGGACTACTCCGGTTCACCTGGCTGCTGCTGTTGTGTTTCGGCCCGGTGCACACAGCCACTGCGAATGACGATGCCCAGGCCGCCAAGGCCCTGTTGGAAAAAGCCTTGGCTTACTATCAGAGCAACGGCGACAAGGCCTTGGCCGCGTTCAGCCGCCAGGGCGAGTTTATCGACCACGACCGCTACGTGTTCGTGGTCGACACCCAGGGCGTGCTGCTGGCCAGCGGCGGGCCGTCTTCCGCCTTGATCGGTCGCAACGTGTCCGAACAGCTCGGCCCGGACCTGCAAGCCTCGTTCAAACAGGCGCTGGCCACCCCCGAAGGCCAAGGTATCCAACAGGCCGACTACCGCTGGCAGAACTGGAACGATGGCAAGGTCGAACACAAGCATGTGTTCTATCAGCGCGTGGGCCAGCGCATCCTGGCGGTGGGTTACTACTTGCCGCGGGCGACTCCGGAACAAGCGCGAGCCTTGCGCGACAAGGCGGTGAAGGCGCTGGTCAAGGATGAGGCCGGTACGCTCAAGGCCATCAACTCACTGCAAGGTGGGTTCCTGCAGGATGATCTGTATGTGTTCGTAGTGGACCTGGATACCCGGCGCTATGTGGCCCACGGCACCAACCTGCGACTGGTCAACACCGACTTCAGCAAGATCAAGGACCCGGACGGCAAGCCCGTCGGCGAGCCGATCCTGCATCTGATGACCCAACAGGACCAGAGTGAATACAAATACCGCTGGAAAAACCCGGTCACCGACAAGGTGGAAAACAAACATGCGTACTTGCGCAAGACCGGACATTTCATGGTGGCGGTTGGGTACTACAGCCCCTGATCAGGCTTGAAACCCATCAACTGTGGGAGGGGGCTTGCTCCCGATGGCAGTGGTTCAGTGAAAACATCGTTAACTGACACAATGCCATCGGGAGCAAGCCCCCTCCCACAGTTGTTTTTCGCCCTGTCGGTTATTTAGCTTTGTCTTCGCGCCCGCGCAGCAGGCGATTGGGCATTGCAATCGCCGCTGCCAACCCCAGCAGCGACACCGCCGCACTCACCATCAGCAGATGTCGGAACGTCACCGCCAGCTCTCCGCGCAGGGCATCCTGCGCCGGGCCTGGCGCGGCGTTCAGGCCGTCGAGCAGCACGTTGCCGGAACTGCCCTCGGTAACCAACGCACCGCTGGCCAGGTGGGCAAAGCTGGAATCCTGCAACAGCGCCAGCAGCAGCGCCGACATACACGCCACCCCCACCGCCCCGCCCAATGAGCGGAACAGGTTGGTAGTGCTGGTAGCGACGCCAATGTCACGCTGCTCAACGGAGTTTTGTGTGCCGACCAGGGACGTCGGGAACTGCATGCCGGCAGCGATGCCGCACAGCAGCATGAAAATCGCCGTCAGCCCGACTGCCTGCGGTGCACTGTAGGCCATGCCCAGAATGGCGAACGGACTCAACAGCGCGCCGGTGAGAATCATCGGTTTATAACGGCCGGTCACCGAGGTCATGCGCCCGGCAAAGTAGGCGCCCATCGGTAAGCCCATGGCCAACGGCAGCAGGTGCAAGGCGGCGCTGTCGGCACCCGAGCCGGTCACCGTCTGATAACGCAGAGGCATCAACACCGTCAGGGAAATCGCCTGGAAGCTGGTGAAGAAAATCGTGCACCAGCACAGCACCGCGCTGCGGTTGGCGAACAGGTGCATAGGCAATAACGGCTCGCGCGCCCGGCGTTCGTGCCACACAAACACGCTCAGCGCCACCCACGCACAGGCCAACAACCCCAATACCTGCTCATCACGCCAATGATGGCCCTGGCCGATTTCGGTGATGCCCAGCAGCAGGGCAGTCAGGCCGATGATCATCAGCACGGTGCCGAGGTAGTCGATGATCGGTTTGCGTTGCGGCACCGGCAGCCCTACCAGCGTGCGATGGGCCACATACCAGGCACCGGCACCCAGGGGCAGGTTGATCAGGAACACCCAGCGCCAGGACAGATACTCGGTCATATAACCGCCCAACACCGGCCCGGCCACGCTGGCCACCGCGTACATACTGCTGAAATAGCCCTGGTAACGCCCGCGCTCACGAGGCGGGATGATGTCGCCGATAATCGCCTGGCTCACGGAAATCATGCCGCCGGCGCCGATACCCTGGAGAATCCGCGCCAGCACCAGTTGCTCCATGCTTTGCGCCATGCCGCAGAACAGCGAGGCCAGGGTGAACACGCCCATGCCGATCAGCATCATCGGTCGCCGCCCGTACAGGTCGCCGAGCTTGCCGTAGATCGGCACCGCCACCGTCATCGCGACCATATAGCCGGAGATCACCCAGGCCAGCAGGTTGACGTCATGGAATTGCGCGGAGATGGCCGGCATCGATACGGCGACGATGGTTTGGTCCAGTGCGCCAAGGAAGATCGCCATCATCAAGGCGACAAGCACACTGCGTACGGCGGGGACGGATGGGGCGGGCTGATTCAGGTGAGTCACGGCGCAACCTTCGAGCAGAGCCCGCGAGGCAGGAAAGGCCTGCGGGAATGCTCGATACGATAGCAGGCTACTCGATAGCTTCGTAAGGAAGTCCGACGTAATTTTCCGCGATGGTTTGACGCCCCGCCTGCGAGTGGATGAAGTATTCCAGCTCACTCTGTGCAATCCGCTGGCTGAAGCCGTCCGCTTCCGGAAACTGATGCAGCATTGAGGTCATCCACCAGGAAAACCGTTCGGCCTTCCAGACGCGACGCAAGCAGATCGCGGAATACTTCTCCAACAGGTCCACCCGCCCTTCGCGATACACCTTGAGCAAGATCCGATACAGCGTGCTCACATCGCTGGCCGCCAGGTTCAAGCCCTTGGCGCCGGTGGGGGGCACGATGTGCGCGGCATCCCCAAGCAGGAACAGGCGCCCGTACTGCATCGGCTCCACCACGAAGCTGCGCAGGGGCGCGATGCTTTTCTCGATCGACGGGCCGGTGACCAACTGTTGCGC
Source organism: Pseudomonas sp. R19M (assembly GCF_050312585.1). Taxonomy (NCBI): domain Bacteria; kingdom Pseudomonadati; phylum Pseudomonadota; class Gammaproteobacteria; order Pseudomonadales; family Pseudomonadaceae; genus Pseudomonas; species Pseudomonas sp. R19M. The sequence goes on from NZ_JBNPJV010000014.1 coordinate 26,786, forward strand.
AAGCGGGCCGGGCAGGCGGGTTTTCAGTTCGTCCCAGAAGCGCTCGTCCGGCCAGGCTTCCAGCGACTCGTCCACCGGCACTTGCAGGTAATAGCGACTGCGGGTCGCTGAGCGCATGCTGCACAGGGCGAAGCCGCGCGCGTGTTTGGCGTACACCAGTTCAGCATGAATCGGCGGCGTGTCGGCCAGGATGCCCAGCCAGCCGAAGGGGTAGACCCGTTCGAAAACGCTCAGCGACTCGGCCGGGATCGACTGCCGGGCCACGCCGTGGAAGCCGTCGCAACCGGCAACGTAGTCGCACTCCAGGCGAAAGGTTTCGCCTTGGTGCTCGAAGGTCACCCAGGGACGCTCACTTTTCAGATCATGGGGCTGCACATTGGACGCTTCGTACAACGTCACGGCACCAGCAGCGGCGCGGGCAGCCATGAGGTCGCGGGTGACCTCGGTCTGGCCGTAGATCATGACCGATTGGCCGCCGGTCAAGGTCTTGAGGTCGATGTGGGTCAACTGGCCATCGAGTGCCAGCTCGAAACCATCATGCACCAGCCCTTCGGCATCCATACGTCGGCTGACGCCTGCTTCGCGCAGCAGGTCGACCATGCCCTGCTCCAGCACCCCGGCGCGGATGCGGCCTTGCACGTAGTCGGCGCTCTGGCGCTCTAGGATGAGGGTTTGGATTCCGGCGTTGTGCAACAGCTGGCCGAGCAGCAATCCGGAAGGACCGGCGCCGATAATGGCGACTTGAGTCTTCAGCGTTTTCATTATTCTTATCACCTGCTGGCTTCACCCGAACTGATCAAGTGAAAGAGTTGTCATTGGTCTTGTGGCTGACATTTTTCACTTGAGCGGGCAGCATAAGAAGGTGAGAACTGCTACAAAACCTGCGCTTTTTGCCAATTTGGGCGATTACCGCACCACTGTCCTGAGTATCGGATTGAAACCATGACCAAAACCGCGATTCCGGTCTTCAAGCTTTATGGGGAAAGCCAGCAATGGCCTACGCCCGATTTGTTGCACTGCGAAACCATTTCCCGAAGGAGTCGGGAATACCAGTGGGAAATCCAGCCCCACCGGCACGCGGATCTGTGCCAGTTGCTCTATGTACACAAAGGCCAGGCGCACTTGGAAATCGAAGGCCAGCACACCACGCTCGACGAAGCCACGCTGCAGGTGCTGCCGCCGTTATGCGTACATGGGTTCCGGTTTTCAGAAGATGTGGAAGGCTACGTGGTGACACTGTCGGCCCCGCTGGTCAGCCACTTGCAGACGCAGCTGGGCAGTACGGCCGGCGGCCTGCAGACCTTGGGCAATTATCCGGCCGGCAAGGAGAGCGACTACCTCAACAGCCAGTTCGCACGTTTGCAGGACGAGTACGCCGATGATCAGCCGGCACGGGACATGATGATGCATGCCCTGGTCAGCGTGCTGCTGGTGTGGATCAGCCGCCAGGCCATTCAGCGTCGCCACCCACGGCCGCCCCGTGGCCGCGAGTATTTCCGCCGTTTCACCCAGTTGATCGAACAGCACTACCGCGAGCACCCCAAGATCGAAGACCTGGCTCACAAGCTGGGCATCTCGGTCTCGCACCTGAACGGGACATGTCGGGAGCTGGGCGGCCAACCGGCCTTGCAGATCATGCACGACCGCCAGTTGCTGGAAGCCAAGCGCCTGCTGACCTACACCAGCATGACCATCAATGAAATGTCGGAGGTGTTGGGGTTTTCTGACCCGACGAATTTCTCTCGGCTGTTTCGCCGACGGGTCGGGTTCTCACCCAAGGCGTTTCGCGAGCAATTGAAGGCCGGGCAGCCTACCTGAGCGCGCTGAAACTGCCGGTGCGGGGAACGCATTGGTCCTGATGACAACCGATCGCGAATGCCGCCGGCTGCATGCGTGTCTGTTCAACGCGGTAGGCGGCAGTCCCGTACAGCGCAGTGGCAAATGCGCTGAGGGTGAAAATCATCAGGTACTTTCTGGTTTTGATGCTCATGGCACAGACCTCTGAACGGATCTACACAGTGCTGTTTTAAGCATAGGTCAGCCGGAGCGACTTGCCATTATCGGGCGTCATTCAATCGGTTTATATCCGCTCAAAGACCTTTGTCCCACAAAGGCTCTTCCGGAAACCTGAGCACAAGGAAATCCAGCAGGCTACGCAGCGCCAGAGACATGTGTTTACGCGACGCATACACCGCATAAACATTCATTTGCTGAGGCTCGGCCTCCGGTAGCAAACGGATCAGTTCACCACTACGGATGTAGTCACCCGCCTGATAGCTGGGCAGCCGCGCCACACCAGCCCCTGCCAATGTCACCCGTAACAATGTCGTTGCCTCATTGGCGGTGATATTGCCTTGCACTGCCACCGACACCGGTTCTGCATTCTCGGTGAAGTGCCAGAGACTTTTGCCGAAGTAAGAGTGCGTCAGGCAATTGTGCTGCACCAGGTCTTGCACCTGACGAGGGTGTGGATGTTCGCGCAGATATGCTGGCGAGGCGCAGATGACCGAACGGCAGAGCGTCAGCTTGCGGGCGATCAGGCTGGGGTCCAGTTCGAGACTGGTGCGAATGGCCAGATCGATACGCTCATCCACCAAGTTCACCGTACGATCAAGCATTTGCAGGTCGATACTCACTAACGGGTACTGCTTGATGTACTCGGCCACGGCATCCGCCAACTGTGCCTGGCCGAACGAACTACTGACACTGAGCCGCAACTGGCCACGCGGCGCTTCGTCCGGCTCACTGACGGCAGCCTGCATGTCGTTGCACAACTCCAGCATCTGGCGGCACCGAGGCAGCGTTTCGATACCGGCGGCGGTCAGGCTCAGCTTGCGCGTGGTGCGGTGCAGCAGGCGCGCACCAACCCAGTCTTCCAGCTCGGCCAAATAGCGCGAGACCACCGGACGCGACAGATCCAGATGGTCGGCGGCGGCCGATTGACTGCCCAAGTCGACCACTGTCACAAACACGCGCATTGCTTGAAGACGATCCATGATTTGCCCGATTTTAGAAACAAACTATGTCCAAGCATCGCATTTTTTGTTGCGTTTGGTGCAACTAAGCTCTGTACACCCCTTACCGATGGCAGGAGCTGCCCGATGTTCTCGACCTTCAAACGCCTGACCCTGGCCACCGCCGCCCTCGCCTTCGCAGCCCACGCGGCAGCGGCCGAGCTGAAACTCGACGTGTACAACCCAGGCGAAGCCGCGATATTCCCGGTCAGCTCGGTGCTGGTCAGCGGCGCCAACGACGCGATCCTGGTGGATGCGCAATTCGGCAAAGGCCAGGCCGAGCAACTGGTGCAGAAAATCCGCGCCAGCGGCAAACACCTGACCACCATCTACATCAGCCACGGCGACCCGGACTACTACTTCGGCCTCGATACCCTGACCGCAGCGTTCCCGGACGCCAAGGTACTGGCACCGCAACCGGTGGTTGACCACATCAAGGCCACCGTGGCCGGCAAACTGGACTTCTGGGGCCCGAAAATGGGCGCCGACAAACCGGCCAAAACCCTCGTGCCGCAAGTGCTTGAAGGCCACAGCCTGACCCTTGAAGGCGAGCAACTGGAGATCGTCGGCCTGGACGGCCCGCAACCGGATCGCAGCTTTGTGTGGATCCCGTCGATCAAGGCCGTCGTCGGCGGTGTGGTCGTGGCCGAAAACATCCACCTGTGGATGGCCGACACCCAGAGCGCGCAGTCCCACAAAGATTGGCTGGCAACGCTGCAACGTATCGAACAACTGAAACCGCGCACGGTGATTCCAGGCCACTACCTGGGCAGCCCATCGCTCAAATCCGTGGCGTTTACCGCCGACTACATCAAAGCCTTCGATATCGAGACCGCCAAGGCCAAGGACTCCGCTGCCCTGATCGCAGCCATGAAGAAGCGTTACCCGACCCTCGCCGATGAAAGTTCGCTGGAACTGAGCGCCAAAGTCGCCAAGGGCGAAATGAAGTGGTGATTGGTTTTAAACCCTGACCGTACTGGAGAATGTCATGAGCAAGATTGCAATCATTGGTGCCACCGGCCGTGCCGGTAGCCAACTGCTGGAAGAAGCGCTGCGCCGTGGGCATACCGTCACCGCCATCGCCCGTAATACCGACAAACTGACGGCACGCCCAGGCGTGACCGCCAAGCAAGTCGACGCCCTGGATGCCGACGCCCTGCAACAGGCCGTGAGCGGCCATGATGTGGTGATCAGTGCCGCGCACTTTTCCACTCTGCCCGCCAGTGCGGTGATCGGCCCGGTGAAAAAGGCCGGGGTGAAACGCCTGCTGGTGGTGGGCGGTGCCGGTTCGTTGCTGCTGCCAGGTGGCAGCCGTGTGATCGACAGCCCGGGCTTCCCTGCCGAATACAAGGCGGAAGCCAGTGCGGGCGCGGAGTTTCTCGATACGCTGCGTCAGGAGAAGGAACTGGACTGGACATTCCTGTCGCCATCGGCGGAGTTCGTGGAAACCGAGCGCACCGGGAAATTCCGTTTGGGCCAGGATGATTTGCTGGTGAGCAGCGAAGGCCGCAGTTGGATCAGCTTCGCTGACTTTGCGATCGCGTTGATCGACGAAGTTGAATCACCGAAGCACTCCCGCCAGCGCTTCACCGTCGGCTACTGATCGTACGCCTTGTAGTGAGCGGGCTTGCCCCGCGCTGGGGGGCGCAGCCGCCCTAATCCAGGCACCGCGTTCTTCCAG